>JBEHXI010000150.1:0-17905 GCA_048498775.1 Actinomycetota bacterium | reverse complement strand
TCGATGTAGCCGGTGGCGTACAGGTACTCGAGGTAGCGGTCGAGGAGCTTCGCGTCGACGGGCGGGCAGTGCAGGCCCGCGCCGGCCAGGTCCTGCTCGACGTTGGCGCGGCCCACGGTCGGGAAGGTGCCCTCGAAGTACATCTCCTTGACGGACATGTCGGCCTGCTTGCAGCGGTCCACGCACAGCGAGACGAACGGGGCGGTGGGGCTGGTGGGGTTCCGCCCGACATGGCGGACGAGTTCGCCCACCCACTCCTCGTAGGGGAGCCGGTGGATCCGGTGCCCGGCCGCGTCCATCCGGTCGAGCATGTCGCCCAGGCTCCCCGGACGGGGATTGGTCAGGTGGTAGGTCCGGCGGGTGGTGTCGCGCGCGGTGGCCAGGTGGACCACCGCCTCGGCGAGGTAGTCCACGGGGACGAAGTCGAGCGGCAGCGGGATGTCGGGGGCCAGCCCGGTCTCGGCGATCGTCCTGAACAGCGAGCAGATCGCGGTGTCGGTGTTGCAGGCGCCGCTGGTCTGGTCGCCGGTGATCTCGTAGGGCCGGTAGACCGCCACCGGCAGCCCCTGGTCCGCCGCGCCGCGCAGCACCTCCTCGGCGACCCACTTGCTCTCCGCGTAGCCCATGGTGAGGCGGTCGGCGTGGTCGAGCGGCAGGTCCTCGTCGACGTGCCGTACGCCCGCGGTGCCGAAGCCGGCCAGCACGGCGATGGTGGAGAGGAAGTGCACCGGCACCCGGCGCCGGGCGGCCAGGCGGACGAGTTGCCTGGTGCCCTCCACGTTGGCGTGGCGCAGCGCCTCGTACGGGTAGAGGAAGTTGACCTGCGCGGCCGCGTGGACGACCAGGTCGAGGGAGTCGGCGAGCGCCTCGTCGAGGCCCGGCTCCAGGCCGAGACCGGGCTCGGCGAGGTCGGCGGGGAAGCACTCGACGCGGTCGGCGGCCTCGGCCGTGGCGAAGCCGAAGCGGGCCAGGCTCCGCATCAGTTTCTGCCGGGCGTGGGCGTGGTCGCGGCTGCGCAGCGGGCAGTGCACCCGGGCCGCGGTGTGGCGCAGCAGCCGGTCCAGCAGGAAGGCGCCGACGAACCCGGAAGCGCCGGTGAGCAGGACCTCCTTGGGATCCCGCCAGTCGGGCTCCGGCCCGCGCGGCGGCGGCAGCCGGAAGCCCAGGCGGGCCTCGGCGCGGAAGTCCACGGTGCTGCCGGTCGCGGCCCCGGCGCCGTCCCGCGTCCTGACGCCGGTGACGGCCGCCGAGAAGTCCTCCAGGGTGGGCGAGCGCAGCAGGCTGTGGACGAGGGTGCGGCCGTGCCGCGCGTCGAGGCCGAAGGCGGTCAGCACGCGGGTGACGACCTCGGCCGCCAGCAGGGAGTCGCCGCCGATGTCGAAGAAGTTGTCGCCGGGTGCCGGGGACACGCCCAGCACCTCCTGCCACTGCCGGGCGATCGCGTCGCGCGGGCCGGGCTCGGCGTCGTCCGCCGTCGTGGCGGGGACCCGCGTCTCGGCGGCCAGCCTGCGCAGTCGCGGCCGGTCGACCTTGCCGGCCGCGGTCACCGGGAAGCGCGCGACCTGAACCAGTCGTGCCGGGACGGCCGCCGCGGGCAGCCACGCGGCGAGGCCGCGGCGGATGCGGTCCAGGGGCAGCGTCCGGCCGGGGCTGGCCGGCGTGACATAGCCGGTCAGGCTGCCGCCCTCCAGTTCGACGACGGCCTCGCCCACGGCGTCGTCGGCCCGCAGCCGCGCCTCGATCTCGTCCGGCTCGATGCGGTGCCCGCGCAGTTTGATCTGCCGGTCCACGCGGGCCCGGTACTCCAGGAGGCCGTCGGCGCGCCGGGCCACGCGGTCGCCGGTGCGGTAGAGCCGGGTGCCGGGATCGAAGCGGTTGTCGACGAAGCGTTCGGCCGTCAGCTCCGGGTCGCCGAGGTAGCCCAGGGCCAGCCCGTCGCCGCCGACCAGGAGTTCGCCCTCCTCGCCCAGGTCCGCGAGCGTGCCGTCGGCGCGCACCACATAGCAGGTGGAGTTCTCCAGGGGGCGGCCGATCGGCACGGCCGTCGCCTCGGGCGTCAGGTCGCGCACCAGGTGCGCGGTGGAGACCACGCTGTTCTCGGTGGGCCCGTAGAAGTTGACGACCGTGGTGTCCGGGCAGGCCGCCAGTACGGCGCGGGCCAGTTGGGCGTCCATCGCCTCACCGCCCGCGGAGGCGAACCGCAGGGAGCGCAGCGCCGACGGCCTGGTGCGCGCGATGTGGTGGAAGACCCCGGTGGTCAGATACGCGACACTGACCCGCTCGGAGAGCAGCCGTGCCTCCAGGGCGGCCGGTGACAGCAGTTCCTCCTGATCGACGATCACCACGCACGCGCCGGCGAGCAGCGCGGACCAGATCTCGATGGTGGAGGCGTCCGAGGAGATGCCGTAGGCGTGCAACACCCGTTCGCCGGGCCGTGGACGCTGCCAGACCAGGTCGGACGCGGCCAGTCGGACCACGCCGCGGTGCGGGATCGCCACGGGTTTGGGGCGGCCGGTCGAGCCGGACGTGAACATCACATAGGCGCAGTCGGTGGCGTCCGCCGGGACCCGCGGGGCCGTGACCGGAACGGTGGTCACCAGTCCGCCCAGGTCGATGCGGCTGCGCACCCGCCGGATGCGGTAGAGGCTGCCGGGCAGCGTCACCACGGTGTGGACCCCCGCGTCCTCGGCCATCGCCTGCAGTCGCCCGGGCGGTGCGGAGTCGTCGAGGGGCACGTACGCGGCGCCGGCCTTGAGGATGCCCAGGAAGGCGACCAGCGCCTCCAGGGACCGGCCGCCGCACACGCCGACCTTGTCGCCGCACCGCACCCCGGAATCACACAGCCGCACGGCCAGCGCGTCGGCGCGGGCCCGAAGCTCGCCGTAGCCGATGGCACGGCCGTCCTGTACGGCGGCGGTGGCCCCGGGGCGGAAGTCCGCCTGGGCGTCGAACAGTTCGTGCAGACAGCGATCACGTGGATACCACGTCGTCCCGGCGTTCCAGGCCGCCGGGACCGGATACGTCATCGTGTCGGTGACCATCGGGAAAAGTCCTGTCTCTCCTGCGTGTGCGCCCCCGGGTCCCGAGGGACTCACGGCCGGTCGAAGTCCGCGGCGAAGGCGGAGAAGTCGGCTGTCCGCCACCTCTGGGGCCGCATGCGGATGAGGATGTCGTCGGTCAACTGCTCGCGGGTGGAAGCGAGGTACGACTCGGCCTCCGCGCCGAGGTACCGGTGGGCCAGCGCCTCGTGCTCGTCCCGCGGCAGCGGGTCCTCCACGGCCACCACGGGGCCCTCCACGCTGACATACCGGTAGGGGGGTGCCTCGTCCTGTACGCAGAGACTGAACCGCCCCGCTTCGCGGACCAGCCGGGCCTTCAGCATTTTCCGCCCCGTCTCGATCGTCACCAGTCCACCGGGCCGGTAGGAATACCACAGCGGAACCAGCAGCGGAGCACCGCCGTCGCGCGGGTCATCCACCCCCAGGATTCCCACGTGCAGGCCGGCGAGGAACTCTTCCCGGTCCTTGACCGGCATACTGAACTCCACTGGTACCACCTCGATTCGCGGAAAATACCGCGCTCGGTGTCGGTCCTGATGCGGAATGTGACCGATTGACGTGACCGGATGTCACGACCGTCCGGACGGCGGTCGCACGGCCTGGCTGGCCTGCGGGAACCTCGTGGTCCCCGGGCACCGGCGGTCCGGTCCTTCACAGTGTTTCACCGGATGCGGCCGTTTCGCATGTCGGGCGGCGGCGCACCCGCCGGTTCGCGTGCCGGCGCGCGGCGTTCACGGGAAAAGCGTTCCCGGGAAATGCGCCGCGGGAAAGCCGAATTCACCGGTGTGACAGGCGAGAAGGCCGCTCGCGCGCCGCGGAACAGGGTGAACTCCGCGGTTTCCGTAGGTGCGCTCCCGCGACCGGTGGTGGACGATGGAACACATGGCCCACCGGTGCCGGTCCCCGGGACCGTGACGTTTTCCGGCACGTGGTTGCGGGGGCGAATGCCGGCGGTCCGGCGCGTTCCCCTCGCGGGGCCGTGCACCGGCCGGCAAGGGGAGATCCCGTCGTCGGCGGTGGGCCGCCGTGGCCGACCGGCCGGGAGAAGGAAGAGGCGCATGGGGGCAGCCATCCGAGCCGAGGGGCTGGTGAAGGCCTTCGGTGACATTCGGGCCCTGGACGGGGTCGATCTGGACGTGCCGGAGGGCACGGTGCTGGGGCTGCTCGGACCCAACGGCGCCGGCAAGAGCACCACGGTGCGGGTGCTCACCACGCTGCTGCGGCCCGACGCGGGCAGCGCCGAGGTCGCGGGGGTGGACGTGCTCAGGCACCCGGGGCGGGTCCGCGGCCTGATCGGCCTGTGCGGCCAGTACGCCGCCGTGGACGAGTACCTCACCGGGCGGGAGAACCTGCAGATGGTCGGCGAGCTCTACCAGATGCCCGCCCGGGACGCCCGGACGCGTGCCGGGGAACTGCTGGAGTGGCTCGACCTCGCCGAGGCGGCCGACCGGCCGGCCGGCACCTACTCCGGCGGCATGCGCCGCTGGCTCGACCTGGCGGCGGCTCTGGTGGCCCGGCCCCCGGTGATGTTCCTCGACGAGCCCACCGCCGACCTGGACCCGCGCAACCGGCTGGCGCTGTGGGAGCTCCTGGAGTCGCTGGCGGACGACGGCACCACCCTGCTGCTCACCACCCAGTACCTGGAGGAGGCCGACCGGCTGGCGCACGACATCGCCGTCGTCGACCACGGCCGGGTGATCGCCCGCGGCTCCGCCGACGACCTCAAGGCGCGGATCGGCGGCGAACAGGTCGAAGTGGTCGTCCACGACCGCGAGCTGATCCGCACGGCCGTGGCCGCGCTCACCCCCTACGGCTCGGGCCGGCCCGGCGTGGAGCACCGCACCCGGCGGATCAGGATGCCGGTGAGCGGGGGCGCCCGGGTCCTCGCCGACGTCATCCGCGAGCTGGACCGGCGGGACGTCCTCATCGACGACATCGGGCTGCACCGGCCCACCCTCGACGATGTCTTCCTCTCCCTGACCGGCCACCCGGCCGGGGAGACCGACTCTGGGAAGGACGCATGACCATGGCGACCGCCACCCGAGGAGTGCCGGGGCGCGCGACCGAGCAGCCGCGCGGCGGGGTTTTCCAGATGACGCGGGATTCCTGGGTGCTGGCCCGGCGGAACCTGCGCCGGATGACCCGGATCCCCGAGATCGTGGTCTTCGGACTGATGGAACCGGTGATGTTCGTGCTGCTCTTCACGTTTGTGCTGGGTGGCGCGATCGAGGTGCCGGGCGGCGGCTACCGGGAGTTCCTGATGGCCGGGATCTTCGCCGAGACGGTCGCCTTCGCGGTGCAGGGCGCCTCGGCCGGCGTCGCGGACGACATGACCAGGGGCCTGGTGGACCGCTTCCGTTCCCTGCCCATGGCGCGCTCGGCGGTGCTCGCCGGACGGACCGTCGCCGACGTGGTGCAGAACGCCTTCGTCCTGCTGGTGCTGGCGGTCGTGGCGCTGCTGGTGGGCTGGCGGGTGCACGAGGGGATACCCAGGGCGCTGGCCGCCTTCCTGCTGCTGCTCCTGCTGGGCTACGCGTTCTCGTGGGTGGGGGCGCTGATCGGGCTGTCGCTGCGCAGCCCGGAGGCGGCCACCTCCGCGGGCCTGGTCTGGCTGTTCCCGCTCACCTTCCTGTCCAACGCCTTCGTCCCGGTGCCGACCATGCCGGGCTGGCTGCAGGCGATCGCGTACTGGAACCCGTTCAGCGCCACCGTCCAGGCCTGCCGCAAGCTGTTCGGCAACCCCGGGGCCGACACCGCGCCGGCCTGGCCGATGCAGCATCCGGTGGTGGCGTCGGTGCTGTGGTCCCTGCTGATCCTGGCGGTGTTCTCCTCGCTGGCGGTGCGCAAGTACCGTGACACCTCGCGCTGACCGGCCGCGGGAACGGCGAACCGGCCGCGTTTCCGGGGCCGTTCGGGCGCCACGGGTGCCGCCGGGGTCGTCACACCGTCCGTACCGTCACCCCGGCGGCCGTCAGCGCGCCGGTCTCCTCCTCGGAGGCGGAGTCGTCGGTGATGACGGCGTCCAGCGCGGTGACGGGCGCGACGAAGGCGAGGGCGGTCCTGGAGAGCTTGCCCGCCTCGGTGACGGCGATGACGCGGCGCGCCGAGGCGATCGCGGCGCGCTTGACGGCGGCGTCGTCCAGGTCGTGCGCGGTCAGGCCGTCGGCCGCGGTCAGGCCGCAGCAGCCGATGACGGCGGTGTCGAAGCGCAGGGCGGCCAGCGATGCCTGGGTCAGCGGGCCGATGAGGGCCAGTTCGCCGGGGCGGGCCCGGCCGCCGGGCACGAGCAGCGTCAGCCGCGGCGCCGCGGTCAGCGCGTTCACGGCGTGCAGGGACAGCGGTGTCACGGTCAGGCGGCGGTGCTCCAGCGCGCGGGCCACCTCCAGGCAGGTGGTGCCGCTGTCGAGGACGACGGACTCGCCGTCGGCGAGCAGTGCGGCGGCCTCCGCGGCGATGCGCCGCTTGGCTTCCACTCCCTCGTGCGCGCGCAGCGCGAACGGCGGTTCCTCGCCGCGCAGCAGCAGGCTTCTGGCGCCGCCGCGGTAGCGCTCCAGGACGCCCTGCCCGGCCAGGACCTCCAGGTCGCGGCGGATGGTCATCTCGGAGGCACCGGTCAGCTCGGCCAGTTCCGCGACGCCCATGCGGCCCGCCTCGCGGACGGCGTCGGTGATCCGTCTCCATCGGTCTGTGCTCGACACACCCGCATCTGAACACAGGGCACGCCCGAAAATCAACGTTACGAACATTGAATCTGTGCGTTATGTTCGGGCTCATGGACAGATCCCTGCGGGCCGGTCGGCTGGCGACCTTCGTGTACTTCGCCCTGAACGGCTTCCTGATGGGGATGTGGGTCGTCCACATCCCCGCCGCCGAGCACCGCGCCGGCGTCAGCCACGCCGTGCTCGGCTGGATCCTGCTGCTCCTGGGGGCGGGGGCCTTCGCGGGCATGCGGTTCGCCGGCCCGCTCGCCGACCGCGCCGGCGCCCGCCTCGTCGTCCCGGCGGGGGGCGCGCTGTGCAGCGCCGCCGTGGTGCTGCCCGGGCTGGCCGCCGGCGGTTGGACGCTGGGGGCGGCGCTGCTGGTGCTCGGTTTCGGCAGCGGCTGGCTGGACGTGGCCATGAACGCGCACGCCGTACAGGTGGAGCGCGGCTACCGGCGTCCCGTCATGTCGGCCTTCCACGCCACGTACTCCGTCGGCGGGCTGCTGGCCTCGCTGGTCGGCGCCCGCACCCTGGCCTGGGGGTGGAGCCCGGCGCGGACCCTCGGTGGCGCCGCGCTCCTCGGGCTCGCGGTCTGCGCGCTCGCCGCCCCGGCGCTGCTGCGGCACGACCGCCCCCGTCCCGCCGGGCGAGCCGGCCGGACGGCGCCCGGCGCGGCCCCGGCCCGCAGGCCCATCCCCCGCCGGATCCGGGCCCTGGCCGCACTGGCGTTGATGATCATGTTGTGTGAGGGTGTCGCCGCCGACTGGAGCGCGCTGCACCTGCGGGACGTCCTCGGCGCCCCCGCGGCGACGGCCGCCCTGGGCTACGGCGCCTTCTCCACCGCCATGACCGGCGGCCGGCTGGTCGCGGACCGGCTGGCCGCGTCGTTCGGCCCGGTGGCCGTCCTGCGCTACGGGGCCGGCGCGGCCGGGGCGGGGCTGACGCTCGCGGCGCTGTCCCCGTGGGTCCCGGCGGCGCTGGCGGGGTGGGCGGTCTTCGGGGCCGGACTGTCCGGCTGCGTCCCGCAGTTGTTCAGCGCCGCGGGCCACGCCGACCGGGAGGCCGCGGGCGCCAACGTCTCCCGGGTCGCCGGCCTGGGCTATCTGGGCATGCTCGCCGGGCCCGCCGTCATCGGCCCGCTGACCCGCCTGGTGCCGCTCAACGTGACGTTCTTCCTGCCCGTGGCGCTGTGCGCGGTCGCCTCCGCCGCGGCCGGCGTGCTGCGGCCCCAGGCCGGCGCGGCCGCCCGCCTGGAGGCCGAGGCCGCCTGACGCCGCCTGACCCGGTGGCGCGTGGGGAGGACGGCGTGTGCCGCGGCGGCGGCCGCGGCACACGGGTGCCTCAGGCGACCTGCCGGGCGGCGGCGCGGCCCGCGGCGCGGCCGGAGAACAGGCAGCCGCCGAGGAAGGTGCCCTCCAGGGCGTTGTAGCCGTGGACGCCGCCGCCGCCGAATCCGGCGACCTCACCGGCCGCGTACAGGCCGCCGATCGGCTGCCCGTCGGTGCCGATGGCACGCGAGTCCAGGTCGGTCTGTATGCCGCCGAGCGTCTTGCGGGTGAGGACGTGCAGCTTCACCCCGATCAGCGGCCCGGCCTGCGGGTCGAGGATGCGGTGCGGCGCGGTGGCCCGGCTGAGCCGGTCGCCCAGGTAGCGGCGCGCGTTGCGGATGCCCTGGATCTGGGCGTCCTTGCCGAACGGGTTGGCGATCTGCAGGTCGCGGGCCTCGATCTGGCGGCGCAGGGCGGCGGCGTCCAGCAGCGGTTCGTCGGTCAGCGCGTTCATCTTCGCCACCAGCTCCTCCAGGGTGGTGGCGACGACGAAGTCCGCGCCGTGGCGCTTGAACGCCTCGACCGGCGCCGGGGCGCCCTTGCCCAGCAGCCGCTCCCGCAGGACGGCCTTGCGGTCGCCGCTGGTGATGTCGGGGTTCTGCTCGGAGCCCGAGAGCGCGAACTCCTTCTCGATGATCTTCTGGGTGACGATGAACCAGGAGTGGTCGTAGCCGGCGATGTCCTCGGTGGTGCGCAGGTGCTTCAGCGTGCCGAGGGTGTCGTAGCCGGGCAGGTACGGGTCGGGCAGGCGGCGGCCCAGCGCGTCGAACCACATCGGCGACGGGCCCGGCAGGATGCGGATGGCGTGGCCGGGCCAGACCGGGTCCCAGTTGCGCACGCCCTCGGTGTAGTGCCACATCCGGTCCCGGTTGACCAGCCGGACCCCGGCGGCGGCGCTGATGTCCAGCATCCGCCCGTCCACGTAGGCCGGCACGCCGGTGATCATGTTCTTCGGCGCGGTGCCCAGGCGCTCGGGCCAGTAGTGGCGCACCATCTCGTGGTTGGCGCCGATCCCGCCGGTGGTGAGGATGACCGCCTGCGCGGAGAGCTCGAACTCCCCCGTCTCCTCGCGGTTGGTGGCCACGCCCCGCGGCGCCGGGTCGTCGGCCAGCAGGGTGCCGCGCACCCCGGTGGCCGCGCCGTCGCGGATCACCAGCTCGTCGACCCGGTGACGGTGATGGAACGTCAGCAGGCCTTGCGCGGCGGCGCGTTGGGCGCTCGCCGTGAACGGGGCCACCACTCCGGTGCCGGTGCCCCAGGGGACGTGGAAGCGCGGCACCGAGTTCCCGTGCCCGTCCGCCCTCAGGTCCCCGCGCTCGGCCCAGCCGACCATCGGCGTCAGCCTGATGCCGTGCCCGCCCAGCCAGGAGCGCTTCTCCCCGGCGGCGAACTCCACGTAGGCGCGGGCCCAGCGCACCGCCCAGGAGTCCTCGTCGTCCTGGCGGTCGAACTGCGCGCTGCCCTGCCAGTCGCTCCACGCGAGTTCGAAGGAGTCCTTCACTCCCAGACGCCGCTGCTCGGGGGTGTCGACCAGGAAGAGCCCGCCGAACGACCAGTAGGCCTGGCCGCCGAGGTTGGCGGGACCCTCCTGGTCGACGAGGGCGACCCGGCGGCCCCGGCTGGTGAGTTCGTGTGCCGCGACCAGGCCGGACAACCCGGCTCCGACGATGATGACGTCCGCGTCCACTGTCGTGCTCCTTCTTCCTCGACTCCCGGCTGGGCAGGTCGTTGTGTTTCCCCGGTGGGCCCTGGGTCACCGCACGCGGTCGTCCGGCCCGCGGTCGTCCGGCGCGCCCGGGTGGAACAGCAGCGCCATCAGCAGCTGCCTGAGCCAGGCGCGGGCGTGCTCGGTGTCCTGGTCCAGCAGCAGCTGTGTGGTGACCCCGTCGTAGACGGCGATGAACGCGTGGGCCACCCCCTCCGCCCCGCCGAGGACGGACGGCAGCTCGCTGTACTCGGCGAGGGCGGCCAGCCGCCGCACGATCGCCTCGCGCAGCCGCCGCCGGTGCTCCAGCAGCGCGTCGGCCACCTCGGGGTCCCGCGCCGCGTGGACCAGGAAGTCGGTCTTGACCAGCAGCCAGTCCCGGTCCAGCAGGAGCACCTCGGTCACCCGGTCGACGGCCGCGCCGACGTCGTAGTCCGTCCCCCGCTGCGCCAGCGCCTCGGTCACCTGGGCGGTGATCAGCTCGGCCCGGTCCTGGTACAGCGCGAAGAACAGCTCGTCCAGGGTGCCGAAGTTGGAGTAGAAGGCGCCGCGCGTGAATCCGGCGGCCGCGCACACCTCTTCGATCGAGACGTGCCCGAACCCCTTCTCCGCGAAGACCGTGAACGCGGCCTCCAGCAGCCGGGCCCGGGTCCGCGCCCGCCGCCGGGTGACGCGCCCCGCGCCGGCCGGGCCGCGCCCGGCGTCCGCACCGTCGGCCGACTGCTCCACTTGGGCCATCCGTCCTCACTCGATACATCGACGTATCCGATACAGTAACGTATCGAACGGACGGCCGACACCCCCGGCGAGTGGGAGCGGCGGAACGACAACGGCACCCGCCCCCGGTGGATGGGGGTCGGGTGCCGGGTGCCGCCGGACGGTCAGGGATGCAGCAGAAGCTTTCCGGTGGTCCTGCGGGACTGCAGGTCGTCATGGGCCTGGGCGGCCTGGTCGAAGCGGTAGCGGCCGCCCACGGCGACCTCCAGGACTCCGCCGCGCAGCCAGGAGAAGACCTCGGCCGCCCGCTCGGCGAGTTCGGCCGGGTCGCTCGCGTGGTCGACCAGGGTGGGGCGGGTCAGGAACAGCGAGCCGAGACCCGCCAGGCGTTGCGGGTCGAACGGCGGCACCGGGCCGGACGCGGCGCCGACCAGGACGAAGGTGCCGCGGCGGCGCAGGGCGGCCAGCCCCGCCTCGAAGGTGTCACGCCCGATGCCGTCGTAGACCACGTCGACGCCCCGCCCGCCGGTGAGGGCGAGGACGCGCTCCGCCAGGCCGTCAGAGGCGTCGGAGGGCCCGCGGACGCCGCGGACGATGACGTCGTGCGCGCCCGCCGCCTTGGCGGTCCCGGCCTTCTCCTGGGTGGAGACGGTGCCGATGACGCGGACCCCGCGCCGCGACAGCAGCCGCACCAGGTGCTGCCCCAGTCCCCCGGCGGCGGCGTGCACCAGCGCGGTCTCGCCCTCCGCGGCCCGGTGGGTGGAGGTCGTCAGGTAGTGGGCGGTGAGCCCCTGGAGCAGGATCGCGGCGGCGTCGGTCAAGGGGATGTCGTCGGGCACCCGCACCGCCGCGCGGGCGGGCACGGCGACGCGTTCGGCGTAGCTGCCGGGAGCGGCGCACCAGGCGACGCGGTCACCGGGCGCGAAGCCGGTGCCGGGGCCGGCGGCCAGGACGGTCCCGGCTCCCTCGCTGCCGGGGACGAGGGGTGCGCGCAGCGGGGTGCGGCCCTCGCGCTCGTAGACGTCCTTGAAGTTGACGCCCGCGGCGGCCAGTTCGACGACCAGGGTGTCCTCGCCGGACTCGGGTTCCGGGCGCTCTGCGACGGTCAGGACCTCCGGGCCGCCGTGGGCTTCGGCGACGACTGCGCGCATGCGGGGTGCTCCTCGGGGATCGCGATGGATGGGGGTGTGACGCCGCGCGGCGGGAACCTCGGCGGGTCCCGCCGCCCGGCCGCGGCCGGTGGCCCGGTGGGGCCTCAGGCGGTCTCCTTGCGGGGGACGTAACGCAGGCTCAGGACGATGATGGCAGCGAAGCACAGGGCCACCAGGGAGGCGCCGGCCCGCAGGCCGAACAGGGCGTCCCGCATGCCGATGAACGAGCCCAGGAGTGCGACGCCCATCGCCATGCCCACCTGGCGGGCGGTGTTGAGGACCCCGGAGCCCAGGCCGGCGTAGGCGGGGTCGATCGACAGCAGCGCGGCGGCGTTGAGGCTGGGCGAGAACACCCCGCAGCCCAGGCCCGCCAGGCCGGTGCCGACCATGAACAGCGGCCAGGTGCCGCCGTCCGTGACGCCGAGCAGCAGCAGCGCGCCGACGAAGGACGACAGCGCTCCGGTCCACAGCAGGAACCGCGGACCGCGGCCCACCAGGCGGCGGTTGAGGACGATGGTGCCGAAGACCCAGGCGACCGAGAACGGCAGGAAGTAGGTGCCGGTGGTCAGCGCGCTCAGTCCCCAGTGCTGCTGGAGGTAGATGGCGAGCATGAACTGCATGCCGTAGCCGCCGAACTGGAACGCGAAGCCGTTGGTGATCGAGGCGGAGAAGGCCGCCCGGCGGAAGACGGCGAGCGGGAGCATCGGGTGGGCGCTGCGCCGCTCGATGGCGAGGAAGGCGGCGAAGAAGGCGATGCCGCCGACGAGCAGGGCGAGGGGCAGCGGCGCGGTCCAGCCGAGCGGGCCGCCCTCGATGAGGTAGGCGACGACGGCGGACAGGGCGACCACGGCGGTCAGCTGGCCGGGCAGGTCGGGCCGGGCGTCGCGGCGCGGGGTCTCGCGGGCGTAGCGCTGGGCGAGGTAGAGCGTGACCAGGCCGACCGGCACGTTGATGATGAAGATGGAGCGCCAGCCCCACAGGTCGGTCAGGAAGCCGCCGCCGATCGGGCCGGCGACCAGGGCCATTCCGCCGGTCGCACCCCAGACGGTGATGGCCTTGGCGCGCTCGATCGGGTTGGGGTAGGTGCGGGCGATGATGGCCAGGGTGGTCGGCAGCAGGCCGCCGGCGGCGACACCCTGCAGGAAGCGGGCGCCGACCAGGGTGCTCAGGCTGGGGCTGACGCTGCACAGCAGGGAGGCGACGGTGAAGGCGGCCAGGGAGGAGACGAACAGCCGCCGGGCGCCCCAGCGGTCGCTGATGCTGCCCGCCGTCAGCAGGACGCTGGCGAGCGGGATCGTGTAGATGTTGACGACCCACTGCAGGGCGGATATCGAGCCGTGGACGTCGTGCTCGATGGCCGGGAGGGCCACGTTCAGGGCGCTGCCGTCCAGCAGGATCATGAAGAAGCCGAGGCAGACGGCCGCGAGGGCGAGGCCGGTGTGGCGCGGTGCGGCGCCCTGCTCGGTGGCGGGCGGGGAAGCGGAGGCGCGGGCGGCGGGCGCCGGGGCCTGCGCTTCGGGGGACACGGTCATCGCGGGGTCTCCTCGGGGTGAGGTACGAGGTGTGATCGGGCGACGTGCGTGGGGTGTGCCGGTGGCGGTCAGTCGCCGCTGTGTCCGGCGGCCGACTCGGCGGCCAGGGCGCGGACGGCCTGCCGGGCGCCGCGGGTGGCGCGGCGGAAGGCCTCCGGGTCCTGCTGGGCGCGGGCGAGGATGTAGCCGCCCTGGACGGAGGCGGCGACCAGTGCGGCGGTCGCCGCGACGTCGGCGTCCGGGCGCAGTTCGCCGCTGCGCACACCGGCGGTGAGCACCTCGGCGATGCGGCCTTCGAGCCAGGTGAAGAACTCGGCGGCGGGTGCCCGCAGGGTGTCGTCGGAGACGACGTCGTGGTCCTGGACGAGCCGGCCGACGCGGCAGCCGGCGAGCGGGTTGCGTTCCATGTCGAGGTAGGCGGTGATGGCCTGCACGGCGGAGTCGCCGACGCTCAGGGCCGCGTCCGCGGCGGTCCGCAGCTGCTCGGAGGACTGCCGCATGGCGGCGACGGCCAGGTCGGCCTTGCCGGAGAAGTGGTGGTACATGCTCCCCTGGCCGGCCTTGGAGCGCTTCTGGATCAGCGCGGGGCTGGTGGCCGCGTAACCCCGTTCCCACAGCAGTTCCGCCGTGGCCTGGATCAGGGCGTCTTTCGTGCTCATGACCCTCACTGTACATACTAGTAGGTACAGAATCAAGCGAGGACCCCGCCACCGGACCGGCCGCGGGGTCCTCAAGCCGCTGACAGGTACCTCAGCCGCTGGTCAGGGCCGCTTCCAGGTGCCGGTCCAGCTCCCGCATGGCGACCTTTCCGGCGCTGTTGTACGGGATGTGCGGGACCTCCACGACGGTGCTCGCGGTGCCCGGCACGGCGAAGCGCTCCAGGACGGCCCGCGCCCGCTCCAGCGCCCCGTCGCGCTCGGGGCCGCCCGGTCCCGGCCGGAGCGTCACGATGCCCACCGCCCGGTGCCCCGGCCCGGCGGTCACGCAGGCGTCGAGGATCGCCGGGTCCTCCTTCAGGGCGCCCTCGGCGCGCACCACGTCCAGCCGGGCCTCGGCCGCGTCGGGCCGGCCCCCGGAGCGCGCGGTGATGTGGACCCGCCCGTCCGCGGTGACCGACCCGTAGTCGCTGGTGAGGATGTGGCGCCGGCCGTGGAGCTCGACGGTGTCCAGCGGGCGGTGCACGTACTCGTCCATGGCGAAGGCGCTGTCGATGGCCAGCAGTCCCACCTGGCCCGCCGGGAGTTCGGCGAGGGTGTCCGGGCGCAGGGCGCGGACGGTGATCCCGGGCATGAACCGGCCGGCGCAGTAGGGGTCCGCCGCCAGGTCGGCCGGGCCGGCCATCGTGTTGATGCCGGTCTCGGTGGTGGCGTAGTACAGGTGGAGCACCTCGCCGAGCCGGTCGGCGGCCTGCCGGATGGTGCGCGGGCTGACGTGCCGTCCGCCGGTCAGGACGAAGCGCAGCGCCGTCAGGTCCAGGTGGGCGTGGGTGGTGGTGGCCGCCTGGAGGACGCGGTCGAGGAAGGGCGGCACGAAGAAGGCCCCGGTCAGGCCCTCGGCGGCGATGACCTCCAGCGCCTCGCCGGGGTCGGTGGGCCCGAGGCGTACCGAGCCGCCCAGGGCCAGCGCGGCGCTGACCCACACATGGCCGGAGGCGAACGCCAGCGGCGAGGTGATCAGGAAGGAGTCGCCGGGACCGAAGGCCATGCGGTCGCGCAGGAAGGCGACGCGCTGGTTCTCGGTGCGCTTGCGGCGGACGAACAGCTTCGGGGTGCCGGTGGTGCCGCTGGTGAATCCCAGGGCCAGGAACGGCGGGTTCTGCCACGGCCCGGGATCGGTGCCGGCCTCCGCCGCGGCCAGATAGTGCGTGACGCGGGTGTCGAACGCCGGGAAGCCGGCGACGTTGAGCAGGACGGCGGTCTCCCCCCAGCGCTGCCAGAAGTCCTCGGGCAGGTTGGGCAGCGCGCTGTCGAAGACGATGAACGTCGGGTCCACGGCGAGGAGTTGCTCGGCGATGGTGGCCCCGTCACGGGCCGGGTCGACACCCACCCAGGGGATCCCCAGCGAGGTGAGGGCGGCGGTGGCCACCACCACCCGGACGCTGTTGCCCGCGATCACCATCGCCCGGTTGGTGTCGGACGGGTTGAGGCTGCGGGTGAGCCAGGCCCGCACGGCCGCGACGCGGTCGGCGAGCTCCTGCCAGGTGAGCGATTCCGTGCCGTCGCCCACCGCGACGGTGCCGGACGCGGTCGCGGCACGCGACCGTATGGTCTCGAGGTCGATCATCGGTACTCTCCCCTTCGTGTCTCAGCCGGCCAGCGGGGCGGTCAGTTCGATGTCGCGGGGGTCCACGGTGGCGGCACCGGCCTGCCGGGCGAGCCGGTCGGCCCCGTACCGCAGGCAGGAGCGGGCGATCGAGTCGCCCTGCAGCAGGGTCCGGGAGTTGACGTGCGGACGGGCGCCGATCGCGGTGACCCACTGGACGGACTCGACCGGCGGGCCGTAGGAGAAGCGGGCCGGGTGCGGGGTGCCGTCGGCGCGCACGACCTGGAAGGTCCCCTCGGTCACGTCCAGGCCGCCGGTCTCGTAGCCGTCACCGGAGGCGTCCGGGATCACATGGGGGCGGCAGCCGCCGGCGGCGCGCAGCGACGCCAGCAGCGGGTCGGTGGCCCGTCGCAGATCCGTCAGCGGCAGATGGGCCTCCACCAGGGCCCGGGCCGCGAGCGGCTCCCCCGGCACGTCCTCGGAGGCGGCCAGGAACACCCCGCGCTCCGCGTCGGTGGTCACCCGCATGCGCGGTCCGAGCGGTTCGGCGACGCCGGCCTCGATCAGGGCGAGCAGTTGCTCGACCCGGGTGGCCGGCGGGCCGCTGGCGGCGTAGTTGTTCAGGCCGCTGAACCAGTGGTCGATGTGGTCGCGGTAGGACGTTCCGCTGATGCCGCGGTGCGAGATGACCTGCCGCACCTCGTCGCGCAGGTCGCGCATGACCGCGGCGGCGGCCTTGACCGCGCTGCGCGCCGGGCCCAGGCGGGAGTGGCGCAGATCCTCGGCGAGCTGCTCGGTGATCCAGGCCCGGAACTCCGCCTGACTGCCGAAGTCCCGCTGTTCCGCGGGGCGGTCGAGCTTCTCCCAGCTCCAGCGCAGCGCGGGGTCGGGGACCAGTTCCGCGATGAGCCGGTCCATCGCCGGGCTGCCCCACTCGCAACCCGGGAACTCCGCGAGCAGCCGGGCGTGGGCCCGCGGGTCGGTGTCCTTGAGCAGGGCCCGGTAGTACACCCAGGACACCTCCTTGGACACCAGGGGGAACAGATCGCGCATGAAGTCGTTGCGGCCGGTCCCGGCGGCGAGGCGGAGGCGGGCGATCTCCTCGGCGTTGAGGAAGTCGGGCTGGTAGCGCGGCACGATCTCCTGTCTGATCTCGGCGCGGGCCCGGTAGGGCATGCCGCGGCCGGATCCGGCGTAGATCACCGGCTCGGCGCCGCTGGGCAGGTACCGCAGCCTGCCGCCGTCCCGCACGAAGCGGCCGCCGCGCGCCTCGCTCAGCAGGATCATGTAGTCGTAGAAGTTGAGGCCCAGGCCGCGCAGCACCACGGGCTCGCCGGCGCGGATCCGGTCCAGGTCCGCCTCCGCGGGGCTGGACGGCGGGACGTAGTGCAGGCCGTGGCGTGCGGCGAAGTCGGCGAGCCTGTTCTGGCCGGCGGTGTGGTGCACGTCGTAGTGCCCCTGGGCGAGGATGACCGCGTCCACCCGCAGGGGCAGGTCCTCACCCTGGAGGCGCACCTCCTGCAGCCCGCCGGGCAGGTCGGTGACGGATGTCGCCCAGGTGCGGTGGACATGGGTGGTGACCTCGAAGGGGGCGGTGCGGAGGATGTGGCGGAACGCCCAGTTCAGGTACTCGCCCTGGAAGGCCCGGGAGGCGTAGGACCAGGGCTCCATGTGCGCCGCCTCGGCCTTGGCCTCGTCGGTGACGTCGGTGACCCGGCCTTCTGCGACCATGCGGGCCCACTGGTACTGGGTCGGGCCGGGGGTGAGCGGCCCCTCGCAGGTGACGGTCGGGTCGGTGAAGACGGTGACATCGCCGGCCACGGTGTTCATCAGCAGCTGGCGGGGCTGGTCGAGCTTCCACACCCGTCCGCCGCCGACCGGGTACGGGTCGACGACGTGGACCTCGATCCGGGTGCCGGGGGCGACCAACCGGGCGTTGGCGCAGATGCGTTCGAGGGCGACCGTGCCACGCGGTCCGGCGCCGACGACGCAGATGCGGATCGCTTCGGAAGACATGCCATCTCCTTTTGCTGGGCTGGGGTCAGCGCTGGGACGGGACGGTCCAGGTGTCGCCGCCGGCCAGCAGGGCGGCGAGGTCGCCCTTGCCGTGCTGGTCGACGGCCTGGTCGAGCTGGTCGTTGAGGGTGGTGTCGTAGACCGGCCGGCGGACGTCGCGCAGGACGCCGACGGGGGTGTGGTGCAGGGTGTGGGGGTCGGCGAGCCGGGACAGGGCGAAGGCGGTCGCGGGGCTCTCGGCGTGCGCGTCGTGGACCAGGACGGGAAGCCGGGTGGTGGCGGCGTCGACGACGACCGGTTCGCCGCTCGCCGGATCGCGCACGACCGCCTTGCTGCCGAAGCGGATGGGCCGGCCGTGTTCGAGGGGGATGACGGCGTCGGCGGTGCTGGACTTGTCCTTGAGGATCTCGAAAGCGCCGTCGTTGAAGATGTTG
>JBEHXI010000149.1:0-17967 GCA_048498775.1 Actinomycetota bacterium | reverse complement strand
CCCCACCGTGCACGTCCCCACCGTGCAGATCCCCACCGCCGCAGATCCCTGCTGCGCAGACCGACAACGGAGGACAAGGATGTCCAGCCAGGCTTCCACCCTGTATCCCGCCGAGGGCTTCGGGCCCCCGAAGGAGCGGCGCGGCCACTCGAGCGGCTCCTCCCTGGGGCTCCCCCCGGGCACCGAGGTCTTCTCCGCCGACAACCACATCTCGCTCGCGGACGACATCTTCTACGACAAGTTCCCCGAGCACCTGAAGAACCACGCACCGCGGGTGTGGTACAAGGACGAGGCCTTCGAGCTGGGGGTCGGCGGGAAGTCGTTCCTGCCCGGCGAGTTCAGCCGGGTCCTCATGCAGTACGACCCCCTGGAGGGCGCCGGCAGCAACAACATCGAGGGGCGCATCCAGGAACTGCGGTCGGACGGCATCGCGAGGGAACTGGCCTTCCCCAACGCGCTTCTGGCCCTGCTCGGCTACCCCGACAAGTCGATCCGCGAGCTGTGCTTCCGGATCTACAACGAGTACATCGCCGGGGTCCAGGAGCGCTCAGGCGGCCGCTTCTACGCCGTCGGGCTCATCAACTGGTGGGACGCGAAGGGTGCTCGCAAGACCCTGGAGGAGATGAAGGGCCTGGGGATCAGGACCTTCCTGATGCCGCTGTCGCCGGGACTGGACGACGACGGCAACCCCATCGACTACTCGAGCACCGCCATGATCCCCGTGTGGGACGCGATCGAGGAGGCCGGGATCCCGGTGTCCCACCACATCGGTGAGACCGGGCTGAAGGCTCCGTGCGAGGTCAACGCCATCGCCGTCGGCATGATGGTCAACGTGGCGCCGTACCGGGAGATGTTCGGCAAGTACGTCTTCAGCGGCATCATCGACCGCCACCCGGGGCTGCGCATCGGGTGGTTCGAGGGAGGCGTGAACTGGGTCGCCTCCGCCCTCCAGGACGCCGAGCACCTCCACGCCTCCTACCGGCACATGCTCGACCGGCCGCTGGACCACGACATCCGGCACTACTGGGACAACCACATGTACGCGTCCTTCATGGTCGACCCGCTCGGTCTTGAGGTGCTCGAGCACATCGGCGTGGACCGCGTCATGTGGGCGGCCGACTACCCGCACAACGAGAGCACGTTCGGCTACTCGGAGAGGTCGGTCGCCATGATCGTGGACGCCGTCGGCCCCGAGAAGGCCGCTCGCATCGTCAACGGCAACGTCCGGGAATTCCTCGGCCTGTAGGCCGGGCGGGACCACAGAAAGCGACGGCGAGGCTCCATGACATCGCTAGGGAGGCGGGAATGACCGCCATCGACATCCCGGACCTACCCGACCTGGCCCGCATGGGCCGTGACCGCGGCGCGCGGCTGCGGGCCTCCATGGCGGATCAGGGCGTCGACGCCCTGATCCTGCTCGGCAACACCGCGGTGACCTACGCCACCGGAGTGAGCTGGCCGCTCGGCGACTCCGGCCTGGCCCACGTCGACCGTCCCGTCGCCGTGGTGGTGGCGGACGACCCGTGGCCCCATCTGTTCATGCCGTTCCGTGAGGGCACCTCATCGGAGTCCCTCCTGCCCGCCGACCACATCCACCCTCCGGTCTACCCGGAGTACGACGAGGGCGTCCGGAACTTCGGCTCCGAGCTCGCCGCGCTGGTGCCGTCCGGGGCGAGGATCGCGGTCGACGAGCTGACCGGGGCGATGCGCAGGGCACACGGGACGCTGTTCCCGGGCGGGCCTCCCGGCGACGCCTCACTGGTCCTGGCCGTGGCCAAGCTGATCAAGACCCCCGACGAGTTGGCGTGCATCCGGACCGCGCTGCGGATCACCGAGCAGGCCATGGCCGACATCGAAAAGTCCCTGGCCCCGGGGATGCGCCAGATCGACCTGTCGGCCGGCTTCCTGCGCCAGGCATACGAACACGGCGCGCAGGCCAACGTGCTCGACCCCATCTGGCAGGTGATGCCCGGCTCCCGGGAGACCGGGGTGTGGACCACCCACGGCGACCTCGCCCTCCCGCTGCTGACGACCGAGCGGGAACTGGCCAAGGGCGACGTGCTGTGGACGGACGTGAGCATCAGTTACGCCGGATACTGCTCGGACTTCGGCCGTACCTGGATCGTCGGCCAGGACCCGTCCCCGCGCCAGCAGGCGCAGTTCAGGAAGTGGCGGGAGATCCAGACCGCGGTCAAGGACGTGCTGCGGGCGGGAGCCACCGCCTCCGACCTGACCAAGGCCGCCATCGAGGCCAACGGCGGCAGCAAGCCCTGGCTCCCCCACTTCTACCTGGGACACGGCATGGGCGTCGACCCGGCCGAGATGCCCTTCATCGGCACCGACCTGGGCGAGGAGTTCGACGAGCAGCTGGTGCTGGATGCCGGCATGGTGCTCGTGCTCGAACCCGTCGTCTGGGAGGACGGTACCGGCGGCTACCGCAGCGAGGAGGTCCTCGTGATCGAGGAAGAGGGCTGGACCGCCCTGACCGACTACCCCTACACCCCCTATGGCGACTGAGGTCCTGCCGGACGACCGTGCTCTCCGCGTCGGGCGGCGGGAGCGCGCGCTGGCGCAGATGGAAGCCCATGACCTCGACGTCCTCGTCCTCGGGCGAGAGGCCAACGTCCGCTATGTCACCGGGACCCCGGGCCTGTGGACCGCGGGAACCCGTCCCTTCTCCCCGGCCGCCGTGGTCGTCCGGGCCACCGGGGCCATCCACGCGCTGATGACCTGGGACGAGGGGGTGCCCGACGACATTCCCCGGGAGCACCTCTACGGCCTGACGTGGAACCCCATGAACTGGGTGACGGCGCTGCAGGGCATCGAGGGAACGGCCACGGCCCGGCGGGTGGGCACGGACACCATCTCCCCGATGTTCCTCCAGCTGCTTCCCATGGCCTTCCCCGCTGCCGAAGTGGTCGACGGCGAACCGGCCATGCGGGCCGCCCGCCGGGTCAAGACGGCGGAGGAGATCACGGCCCTCCGGGAGGCCGTCGGAGTGGCCGAGGACGCCTTGGCCAAGGCGGTGGCCGAACTGCGGCCGGGCGTCACCGAGCAGCACCTGTCCGGCGTACTGCTCCAGGCCGCGGCGGCCGGCGGTGTGAGTACGCCGGCGACCCAGGAGGTGGCCTGGGTGACGTCCCGGGAACACCCGTGGCGGAAGGTGAGCGGGGACGGGCGGGTGGGCCCCGGTGACCTCGTGGCCTTCACCTCGGGGGTGGTCGCCCGCGGGTACATCGGCGAGGTCGGCCGCACCTGGCCGGTCGAAGGCGGTGACCCGGCCGCCACCGGTGCCCTGTACCGGCGGTGGGACACGCTGTGGGGCCGCCTGTTCGACGCCTGCCGGCCGGGCGCTCCGGCCGGTGACCTGCTCGCCGCGTACGGCACGGCCGGCGAGCCCCTGCCCCCGATGCCCGTCGCCCGCGGCCTGGGCCTGGGCTTCGACACACCCGTGGTCACCTCCCATCTGGCGGACACCGCGGCCGAGGAGCGGCTCGAACCCGGCATGGTGCTGGCCGTGACCGGCTACCTCTGGCAGGAGGGCGTGGGCGCCGTCCTGGGACGCGAGGCCGTGCTCATCACCGCCGACGGGGCCGAACTGCTCACGTCGAGCCCCGTCTGGAAACCGTAGGCCCGCGGCTCGAGACCTCCGGTTCGCGGACCGAGACCCCCGGTCCGCGGACCGGAGCCCTCCCCGGGATCCGGCACACGCCTGCCGGGGAGGGGCCCGGCACATGTCCGCGCTCCCCCACTCCCCCACCGGCTGAAGCCGGTGCCCCTCGCTAGGAGACTGATGGCTGACAGCGAGCGTCCCTCGGCAGAGGAGATCATCCGCTACGAGAAGGACCCCAGGACGAAGATCGCCACGCTCACCCTGGACCGGCCCGACGCCCTCAACGCGCCGACCGCGGCGGCCCGCACGCGCTACGCGGACCTGCTGCACCGCGCCAACATCGACGACGAGGTGAAGGTCCTGGTGATCCGGGGCGTCGGCGACGATCTCGGCTCGGGCGCCGACATCGCCGAGACCATGGAGATGCACGCCGCGCCGACCGCCGGACCGCTGCTGGGGGAGCTCGGGGTCGGCGAGGACGAGGACGTCCGGTATCCCCCCAAGGGCTCCTACCGCTACGGCGGTACCCCGGCCCAGTGGTACGCCCACCCCCAGGGCGGCTGCCGGAGCCTGCAGGACTTCAAGAAGATCAGCATCCTGGAGGTCAAGGGGTACTGCTACGGCTGGCACTTCTACCAGGCGGCCGACGCCGACCTGGTGGTCTCCTCCGACGACGCCCTCTTCGGCCACCCCTCCTTCCGGTACGTCGGATGGGCACCCCGGATGTGGACCTGGGCGCAGACGATGGGGCTGCGGAAGTTCCAGGAGATGGTCTTCACCGGCCGGCCGTTCACCGCCCGGGAGATGTACGAGTGCAACTTCCTCAACAGCGTCGTCCCGCGGGAGGACCTGGAAGCGGAGGTGGAGAAGTACGCGCTGGCCTGCGCGCGGACCCGGCCGACCGACACGGTGTTCATGCAGAAGGTCTTCTTCGAGGTCTTCAAGCAGCACCAGGGCGAGTACATGGGCTCGCTGCTCGCCGGCCTCTTCGAGTCGATCGGAGGCATCGCCCGCGCCGACGGCGACGACCTGATGCTCGACGAGGAGACGATCAGCTCGGGGATACCCGGTGCGGTCAGGAGCAACGACGACCGGTTCCCGCCGGAGTTCCGGCTGAGCAAGTCGGGCCGCGGACGCAAGGGGACGCCCGATGAGTGAGTCCGCCGCCGCATCACCGCTGGACGGCTGCGTCGTCGTGGACCTGTCCACGGGCATCGCCGGCGCGTACTGCACGAAGCTGCTGGCCGACGGCGGTGCGCGGGTGGTCAAGGTCGAGGCTCCGGACGGCGATCCGCTGCGCCGCTGGTCGGCCTCCGGCGCCCCGATCCCGCCCGGCCGCGACGGAGCCCTGTTCGGCTTTCTGGCCTGCTCCAAGGAGAGCGTCGTCGTCGACCCCGGCAGCCCCGGCGACCTCGACCTGGTCGGCGGACTGCTCGCGTCGGCGGACGTGGTGGTGTGGTCGCCCGGCTCGCCGGTCGCCGGGCTGCCGGCGCTGTCGCCGCAGGAGATCCACCGCGCCCATCCCCATCTCGTCGTCACCTCGATCACCCCGTTCGGGCTCGACGGACCGTGGCGGGACCGTCCTGCCACCGAGTTCACCCTGCAGGCCTGGTCCGGCGGCATCATCGGACTGGGACGCGGCGCGCCGGAGCAGGCTCCGGTGTTCGTCGGAGGCCAGGTGGGCGACTGGGTGTCAGGTGCGTACGCAGCCGTCGCGACCATGGCGTCACGGCTGCGCGAGCCCGGCGGTGGCGCGGGCGAACTGGTCGACCTGTCCATGCTCGAGGCGCAGATCCTGACCCTGACGTACTACCCGGTCACCTTCTCCGACCTGCTGGGCCGGCCGTGGCAGCAGACTCGCAGGCTCAACATGCCGGGTGTGGCCGCGGCCAAGGACGGTCTGATAGCGCTCGGCTGCGCGACGGCCCAGCAGTTCTTCGACCTGTGCGCGATGGTCGGCCACCCGGAGTGGATCGACGAGAAGAACCCGTTCTCGATCATCGGGCGGGCCACCGAGGTGGCACCGGTGATCATGGAGTGGATCGCCGGCCGGACCGTCGCGGAGATCCGCGAGCTGGCCACGGCGTTCCGCATCCCCAACTCCCCGGTGATCAACGGCGCCAACGCGTTGGCCACCGACCACTTCGAAGCGCGCCGGACCTTCCTGCCCAACCCCGGTGACGGCTTCCACCGTCCGGCTCCCCCCTACCGCCTGGAGCCCGCCCGGCTCCGGCCTCCCCGGCCGGCCCCTCGTCTCGGTGAGCACACCGAGGCCCATCGCGGCGGGCACCGGCCGGCCCGGCAGGCGACCGGGACGGGCACCGGCGCGGACCGTCTGCCGTTCAGCGGTATGAGGGTCCTGGACATGACGGCCTTCTGGGCCGGCCCGTCGTGCACCCACATCCTCGCCCTGCTCGGGGCCGAGGTGATCCATCTGGAATCCACCTCGCGTCCCGACGGAACCCGGCTGATCGCCGGCGTGCCGCCGAGCGTGGACCAGTGGTGGGAGCGGTCACCGATCTTCGCGGGCCTGAACACCAACAAGAAGAGCCTGACTCTCGACTTCCGCACCGAGCGGGGACAGGACCTGCTGCGCCGGCTGATCGCGACCTGCGATGTGATCGTCGAGAACTACACCCCGCGGGTCCTGGACCAACTCGGCCTCGACCACGCGGCGGTGCGGGCCATCCGCCCCGACGCGATCATGGTCCGCATGCCCGGTTTCGGACTCGACGGACCGTGGCGCGACCAGGCCGCCTTCGGCTTCGTCATCGAGGACGCCTCGGGACTGACCTGGCTGACCGGCCATCCGGACCGCAACCCGGTCGAGCCCTACTCGATCGGCGACCCGAACGCGGGCGTCCACGCCCTGAACGGCCTGCTGCTGGCACTGGAGCACCGGCGCCGCACCGGCGAAGGGGTGCTGGTGGAAGCCTCCATGGTCGACGCGGCGCTCAACGTGGCCGCCGAGCAGGTCATCGAGTACTCGGCCTACGGCGCGCTGCTGGAGCGAGCCGGCAACCGCGGCCCGGCCGCGGCCCCGCAGAACCTGTACCGCACCGCGGACACCGACGAGTTCGGCGGGAACGACTCCTGGGTGGCCATCGCCGTGGCCACCGACGAGCAGTGGAACGCGCTGCGCGACGCCCTGGGCCGGCCCGACTGGGCGATGGACCCGGACCTGTCCACCGCCGAGGGGCGGCGCGCGCATCACGACGAGATCGACGAGCACCTCGCCGCCTGGTGCGGCGGGCGCGGCGCGGACGGGATCGTCGACCGTCTGTGGCCCGCCGGTGTCCCGGTCGGCAAGGTGCTGCAGCCGCACCGCCAGGCGGAGCTGGAGCAGTTGCGGTTCCGGGGCTTCTTCGAGGAGGTCGACCACCCGGTGGGCGGCCGGGCCCGCTACAGCACGTTGCCGGTGCGGCTCTCCCGCGGCCCCGGACGGCACCATGTGCGCCCTGCCCCTCTGCTCGGCGAGCACAACCACGAACTGCTGGCGGAACTCGGGCTCAGCGAGCGGGAGATCGCCGCGCTGGAGGCCGACGGGGTCATCGGCCGGGCGCCGGCCCGTTAGGACCACGACAAGAGAAGGGAACCCAAGCCGCCATGACACCGCGGATCGGGATGATGCTCGCAAGTACGGTGGACTTCACCACAGTCGTGGTGGTCCGCTGGTCGGCCGGCGACCAGGAGGTGACGTGCGGGGGCGCGCCGATGGTCGATGCCGCGCAGGCCGACGCCGCGCCCAAGGGGTCGCCCGACCCGGACCGGTCGGCCGGAACGCTGCTCGGCAAGCGCTACGCCACCGAGGACGGCACCGTCGAGCTGCTGTGCACCAAGCCGGGGCAGGGCACCCTCGCGGTGGGAGGCGTGCCGCTCGTCGTGAAGACCGCCAAGCCCCTGCCCGCCTCGGACTGACGGGGAACGGACCGACGCCGATGGACCTCACGATTCTTCTCGACATGGCCGCGGGCGGGTTCCCCGACCGCGTTCTGGTGGGCACCCTCGAGGACGGACTCACCGCCCGGGAGCTGCGCGACGCGGCACGAACCGGCGCCGCGCTCGTCGCGGCGTCAGGGGCCGGCTGCGTCGTCCACCTCGCGGCGAACGGCCCCGCCTTCCCCGTGGCCCTCTTCGCGGCCGCCACCGCCGGGGTGCCGTTCGTGCCTCTCAACTACCGGCTCGGCGCGGAGCAGTTGCGCACCCTGCTGGAGCAGCACCCCGGCGCGCTGACCATCGCGGACGACCGCCACACCTCCCTGGTCTCCTCCACCGCCGCGCACTCGTACACCCCGCGGTCGTGGCTCGACGCGACGGTCTCCGGGGGGCAGCCGGCACCGGAGCCGGGCCACGGGGCCGCCGATCCGGCGGTCGTCATCTACACCAGCGGGACGACATCGGCGCCCAAGGGTGTCCTGCTGCGACACGACAACCTCGTGTCGTACGTCATCGGCGGCGTCGAGTTCGGCGGCGCGGCGCCGGACGACGCGGCCCTGATGTGCGTACCCCCGTATCACATCGCCGCCGTGTCCAACGTCCTGACGAACGTCTACGCCGGGCGGCGGCTGGTCGTCCTCGACACGTTCTCACCGGGGCGCTGGCTGGAGCTGGTGCGCACCGAACGCATCACGAACGCCATGGTGGTGCCGACCATGCTGGCCCGGCTGATGGACGAACCCGACAGCGAGCGCTCGGTGCCGACGCTGCGAACCCTGGCCTACGGCGGCGCCGCGATGCCCCCTCGGGTGATCGAGCGGGCGCTGCGCGCCTGGCCGCACGTCGGGTTCGTCAACGCGTACGGGCTGACGGAGACCAGCTCGACCATCTCCGTCCTCGGCCCGGGCGAGCACCGGGAGGCCGCCGCGTCCCGGGATCCCGGGGTGCGGGCGCGCCTGCACTCCGCCGGCCGGCCGATCCCCGGCGTGGAGATCGAGATCCGCGATGCGAACGGCGCGCCCGTGCCTCCCGGTGTGCCCGGGCGCATCTGGGTCCGCGGCGCGCAGGTGTCCGGAAGGTACGCCGGTGTCGCGTCCGACGCGGGCGACGGCTGGTTCGACACCCGTGACCTCGGCCGTCTCGATGAGGAGGGCTTCCTCTTCGTCGAGGGCCGCCAGGACGACACCATCATCCGCGGCGCCGAGAACATCGCACCCGCCGAGATCGAGGACGTGCTGCTGCGTGAGCCGGGAGTCGCGGACGCCGTCGTGGTCGGTGTTCCCGACGAGGAGTGGGGCCAGCGCATCGAGGCGGTCGTGGTTCCGGCCCGCGGGGCCCGTCTCGACGGTGAGGAGCTGCGTTCGGCGGTCCGCCGGCGGCTGCGGGGTTCGAAGACTCCCGACCGCATCGCCGTATGGGAGGAGATCCCACGCACCGCCACGGGAAAGGTGCTGCGCCACGACGTCACGACGGAACTCGCCCGCACGCTCGGCACGGTGGAGGAACCTGGTCGGCAGCGGCAGCGGTGATGGCGTCCCGTCACCCCTGCCGCCGCCGTCCGCGGACGGTTTCCCACGCGTGCCCTGGCACCGCCGCGGCGGTCGTCACCCGAGCCATGCCACCTCGCCCGCGATCAGCGTCGCGGCGACGAGGTCCGCGGATGGCCGGGTCAGTGCCTCGGACCGCGGCGCGCGGAGGAGCACGAGGTCGGCGGGGGTGCCCGGGGCGATCCGCCGCGGTGGTCCGCCGGGGGTCTGCGGCGAGCCGAGGAAGGCGTCCAGGGCCCGGCGTGGGGTGAGGCGTTCGGCGGTGCCGATCGCCCGTCCGGACGGTGTGCGTCGACGGACCGCGGCGTCGATGACCGTCCAGGGATCGGCCGGCCCGTAGGGGGCGTCGCTGGAGAGCGCCAGCGGGATCCCGGCGTCCACCAGGCTCCGTGCCCGGTAGAGGTCCTGGTGGTCGTCCGCGGGGATGTCCCGCAGATAGTCGTCGCCGCG
Organism: Actinomycetota bacterium; assembly: GCA_048498775.1. Taxonomy (GTDB): domain Bacteria; phylum Actinomycetota; class Actinomycetes; order Streptomycetales; family Streptomycetaceae; genus JBEHXI01. The sequence continues at coordinate 8,421 of JBEHXI010000149.1, read as the reverse complement.
ATGGGCGAGAAAACCGGGTTGGGTCACGACCGACACTCCCAGGTCGTGGAGCCGCGGAAGCAGTTCGCTGGGCACCAGCGCGCCGTGTTCGATCCGGTCGCCGGCTCGCGTGCCGGTGCACTCCAGCGCGACGAGCAGGAGCGTCAGCGCCTCGCGGGTGACACAGTGCACGGCGACCGGCCGGCCTGCGCCGTGTACCGCCGTGATGCGGTCGATGAGCGCGTCCAGGCCCGGCAGGCCCGAATCGCCGAGCACGATCTTGTAAGGCCCCGCGGTCGGCGTGGGTGTCCCGCTCGGAGCCGTCCAGCCCAGTGGTGCGCCCAGGAGGTGGACGTGCTGGGGCAGGGCACCGGTGCGCATCGCCTCGGTGATGGCGTCGACGGCCGTGGCGTCCAGGTCCGGGGTCGCGTCCGTGACATGGGTGATCCCCCAGCGGCTCAGGCGCGCACCGATGGCACGCAGGTCGGGCGGCCGGGTGCCGCTCCACCGGGTCCGCAGCCAGGCGTCGGCGCGCCACAGCCGGCCGGTGGGCCGGCCTCGGTCGTCACGCTCGATGCCCGGGTGGTTCGCGTGCGCGAGTCCCAGAGCTCGCGCGCCGGCGGTGTTGACCACCCACAGCGCGCCGCTTCGGTGCTGGATGCGCACGGGTCCGACCGCGCACAGGCGGTCCAGCGCCGCGGCGTCCAGGAGCCCGGCGACCTCCTCGGAATATCCGACACCGCGGATCCAGCCGTGCTCGTCGGGCGGAGTGCGTGCCAGTGTCCCGGCCAGCGCCGCGGGATCGTTCACCGCGGGCGGGCCGCAGGCCACCGAGCGGTCGGCCGCGGCCATCGCGTGCAGGTGCAGGTGGTGGTCGCACAGGCCGGGGAGCAGAGCGCCGCCCCGGGCGTCGAGGAGGTGCTCCCCGCGGTGCGGTGTCAGCCGGGCCGCGACCTGGGTGACCGCGCCGTCCCTGATGCGCACGTCCGCCGTGGCGCGCTCACCGACCTCGGCGTGCCGGACCAGGATGCTGCTCGTCATGGCGGGAAGTCTTTCCGACGCGGGGCGGTGGTGTGGGGTGGGTTCACGGCGGCGCGATGCCCAGACGGCGCAGCACGGCCGCGGTGTCGGCGCCCGGCGCCGAAGCGGCGGCGGCGGGCCGGCGCGCGGTGGGCGCCGCCACGGGCAGCGGCGCGGTACCGGTGTCCAGGAACCACCGGTCGCCGCTGCGCACGATCTCCGCTTCGGCGGAGGGAGCGGCGAGGCCGGCCGTCACCACGTCGGCCATGGCGATGTCCCACACCCTGCCCGCCCCTCCCGCGGGCTCCGAGAGGGCGAGCGCGGCTGCGAGGAGCCCGGTGAGGGGATCGGCGATGGCGTCACCGACGAAGACGGGCCGGGCCTCGGTGTCCGCGGCCAGCAGCCCGCGGGCGGCTGCCACGTCGTCCCCGAAGCCGACCCGGTGCGAAGAGCGCCCGAACGCGGTGATCGAGATCCAGGTGCAGCCCCGGTCCGCCTCCGCCTGCGCCCGCAGGCCGAAACCCGCCAGGGCGCGGGGCCGTGAGGCCTCGATCACCACGTCGGCACGCCCTACCAGGGTGTGCAGGGCCGCGCGCCCCCGGGGATCGCGCGGGTCCAGGACCACCGAGTGGTGACCGGCGTGCAGCAGGTCGTAGAAGCCGGGAACGCCCCGCCGGGCTCCGTCGGGCCGGTCGGGCGTCTCGACCTTCACCACCTCGGCACCGGCCAGACCGAGCAGGTGCGCGCACAGCGGTCCGGCCCACAGGGCGCTGAAGTCGACCACCAGCATGCCGCGCACGTCGCGGGGCGGGCCCGGCAGCGGACAGCCGCGCCCGGGCGCGGGCCGTACGGCGCCGCCGGCGAGCCCGAGCAGTTCCACGCGTTCGTCGAGTTCGTCGCCGGTGTGCGCCGCCAGCCATGCGGCCAGTTCCGCGGGAAGGTCGCGCGCATCCAGCTCCCGGCCGATCGCGGCGCTCCACAGCAGGGGATCGTCCGGGCGTGCGTCGGATACCGCTGCCCAGCCGTCCCGGGTGGGCAGCAGGCGGCAGCTGCCGCCGACGGAGAGCCGGCCGCGGCGCACACCCCCGCTGATGGCGGCGCGCTCCGCCAGCAGTCGGGCACCGTCGATCGCCGCATGGCCGCGAGCCGGACGGACCAGGTCGCCGAGCCAGGAGGCGAAGGTGGCGGCTCCGCCCGGTGGGAGCAGGAACGGCCCGCGGGGATGACCGGTGAGGGGGAGCACGCCACTGCGAGCCCAGTCCCGGGCACTACCGGCAGGCCCGCCCTCCGTCCAGTCCCGGGCGGTTCCCGCGACCCCACCCGCAGACCTGTCGACCATGGCTGGATGGTAGACCGGAAGCGTGCCGCCGCCCCCAGTGATCACCGTCGCCGACCTCGCGTCCGGCGCCGCCGGAGCCGACCTGCTGGACGCCGAGGCGCGCCCGGATCGGCCGCTGCTGATCCTCGACCTGGACGCCGGCCCGGTTCCGGGCGCCGCCGACTGGCAGGCCGCCGTGCGGCAAGCGCGGGCCAGTGAGCGGCTGGTCGTCGCACGGACCACGCGGCCGGCGCCACGCTGCCCGCGGCAGCTCCTGGAGGCCGTCGACGTCACCTTGGTGCGGGCCGCCGCGGACCGGCTCTGCGCGGCGGATGCCATGAGCGCCCCGACCCTGCTGGCCGCCGAGGATCCGCACGCCGAGGCGGAGAGGCTGCGCGGGAACGCCGAGACGCAGCCGCAGGCGGCCCTGGTGCTCCGTCAGCTCCTGCGGCTGTCGGGCCGGTTGCCCGTCCACGAGGCGCTGGACGCGGAGTCGTTCGCCTACTCCACCCTGCTGGGCGGGCCGGGCTTCGCGCGCTGGCTCGGAACACGTGACGGGCGACCGCGGCCGCCGGCCGTTCCGGGCGAGCCCGTCCTGGTCAGGCGGTACGGCACGACACTGCACATCACGTTGGACCATCCCGAGCGCCGCAACGCCCACAGCGCCCGGATGCGGGACGCCCTGGCCGCCGCCGTGGGGCCGGCCGTGTGGGACACCGGCATCACGAAGGTCGTACTCGACGGAAACGGGCCGTCGTTCTGTGCGGGCGGTGACCTCGACGAGTTCGGCACCGCACCCGATCTCGCGACGGCCCACCTGGTTCGCACCCGCGCGGGCGCGGCCCGGCACCTGCACGCGGTCAAGGACCGGTTGACGGTCCGGCTGCACGGCCACTGCGTCGGCGCGGGCATCGAACTGGCCGCCTTCGCGACCCGTGTCGTGGCCGCTCGCGACACCGTGATCCGACTGCCCGAACTGGGCATGGGCCTGATCCCCGGAGCGGGCGGAACGGTCAGCATCCCGCGGAGGATCGGCCGCTGGCGCACCCTGTACCTGGTCCTGGACGGTGGTGTCCTGCGGGCCGACCGGGCCCGCGCGTGGCACCTGGTGGACGACGTCGAGCCGGCCTGAACGGCTGCCCCGGCGGCCGTCCGCCCGCTGAAGCCCAGTCCTGGTAGCCGGGACAGCCCTGCGCCCTCCGCTGTGAACCCCTGCACGATGGTGGGCGTTTCCCGGCGGGCCGCATCGAGCCCCGCGGGTGGGCGAAGGGAGATCACATATGGCAACTGTGCCCGCGAGTGTCTCGGCGCCGGCCGAAGTCGACACCGGACGTCTGGATGGCGCGTCACCAAGCCGCGTCATACTCATGGTCCTGACGATCGTCGCCGCGACGGAGATCGTCCCGTTCCACTACTCGTTCATCAGCATGTCCGTGCGCCTCATCGGGCCGGACTTCCCCTCGGCGGGCAGCCAGCTCGCCTGGCTGAACACGCTGTACGCGCTGGTCGGCGGAGTCGCCGTACCGATCGCCGGCAAGCTGTCCGACATGATCGGCAAGAAGCGGGTCATCGTGGCGTGCCTGCTGGTCTCGCTGGCCGGCTCCGCGCTTGACGCCCTGACCCACTCCTGGACGGCTCTGCTGGTGGGGCGCGCTCTGCAGGGGCTGGCGTTCCCCGTGCTCGCGATCTCGTACGGCCTGATCCGCGACCTGGTGCCCCGCCGCATGGTCCCCGTCGCCATCGCCGTCGCGGGCGGCGGCACCGGGGTGGGCGCGGTGCTCGGCCCGATCGCGGGCGGGGCGCTGACCGACCACTACACCTGGCGATCCCTGTTCTGGTTCTGCGCGATCTACTCCGCCGTGACGGGACTTCTGCTGCTGCTGTTCACGCCGGAGACCAAGCTGCGGGTGAAGTCCCGGATCGACTACCTGGGTACGGCGCTGCTCGGTGCCGGCATCGCCCTGGTGCTGATCTATCTCAGCCGGGGCAGCGACTGGGGCTGGGGCCGGCCCACGACCCTCGCCTGGCTGATCGGCGGCCTGGTGCTGCTCGCGCTGTTCTACGCGTGGGAGCTCCGGGCACCGGATCCGATCATGAGCCCCACGCTGCTGCGCTCTTCCCGGGTGGTGTCCCTCCTGTGGTGGGCCTTCCTGCTCAACATCTGCACGCAGGGCCTGAACTACCTGCTGGGCTACCTCTCCGAAGGACCGGGCGGCGCCATGGGCCAGGCCATCAAGCAGCAGGTCGCCCTCGGCGCGGCCGGGCAGGCGGCCCAGCAGGCCCACCTTCCCGTGGCCGCGCTCCAGCACTTCTTCACCGTGAACGGCGACCTGCCCGGGCTGAACCTGACCCTGTTCCAGTTCACCGTACGCGTACTGCTTGTCATGTCCGTGGCGTATGTGCTGCTCGCGCCGGTCACCGGATGGTCGGCCACCCGGTTCGGACTGCGGCTGCCGGCCACCGCGTGCGCCTTCTTCTTCGGCCTCGGCAGCCTGCTGCTGTACTTCTTCCACCACAACACCCTGCAACTCGCCCTGTGCGCGCTGCCGTTGGGCGTGGGCGCGGGCATCTTCCTGGGCACCGTGCCCAACATGCTGATCGAGGCGGTACCGCAGGAGCAGCAGGGCGCCGGCGCCGGGATGTACGGAGTGTTCGGCAGCTTCGGCAGCGCCACCGCGACAGCCATCGCCGCCGCCGTCATGGCCGCCCATCCGCTGGTGCTGCACACCGCCGTTCCCGGCCACACATCGGACACCCCGCTTCGCTCCGGAGCGCTGGCGCAGCTGTCCACGGAGACCGCCTACTCGCAGCTGTTCCTCATCTTCGCCGGCGTCGCCCTGATCGCCCTGGTGGTCGGCCTGCTGATGAGGCAGTACCGCCAACCGGCCACCGGCGGACTGCGCCCCTGACCATCCCGTGGGGAGAAAGACAGCCCGGCACCGGCTCCCCCCGGTGCCGGGCTGGGCGTTCCCCGGCAGGCGGGGGCGGCCGGAGGTCAGGACAACCGCCGGTCCGAAGCGGGCGCCGAGGACTGCTGTGAACGCGGAACGGGCGGCCCGGACCTCGGCCCTGACCGCCCGGCGACGCTCAGCAGACCCCGGTCACCAGGTCACGAGGAGTTCGTGGGCACCGTAGATCACGGCGTCGCCCTTGAACGGGACCTGGTCCAGCTCGGTCGCCAACCGCAGCGTCGGGATGCGGCGCAGCAGGGCGGGATAGATCACTTGGAGCTCCATCCGGGCCAGCGGCTGGCCGACGCAGTGGTGGGCGCCCGCGCCGAACGCCAGGTGCCGGCGGGCGTCGCGGGTGATGTCCAGCCGGTCCGGCTCGGGGAAGACGGACGGGTCGCGGTTGGCGAGCTCCGCCAGCATGATCACGCCCTCGCCCGCGCGGATGGTCTGCCCGGCGATCTCGATGTCCGCCAGGGCCGTGCGGCGGCGCCCGAGGTGGGCGATGGTCAGGAAGCGCAGCAGTTCCTCGACCGCGTCGACGACGACCTGGGGGTCCTCGGACTCGCGGAGGCGGGCGGCCTGCTCCGGGTGCTCGAGCAGCAGCAAGGTGCCCAGACTGATCATGTTGGCGGTGGTCTCGTGCCCGCCGAGCAGCAGCAGGACCCCCATGGCGGCGGCCTCACGGCGGGTCAGCTCGCCGGCCGTGATCTGCGCGGCGAACCGGGAGAGCAGGTCCTCGCCGGGGTTGTCGAGCTTCTCGCCGACCAGCCGGTCCAGGTACTCGGCCAGGGCGGAGTGCGCGGCGTGCCGCTCGGCGGGGCCGGCCGTGATGGAGACCAGCGTCTTGCTGTTGGTCTGGAAGAACTCGTGGTCCTCGTAGGGAACGCCCAGCAGGTCGGAGATCACCAGCGACGGGATCGGCAGCGAGAAGGCCTGGACGAGGTCGACCGGCTTGGGTCCGGCCAGCAGGCGGTCGATGAAGCCGTCCACCATCTCCCGTACCACGGGGCGCAGGGCCTCGACCCGCTTGATGGTGAACGCTCCGCTGACCATCCGGCGCAGCCGGGCGTGCTCCGGGTCGTCCATGCCGACGAAGCTCAGATCGGTGGCGCCGTGGCTGTCGCCCTCGCCGCCCTCCGCGTAGCCGTCGCCCGCGCCGTGGCGGGGAACCGGGCTGGGGAAGTTCGGTGCGGCGAAGTCCACGCTCAGCCGGTCGTCGGAGAGCAGCGCCTTCTGCTCGGCGTGGCTGGTCACCACCCAGGGGCTCTTGCCGTCCCAGGTCCGGATCCGGAACACCGGTCCGAACGCGGCCAGGTCACGCATCTTCGGGGAGGGGTCGAACGGGCAGTGGGCGGAACGGGGTTCGGGGAAGTCGGGCATGCCGGCCGGGGGCGGGCCGGCCTGCAGTGAGGTGGTCATGTGGTGCTCCTTGGACGGGGCTCGGGTCACGGCTGGAGCGCGAGGGCGTGGTCGGCCGCGTCGATCAGGGTCTGTCGGTGCAGTCGGGTCTGCTTGGGCATGTTCCAGCCGAGGAGGCCGGTCGGTTTGCCGTTGCGGCGGTGGAGCGCGACGAAGCGGCGATCGTCCGTGCTCCCCTCGACGCAGGTCACGTCCGCGTCGGGGCCGAGCAGTCCGTGGATTTGGATCCGGGCGTCGAACTGGTCGGTCCAGAAGTACGGAACGGGGGTGTAGGGGCGGTCCTCGCCGAGGATGGTGCCGGCGACGGCGTTCGCCTGCTCGGCGGCGTTGGTGCGGTTCTCCAGCCGCAGCATGGCGCCCAGCGCTTCGTGGTGCCAGCGGGCCACGTCACCGACCGCGTAGACGCCCGCCGCGGAGGCCCGGCAGCGGGAGTCGCACACCACGCCGTCGTCCAGCACCAGGCCGCTGCCCTCCAGCCAGCCGGTCATGGGCACGGAGCCGACCGCGACCACCACCACGTCCGCCGGCAGCACCTCGCCGCCCTCCAGCCGGACCCCGGTCGCCCGGCCTTGGTGCTCCACCAGTTCGTCGACGGCCGTGCCGAGCAGCAGCCTGATCCCGTGCTCCGCGTGGACCGTGCCGAGCAGCCCGGCCGCCAGTGGACCCAACTGCGCGGCCATCAGGGCCGGTTGGGGTCCGACCAGGGTGACGGCCACTCCCAGGGCACTCGCGGTGGCGGCGATCTCGGCGCCGAGTACGCCGTCGCCGACGACCACGGCGCGTGCCGCCGCGAGCAGGTCACCGCGCAGTGCCAGCGAATCGTCCAGGGTGCGCAGCGTATGGACGCCGCGCAGGCGCTCGCTGCCGGGCAGGGAACGCGGGCGGACCCCGGTGGCCAGGACGACCGCGTCGGCGCGCAGGGTCCGGCCGGCGGCGGTCGTCACCGTGCGGGTCGCCGCGTCCAGGGCGACCGCCGGGTCGCCGAGCAGGATCTCGGCATCCAGCGCGGCGAGTGCGTCCTGCGGGCGCAGCCGGGTCCGTTCGGGATCCCAGGCCCCGGACAGCACCTGTTTGGACAGCGGCGGCCGGTCATAGGGCAGGTGCCGCTCGGCGCCCAGGAGGGTGAGCGCCCCCCGGTAGCCCTTGCGCCGCAGGGACTCGGCGGTGGCCAGTCCGGCCGCGGAGGCGCCGACGACCAGGACGCTGCGGGGCGTGGTCACACCTCCTCGCCGAGGACGATCGCGGCGGCCGGGCAGACGCTCGCGGCCTCGCGGACGGCGGCGTGCTGCTCGGCGGCCGGTTCGGCGTCCAGCAGGATGACGATGCCGTCCTCGTCCCGCTGGTCGAACACCTCCGGTGCGATGAGCACGCACTGGCCGGCACCGCAGCACTTCGCCTCGTCGACGGTGATCTTCATGATGGGTTCTCCTTTGATCCGGTGGGGGGTTGGGGGGTGACGGGGGCGAGCAGCAGGCCGGTGATGGCGTCGGTCAGCGACATCGCCGTGTGCCGCCATGAGGGCTGGAGCGTGCCGGTCCCCTCGGCCAGGGCGCGCTCCCGTTCGGCGCAGGTGTGCACGATCAGCAGCCGCGCCATGTCACCGCGTTCGTGGCGCACGCGCTTCGGGAGGTCCGGCAGACGGCGGCCGAGTTCGTGCAGGGTCCTGCGCAGCGGCGGCCGGTCGAGCGCCGCCTCACTGACCGCCCGGCGCAGCACCGGGTCGGTCATCACCTG
>JBEHXI010000148.1:0-18027 GCA_048498775.1 Actinomycetota bacterium | reverse complement strand
TGTCCGGGCCCTTCCCGGGTCAGGCCCGCCGGGCCCCGGTGCCGGTGCCCTTCGCCGCGTCGAGCGCGTAGACGCACCGGTCCTTGCTGCACGCGTACACCGCGCCGTCCCGGACCACCGGTGAGCCGGTGATCTCGCCGCCGGTCTCCAGCTTCCAGCGCAGCTGGCCGCTGACCGCGTCCAGCGTGTACAGGCAGTGGTCCATCGACCCGAAGTGGATGCGGCCGTCGGCCACCACCGGCGAGCCGACCACCTCGCCCTGCGTGGCGAACCGCCAGCGCGGCACGCCGGTGACGGCGTCCAGCGTGTACAGGGCGCTGCCGCTGCCGAGGTGCACCAGGCCGCCGGAGACCAGCACCGGCTCGACCGACTGCCGGTTCTCGGTGGCGACCCGCCAGCACTCGCGCCCGTCGGCCGCGTCCAGCGCGTACACCGTCCCCAGGTAGTCGGCGGCGTACACCCGCCCGCCGTCCACCGCGACGGGGCAGAAGATCAGCGCCGGGGCGTCGAAGCGCCAGCGCTCCGCGCCGGTGGCGTCGTCCAGGGCGAGCACCCGGTTGCCGGCCGTCACATAGACCAGGCCGCCGGGGCCGTCCACCGGCCGGACCGGCATGCCGCCGGCCGCGTCCTCGCCCAGCACATACGACCAGCGGTCGGCGCCGGTGCGGGCGTCCAGCGCGCGCAGCCGTCCGGCACCGCGGTAGTACACGGTGCCGTCGATCAGCGCCGGGCCCGACTCGGGCGACTCGAAGTCGGTCTGCGCGCCGCTGCGGTCCCAGCGCAGCTCACCGCTGGCGGCGTTCCAGCCCTGCACTCCGCCGCCGCGGGTGCCGGTGACCAGGATCCCGGTGTCCACCTGGAGGCAGTACACCCAGCCGTCCACCGCGATCCGCCACCGCTCGGCGCCGTCGGCCGCGTCCAGCGCGTACAGGCTGGGCCCGTCGGAGGCGTGGATGCGGCCCTCGGCGACGTTCATCGTCCAGGCGACGTCGCGGGTCTTGAACTGCCGCTGCCCGGTGGCCACATCGAGGGCGTGCACCTCGAAGGAGGTCACGTACAGCCGTGCCCCGGAGACCACCGGGGTGCCCCACACGTCGTTGGACATCCGGAACCGCCAGGGCCGCCAGCCGCCGTCCGGGGCCCCCGACGAGACCGGCGGCACCGAGGCGGCGGCGGTCGCCGGGGGCGGGACCGCGGGGCGGCCCTGGTGGGTGAGCCGGCCGTCGAGGGCGCCGGCCGGGCCTCCGCCGCGGGCCGTCCAGCCCAGGGCGGCGGCCTCCGTGCCGCGCGGGTCCTTGGCCTCGGCGACCCGCGGCCCCGGCCCGATCGGCACCGAGCCGGCCAGCTGGACGGCGCCGCCCTGCTCCGGCACCGGGCCGGCCGGAGCACCGCCCAGCGCCGCGTGCCGGCCGCCGCCCGCGCGCCGGTCCCCGTCCGGCGACTGCTGCGCCGCGGCCGGGGGCTGCTGCGGGGGCGGCGGAACAGCGGCGGCGGACGGCGCCGCGGACCGCCGCCCGCTGCGCTCCTCGATCAGCGCCACCGCCGCCTGCGGCAGCCACGCCGACGCGGTGCCCCCGTCGTCGCCGCCGGAGGCGAACAGGTGCGGGGCCAGCTGCGCCTGGAGGTCGGCGGGGGTGGGCCGCCGGTCGGCCTCCATCCGCATGCACGAGTCGATCAGCGGCCGCAGCTCGTCCGGCAGCCCGGCGAGGTCCGGCTCCTCGCGCAGCAGCATGAAGACCGTCTCGACCGGGTTGGCGCCGTGGAACGGGGCGTGGCCGGTGGCGGCGAAGACCAGCGTGGACCCCAGGGAGAAGATGTCGCTGGCGCCGGTGACGCTGCGGGAGTCGCGGGCCTGCTCGGGCGACATGTACGAGGGGGTGCCCACGGCGACGTTCGTCATGGTCAGGCGGGTGCTGGAGACCCCGGAGGCGATGCCGAAGTCGATCACCCGCGGGCCGTCCTCCACCACCAGGACGTTGGAGGGCTTCAGGTCGCGGTGGACGAGCCCGGCGCCGTGGATGGACTGGAGGGCCTCGGCGACCCCGGCCGCCAGCCAGCGCACCGCCGGGGCGGGCAGCGGCCCGGTGCTGCTGACGATCTCCTCCAGGGACGGCGCGGGAACGTACGCGGTGGCCAGCCAGGGCACCGCGGCGCGCGGGTCGGCGTCCACGACGGGGGCGGTGTAGAAGCCGCTGACCGCCCGGGCCGCCTCCACCTCACGGGTGAAGCGCACCCGGAAGAGCTGGTCCTCGGCGAGCTCGGCCCGCACCGTCTTGATCGCCACCCGCCGGCCCGAGGCCGACCGGGCCAGGTAGACCAGCCCCATGCCGCCGGCGCCGAGGCGGCCCAGCACCTCGAAAGGGCCGATCCGTCTCGGGTCGTGCTGCGTAAGCTGCTCCACTGCCCTGCCACCTCCCCGTGCCCGCGAACAGGTACCGCCCCGTGCAGCGACTTTCCCGCCACCCGTCCCGGGGTTATGGAACCTGATTGTTCCTGGCGGACGGCCCGGTTGCGAACCCGGGGCGCAGATGAGCATGCCGAGTCGTCCAAGTTTGTACCGATCTGGGAGGCAGAGTGCGGTAAATCGGTCAACGTCACCCGCCGTCCGCTCCGGCCGCCCGGGAGGTGTCGATCACGGCGAAATGTGCGCCCTGGTCGTCCACGACGGTCGCGAAGCGCCCGAAGGCGCTGTCCCGCGGCCCGGAGTCCACCCGCCCGCCGAGCCGGCGCACCGACTCCGCGGCGGCGTCGCAGTCCGCGACGCGGAAGTACAGCAGGAAGTGCGGAGGCAGCGCGGCGGGAAGCCCGGCCTTCATCTCCACCCGCCCGGCAACCGGCTCACCCCCGGGCGCGCCCGGTGAGCCCTGCGGGATCCACACCTCGTAGTCGAAGTCGCCGCCCGCCTGCCCGATCTGCCGGGTGCGGTAGCCGAAGACGGAACGGTAGAAGGGGTCCACCGCCGCGCTGTCCCGGGTGAACAGCTCGACCCAGCAGAACGAGCCGGGCGCGTCGCGCTCCTCGAACCCGGGATGGCCGGTCGCCTGCCAGACGCCGAAGACCGCGCCGGCCGGGTCGGCTGCCATCATCAGCCGCCCGGCGCTGCCCACCTCACCCACCGGCACGATGATCTGACCGCCCGCCCGCACCACCCTGGCGGCCGCCGCCGTGGCGTCCCGGGCGGCGAAGTAGATGTTCCAGACGGTCGGCATCCGCCCGTCGACCTTGGGGACGAGCGTCGCCACATGCCTGCCGTCGTGCAGCGCCTGCGCATATCGGGCGCCGCTCACGGCCTCCTCTTCGAAGGTCCAGTCGAAGAGCGGCCCATAGAAGCGCTTGCCCGCCTCGACGTCCGGGAGCACCGCGTCCGCCCAGCACGGGGCGCCTTCCGCGAACAGGGCCATGGCCTCTCGTCCTCCTCACGCCGTCCCCCCTCGTTCACGCTAGCCCGGAAGCCCGCGCCGGGCCTTCCGGAGATGTCCACAGGCTGTTGAAAGACCTCACGGACAGGGCGCGGCATCCCCGTGACGGAGCATCGGCGCCTGAATTCCGGCGCCGCTCCTGACGGCCCGTAATCGCCTCTGACCTGTGCGTTCACCGTGACGCGGAGCACCCTCCCCATTTGCAGGCCGCCGAATCGCGCGCTGATCACGCGCCGGTAAACTGACGGCATGACAGGACAAGTTCGCACCGTCGACGGCCGTGTCGCCGGACGTCGCGGGCAGGCGACGCGGCAGAAGCTGCTCGACTGCCTCGGCGAGATGCTCAAATCATCCCCGTACCGGGACGTCAAGGTCATCGACGTCGCCCGGATGGCGGGAACCTCCCCCGCGACCTTCTACCAGTACTTCCCCGACGTCGAGGGCGCCGTCCTCGAGCTCGCCGAGGAGATGGCCAAGGAGGGCGAGGTCCTGACCGACCTCGTCGCCGGCCGCACCTGGGCGGGCAAGGCGGCGTCCACGGCCGCCGAGGAGCTGGTCGACGGCTTCCTGGGCTTCTGGCGCAGGAACGAGGCGATCCTGCGGGTCGTCGACCTGGGGGCCGCGGAAGGGGACAAGCGGTTCAACAAGATCCGCATGAAGGTCCTCAACTCCGTCATCAACCCGCTGACCGACTCCATCCGGCAGCTCCAGGACAAGGGCCGGATCGACAAGAGCGTGAGCCCGCCGGCCATCGCCGGCTCCCTGGTGGCCATGCTGGCCGCCGTGGCGGCGCACCAGAAGGGCGCCACCGGCTGGGGCGTGAAGCAGGCGGAGCTCAGGCCGAACCTGGCACTTCTCGTGCAGCTGGGCGTGACCGGCAAGAAGCCGGTCAGATAGGCGCGGCTCGCCGCCGTCGCCATTCTGACTCGTCCTGCCACGCACCGACGCGGGCGCAGGCCGGCCCTCGGGAGAGGCCGCCGGACCGGCGCCCGCGTCCGTGCTTTCCGGGCCCGCTTTTCGGGGTTTCCGGGCCCTGACCAGCGGGTCCTCAGCGAGGGGTCAGCCGGAAGACCCGCAGTTCGCGATCGACCCGCGCCGCGTACGTCGCGTACGGCGGCCAGAACCTCAGCAGCTCCGCCCAGACGGCCTGCCGCTCGGCGCCCCGCAGCAGGGTCGCGGTGACCGGGATGTCGCGGCCCCTGACATTGATCCGCGCCTGCGGGTGCCGGAGCAGGTTGGCGCTCCACGCCGGATGCCCCGGGCGGCCGAAGTTGCTCCCCACCAGCACGAACGTCCCGTCCGGCCCGGGCATGGCGGCCAGCGGGGTCTGGCGCCGCCGTCCGCTGCGCGCCCCGACGGTGGTCAGCAGCGCGCTGGACAGCACCGGCGCGCCGAGCAGCACCCGCCCGCCGGTCAGCCGGGCCATCGCGCGGTCCAGCACGGGCAGGACGTGCGGGGCCACGACGGCGAAGGCGGGATGCGAGGAGACCCGCTGGATGAGCGGCACCGCCCGCCGCAGCGCACCCCTCCAGACGCTCTCCCAGCCCGGCTCCCGGACCTTGTCCTGAGCGTTCTCCTCAGCGTTCTCCCCGGCTTTCCCCTCGGCATCCTCCCCGGCGTTCTCCCCGGATCTTCCGCGGTCCGGGTGCGGCTGCCCGTCGCCGGGCGGCGGGGCGGTGTCCATGCGCGGCTCCTCCCGGCCCGCGTCCCCGAAACGCCTCCGAAGACCCGGGTCACGACGTATCCTGATGTTACGTCAGGTTTTGCCCGGTCAATCCGGCAGGGAATCCGGTCGTGGACCTGACGTGCCATCACCTCGTCGCTCCCGCCCGTCCGTCCACCAGGGCGCCCGCGGGTGGCACGGGGTGCGGACACCGACCGCGGGCCGGCCGGCCCCATCCCCCTCCGCCGGCCGGCTCGCATCCGCCTACGTGGGGACGACGGCCGGCGCCGGGACGGCCGCCGGGCGCCGCCGGATCACCAGCGCCATCAGCGCCGCGACCGCGCACAGCGCCCCGGAGGTGTACCAGGCCAGGTCATAGGAGCCGAAGGTGTCCCGGACCAGCCCGGCGAGATAGGCGATCAGGGCGGCGCCCACCTGGTGCGACGCGAACACCCACCCGAAGACGATCGGCGCGTCGTCGCCGTAGTGCTCGCGGCACAGCGCCAGGGTCGGCGGCACGGTGGCCACCCAGTCCAGGCCGTAGAAGACGATGAAGAACAGCATCGGGGGACGCACCGTCGCCGCGAACAGCAGCGGCAGGAAGAGCAGCGAGATCCCCCGGAGCGTGTAGTACACGGCCAGCAGGCGCCGGGCGTCGAAGCGGTCGGTGAACCAGCCGGAGGCGATGGTCCCCGCGATGTCGAACAGCCCGACGACGGCCAGCAGGCTCGCCGCCATGGTGGTGGGCATGCCGTGGTCGTGGGCGGCGGGCACGAAGTGGGTGCCGAGCAGCCCGTTGGTGGACGCCCCGCAGATCGCGAACGTCCCGGCGAGCAGCCAGAACGGCCTGGTCCGCGCCGCGGAGAGCAGCACCCGCAGGGGCCGCCCGGCCGCTCCCGCCTGCCGCCGCGGCACCGGCACCGGCTCGGCCGGATCGGCCCCGTACGGCTGGAGCCCCACGTCCTGCGGGTGGTCGCGGAGCAGCCACACCACCAGGGGCACGGTCGAGAGCGCGGTGAGGGAGACGACCAGGGCCGCGACCCGCCAGCCGTGGCTGCCGGCCAGCGCGGAGACCAGGGGCAGGAAGACCAGCTGACCGGCGGCGCTGCCGGCGGTCAGGATGCCGGAGACCAGGCCGCGGCGCCGCACGAACCACCGGCCGGTGATGGTCCCGACGAACGCCATCGCCATCGATCCGGTGCCCAGCCCCACCAGCAGGCCCCAGCACAGCACCAGCTGCCAGCTGGCGGTGATCAGCACCGTCAGACCGCTGCCGGCGCTGATCAGCAGCAGCGCGCAGGAGACGACCCGGCGGATGCCGAAGCGGTCCATCAGCGCGGCGGCGAACGGGGAGGTGAGTCCGTACAGCGCGATGTTGACGGAGACCGCGGAGCTGATGGTGGCGTGCGACCAGCCGAACTCCGCGTGCAGCGGATCGATCAGCACGCTGGGCACCGCGCGGAAGGCCGCCGCCCCGACCAGGGTGAGGAAGGAGACCGCCGCGATCCACCAGGCGCGGTGGATCCGCGTCCCGCCGCCGGGTGTGGCGGGGCGCGCGGCGACCGGGCTTTCCTGAGATGTCTGCGTCACGCCGACCATCGTGCGGCCGTCCCGGCGGGCATTCGAGTGGCCGGGCGGCCAGGATGTGCAAGGATCGGGCCATGAATCGGGCCATGAACCAGGCGACGGCGGCGATCCGGAATCGGAGCGGGCGGCACCGGGTCGCGGTGCTGGCCCTGGACGGCGTCATCCCCTTCGAGCTGGGCATTCCCGCGCGGATCCTCGGCGGCGCCCGCGGTGAGCACGGCGAGCCGCTGTACGAGGTGATCACCTGCGCGCTGCGGCCCGGCCCGGTCCGCACCGACGCCGACTTCACCCTTCAGGTGGAGCACGGCCCCGAGGCGCTGGCCGGCGCGGACACCGTGGTGGTCCCCGCCTCCTACGAGCTCGGGCCGGTCCAGGAGGAGGGCCGGCTGACCGAGCCGCTGCGGCGGGCCTTCGACATGATCCGCCCCGGCACCCGGATGGTCTCGATCTGCACCGGCTCCTACGTGCTGGCGGCCGCCGGGCTCCTGGACGGCCGGCCGGCGACCACCCACTGGGCCAACACCGGGCACTTCCAGCGGCTCTTCCCGAAGGTCCGGGTCGATCCGGACGTGCTGTACCTCGACGACGGTGACGTGCTGACCTCGGCGGGCGTGGCCGCGGGCCTGGACCTCTGCCTGCACCTGGTGCGGCGCGACCACGGCGCGGCCGTCGCCAACGCCGTGGCCCGGCGCACCGTCGTCCCGCCGCACCGCGACGGCGGCCAGGCGCAGTACATCCCGCGCCCGGTGCCGGACGCCGCCGTGGCGACCACCGCCCGGGCGCGGGCCTGGGCGCTGGAGCGGCTGGCCGAGCCGATCACGCTCGCCCGGCTCGCCGAGCAGGAGTCGATGAGCGTGCGGACCTTCACCCGGCGGTTCCGCGAGGAGACCGGCGTGAGCCCCGGACAGTGGCTGGCGCAGCAGCGGGTGGAGCGGGCGCGGCAGCTGCTGGAGACCAGCGACCTGCCGATCGACCGGGTGGCCCGGGATGCCGGCTTCGGCACGGCGGCGTCGATGCGCCAGCACCTCCAGACGGTGCTGGGCGTCTCCCCCACGGCCTACCGCCGCACCTTCCGGACCCCGGCGTAGCGAGCCGGCCGCGAGCCGGCCGCGCCCGACGCGCCGAATTCAGATCAGGGCGTGGTGGGCCGGGCCGCGGCCGCGTTGCCGCGGGGAGCGGCGGCGGTCCACCTCGCACCAGATGTGCTTGCCGGCGCCCTCGCGCTGCCAGCCCCAGCGGTCGGCCAGCCCGTCCACCAGCTCCAGGCCGCGGCCCCCGGTGTCGTCGCCGCAGGCGTGGCGGGGCCGGGGCGGCTGGTCGCTGCGGTCGGCGACCTCGACGCGTACCGTCCCGGCGCCGGGCGGCTCCGCGCCGCCGCCGGGGCCGTCACAGCCCTGCGGGAAGAGCATCCGCAGCACGGCGGGGCAGCCGGTGTGCACCACGGCGTTGGTGACCAGTTCGGAGATCAGCAGCAGCAGGGTCTCGGCCAGCGGCTCGTCGGCTCCTATGCCGGAGCCCAGCAGCCGGGACCGAGCCCATCTGCGGGCCCGGCCGACCTCGGCGGGGTCCGGCAAGACCTCCAACTGCATCTGAAGCACCTGCACCGCTCACACCATCCGAACCGGCGGACACATCGCCCCGAGCCTCCACGGCGTCACGGATTGTGACTCCGATCCAGACCAGCATGATTGACGTACAGTCACCGCAACAAGCGCTTCGGGCATATTCCAACGCAAAGGAGTACCCGTGCTGCATACTGTGCGGCTTCCCCCGTACGATGCGGAGCGGCAGGCCACACGAGGCGTCCGGCGCGCGGAACAGGCGTACGGGAGTCGGCCGGCGGCCCGTGGGGCCACGCCGCGACTGCCGATTCCGTTTACCGCTCGCACCCGATGGAGGGTACCCGAGCGAGGTCGTGACTGCGGACCGTGACGGGTAACACGTAGGACACAACCCGATATCGACGCTCGGTCACTGCTTATCCGTGACGAATCCGGCATATGGCCCGTTAGGCCTTTATCCCCCCACGGAGTCGTCGGCGCCGGTGGACAGCGCCGCCGCGAACACCCGGTACACCTCGGCGCCCAGCAGCACGAACCGCACCTCGGCCACCTCGGTCACGGCCTGGCGGACGGCCCGCACCGCGATCCGGGCCGCGTCGTCCGGCGGCCAGCCGTAGACGCCGGTGGAGATCGCCGGGAACGCCACCGTACGGGCCCCCAACTCGTCCGCCACCCGCAGGGATTCGCGGTAGCAGGAGGCCATCAACGCGGAGCGGTCCTCGTGCGCGGACCACACCGGCCCCACGGTGTGGATGACCCAGCGCGCGGGCAGCCGGCCCGCCGTCGTCGCCACCGCCCGCCCGGTCGGCAGGCCCCGCCCGTACCGCGCGGCCCGCAGCGCCCGGCACTCCGCCAGGATCTCCGGGCCGCCCCGGCGGTGGATCGCGCCGTCCACCCCGCCGCCCCCCAGCAGCGAGGAGTTCGCGGCGTTGACGACGGCGTCGACCGGCTGCTCGGTGATGTCCCCCTGGACGAGGGTGATGTGCGCCTGTCCCATACCGGGATCATCGCACCGCGCCGGCCACGGTGTGATCGTCCCCGGATGCGGGGAGTCAGCGGCGCGGTTAGCCTGAACCGTGGTGAAGGGACATTTTCACCAAACGGGTCCTTTCTGGACGTTTCGGCAGGAGAGCGCACGATGGCACAGGGAATCGTGAAGTGGTTCAACGCGGAGAAGGGCTACGGCTTCATCTCCCAGGACGGCGGCGGCCCGGACATCTTCGTCCACTATTCGTCGATCATGTCCGACGGGTACCGCAGCCTTGAGGACAACCAGCGGGTCGAGTTCGAGATCACCCAGGGTCAGAAGGGACCGCAGGCGGACCGGGTCCGCATGCTCTGAGAGGCCGACGCGACGCTGCACACCCTCCGGGAGGCAGTCATGGCTGAACGGCACACGCTGTCCATGGTCCAGTGGCACGACGACGGCACCTCGGCGTCCTCGGTGTGGTCGATCAGCGCGGACGAGCGCGAACTCGTCCGGGCGCTGCTCGGCCGCCCGTCGGACGTCGACGGGCTGATGACCGCGGAGCAGGCCGACGAGGCCCGGCGTGTCACCTCCCGGTGGCTTCGGCGGCACGGCGACGAACCGCCCCGGCTGTGACGCGCCGGCGGCGCTGATGCGGAGGCGGGCGACATGGCCCAGCTGCGCGAGCTGAAGAAGCAGCAGACCCGGCGGACCATCTCCGGGCTGGCCAGGCGGCTGTTCGCCGAACGCGGCTTCGAGGGGACCACCATCGCCGACATCGCCGAGGCCGCGGGCGTGTCGAAGATGACGGTCACCAACTACTTCCCCCGCAAGGAGGACCTCTGTTTCGACGCGCACGAGGAGTTCGTGCGCGTCCCCTCACGGATCGTGGCCGGGCGGGCCGCCGGCGAGTCGGCACTGGCCGCGCTGCGCCGCGCGCATCTGCAGGCGCTCGACCGCCGCGATCCGACCCCCGGCTACTCCGCCGGGCTCGCCCGCGTCATCGACGGCAGCCCGGCACTGCGCGCCCGGCTGCGCGAACTGTTCGAAAAACGCGAGCAACTGCTGGCGCACACCCTGGCGCGCGAGACGCACAGCGACCCGCGGGCCCTCACCCCGCGCGTCGCGGCGGCCGAACTCATCGCCGTCCAGCGGGCGTTGTTCGACGAGGCGCACGCCCGCGCGGCCGTCGAGGAACCCGAGGAGCGGCGCTACGCCGCGCTGCGGACGGCGGCCGAGGAGGCGTTCGCGCTGCTGGAGCCGGCGTTGGGGCACTACGCGGTCCGGCGCGGGTGAGACGCGCGCGCGGTTACGCGGACAGCGGCTCGGCCGCGTCGTCCAGGGCGGCCACCACGTTCGGATAGACCTCGAACAGCCGCCGCACCCCGAGCGCCGAGAGCACCCGGTTGACGTGCGAGCCCTCGATGGCGTCCGGCGCGGGAAGCACCAGCCGCAGCCGGCCGGTGCACGACCGCATCAGGCGCCGGGCGGCGATCATCATGCCGACGCCGCTGGAATCACAGAACCGCACGTCCGACAGGTCGAGAACGACGCTGCGGCGTCCCTCGGCGACCGCGTCGTGTACGTGCTGGCGCACTCCGGGCGAGGTCACCAGGTCGAGTTCACCCGAGACCTGCACCACGGTCCAGCCGTCCCGCTCGTCCGCCCTAACCCTCAACGCCACTGGCTCGCTGCCCCTTCGTCGGCAGTCCGGTCCCCGAAGCCCCCGTGTTCCGTCCACGAGCCTATGCCCATGACGGATCTCTGCTCCGCAATGTTCCGATCACACCCGTATAACGCCTCGGCTAACTTGTGCAGGATCGAACATATTCATCGTGAATACGAAGCTGGTTGGAGCAAAGGGCCGTGCGTCATCGGACATGGCCGTTACATTCGAAACGCGAGCGCCGAGTGCCGCGCACCCGTACCACCCGGCCGGCGCGGCCCGCCGCACCCGCGAGCACCGCGCAGGCGAAGCACCGCACAGGCGAAAGGGGACCGGCCGCATGGCGACACCCGCACCACCTCGCTGGGACCGTGCGATGCAGCAGCGGCTGGCCCGCGGCGAGGAGGCCGCACTCGGTGAGTTGTACGACCGCTTCTCCTCACTGGTTCACGGGCTGGCGCACCGGGTGACGGGCGACGAGCACGCCGCCGACCAGATCACCCGTGAGGTGTTCGGCTACATCTGGGAGAACCCGGACGCCTACGACCCGAAGAACGGCAACCTGCGCTCCTGGATCGCCACCCTGACACAGCGTCAGGCGGTGCACCGGCTGCGCCGCTCCGCGGCCGAGTACGTGCGCGCCGGCGGCGAACGCGGCGCCGCGGCACTGGAGGCCCGGGTCGAGCAGGCCGGCGCCGCCGCCCGCGCCGACTTCATCCGCTCCTCGATGCCCGCGCCGATCCGCACCACCCTTGAGCTGGCCTACCACCACCGGCACGATTACCGGCAGGCCGCCGCCGAACTCGGTCTGACCGAGGACGAGACCCGCCGGCGCCTGCGCCTGGGACTCCAGATGCTCTCCACCGCCATGCCGCCGCATCCCCCGGGAGAGGTCCGGTGAACGGCCGCGCGTCCGGCGGCCACTGGGACGGCGACCGCACCCCGCCGCACGGGATGCGGCTGCCCAGGATCCCGCTGCCGCGCGGCGCCGCCGACGACGCCCCGCCCGCCGCCGCCCCGGCCGCGCCACCGGCGCCCGCGCTCCCCCACGACACCCTCAAGTCCCTGCTCGGCGCCTGGGCGCTGGCGGTCTGCTCCGCGGAGGAGACCGCGGCCGTCGAGTGGCACCTGGGCGAGTGCGCCGGCTGCGCCGCCGAGGCCGTCCGGCTGCGCGACGCGGTCGGGCTGCTCCAGCAGGAGAAGTCCCTCGACCTGGACCCGCTGCTGCGCGCCCGCGTCCTGGAGGGCTGCCTCGGGCGCCGCCCGGCGCGCGTGCCGCTCCCCCAGTGGGCGGGACCGTACGACGCGGAGACCGCCCGGCTGGACGCGCTGCTGCGCGACCTCGGCCCGTCCGACTGGGGCTCCCCGGTCACCCTGGAGTGGCACAACGGCGCCCAGACCGCCTCGGTAGCCGAGGTGATCGGCCACCTGACCGCCGTCGACGGGCTCGTCGCCGCCGCACTCGGGCTCGCCGAGCCGCTGGGCCGCGACGCGCCGCGCGACCCCACCGAGCGCACCGACACCTACTGGAGCCGCGGCCGGCCGCACTCCCATGACGCGGCCCGCGAGGACTGGCGCGAGCAGAGCCGCACCCTGCTGCGCACCGTCTCCTTCGCCGGCAGCTCGGCGGGCGGCCTGCAGGTCGGCTACGGCCGGGCGGCGCTGCCGCTGCGCGACGCCTTCCTGGACCGGGCCTTCGAGTGCTGGATCCACGCCGAGGACATCGCCGTCGCGGTGGACTACCCGTACGAGCCGCCGGCGCCGCGCCACCTGCACCGCATGATCGACCTCGCCGCCCGGATGCTGCCGGGCGCCCTGGCCGAGCGGCGAAGAGCCGGCCTGGCCTCCTCCCCGGGCCGACTGGTGGAGGCCGGGCGGCCGGGCCGCTCGGTGCACCTGGAGGTCGAGGGGGAGGGCGGCGGAGACTGGTTCATCCCGCTGGACTCCCCGGCCGCGACGCCCTCGGCGGACCACAGCGTGGCCCATGTGGCGCTGGAGAGCGTCGAGTTCTGCCAGCTGGCCGCGGGGCACCGGGAGCCCGAGGACCTGGCCGCCGGGCAGGAGGGCGACCGCCAGGCCATCCGCGATCTGCTCTTCGCGACCGCGAGCCTGTCGCGGCTGTAACGCCTTCCGGGTACCCGCCGCTCAGGCGAAGACGACGGTGCGCGTGCCGTTCAGCAGCACCCGGTGCTCGCTGTGCCACTTCACCGCCCGCGCCAGCGCCTGGCACTCCACGTCGCGGCCGATCGCCACCAGCTGGTCCGGGGTGACCTCGTGGCCGACCCGCTCGACCTCCTGCTCGATGATCGGTCCCTCGTCCAGGTCGGCGGTGACGTAGTGCGCGGTGGCGCCGATCAGCTTCACGCCGCGCGCGTGCGCCTGGTGGTAGGGCTTGGCGCCCTTGAAGCTCGGCAGGAAGGAGTGGTGGATGTTGATGATCCGGCCGGCCAGCCGCTTGCACAGGTCGTCGGAGATCACCTGCATGTAGCGGGCCAGCACCACCAGCTCCACCTGCTCGGCCTCGACCAGCTCCAGCAGCCGCGCCTCCGCCTCGGCCTTGGTGTCCCGGGTGACCGGGATGTGGTGGAACGGGATCCCGTAGGAACCGACCAGTTCCTCGAAGTCCCGGTGGTTGGAGACCACGCCGGCGATCTCCACCGGCAGCGCCCCGATCCGGGCCCGGAAGAGCAGGTCGTTCAGGCAGTGGCCGAACCTGCTGACCATGATCAGCACCCGCATGCGGGCCTCGGCGGGGTGGATCTGCCAGTCCATCCGGAAGCTCTCGGCGACCGCGGCGAAGCTTGCCCGCAGCTTGTCCGCGGTGACCGCGGGCTCGGCGGAGAAGTGCACCCGCATGAAGAACAGCCCGGTGTCCTGGTCGCCGAACTGCTGGCTGTCGACGATGTTGCACCCGGTCATGAACAGATAGCTGGACACGGCGTGCACGATGCCCTGCCGGTCGGGGCAGGACAGCGTCAGGACGTACTGCGCGGACTGCTGCTGATCGCTCACCCCCACAGCCTCGCACATCTCCCCGGCCGCCCGGCGGCGCGTCCGGTCACCGAGACCTCACCCGGCCGCCCTCGCGGCCCCGGGCTCACCGCGACCGGGTGTAGATCGCCAGCACGTCCAGGGAGCGCGGCGGCGCGTCCGGGTCCTCCCCGTCGTTGACGGCCAGCGCCACGTGCGCGTCGCGCGCGCACCGCACCGCCTCCGGCCAGCCGGGGTGCCCGAAGTACACCGAGGCGGGCGCGTCCGCCCCGACCTCGTGCAGGATGCGCAGCACCCGCAGCACGGCGGCGTCGACCAGCGCGGCCTCCTGGGCGTCCCGGAAGATCGTCCCGATGTACTTCTCGGCCGACCAGTTGTCCAGCCAGGTGTCCTCCACCAGCCGGTACACCGCGTCGGTCACGTCCCCGTAGCCGGGTCGGCCCGCCAGCCAGCACTCCTGCTGGAAGACCGGGTCGCCGAGCATGTGCAGTGCGGAGCGGACGTTGCTGCGCCAGCGCCACCAGGGCATGTCGTTGAGGGGCATACCCCCCATCGTGGACGAGCGGGCACCTCGCCGGGAAGACCTCTCCGTACCTTGCACGGTCCACGATCTTATGTGCGGGCCTCCGGCAAGCGCTTGCAGGGGCCGGTCATCCGTTGTTCACCCTTCCGTCACCATTCATTGCACAAAGTGCACACGGGCGTTGTCGCCGAGGGACAAGCCTACGTATTCATGACAGGACGACGACGCGTAGGCGCCCTGGCGGCGGCGGCCGCGTTCCTGCTCAGCGGCTGTGGAGTGCTGCCGGGCTCATCCCGGCCGACCGGCACCCCGATCAGCGTCATGACCTGGGCCCCCCAGAACACCAAAGCCACCAACATGCCCGGCATGCCCGCGACGGCCGAGGCCTACGCGCGCATGATCAACGATCACGGGGGCATCAACGGCCACCCCCTGAAGGTCCTCACCTGCGACGAGCACAACGACTCGGTGCGCGCCGCGCGCTGCGCCCAGCAGGCCGTGGACGCCCACGTGGTGGCCGTCATCGGCTCCTACAGCCAGTACGGGCAGAGCTTCATGCCCACCCTGGAGTTCGCCGGCATCCCCTACATCGGCGGCTACGGCATCTCCCCCGAGGAGTTCACCAGCCCCGCCTCCTACCCGGTCAACGGCGGCGCGCCCGCGCTGCTGGCGGGCAACGGCCGCCAGATGGCCGCCTCGTGCACCCACACCGCGCTGGTGCGGCCCAACTCCGCCGCCGGCGACCAGTACCCGGAGTTCCTCAACGCGGGACTGGCCTTCGGCCACCGCCCGCCGGCCGAGGACATCCAGGCGCCCGACGACGCCAGCGACTACACCGGCGCCGCCCAGCAGGCCATCGGCTCGGGCACGTCAGGGAACTGCGTCACCGCGGTGCTCGGCGGGCACACCGGCATCTTCTTCGACTCCTTCCGGCGCCTGCTCCAGCCCGGCCGGCAGGTGCGCGCCGCCTCGGTCGTCGGCAGCGTCCAGCAGTCGCTGGTGGACCAGACCGGCGGCGCGGACAGCCCGGTCGAGGGCAGCTACGTCACCGGCTGGTACCCGCCCGCCGACGACCCGCGCTGGAACCCGATGCGCGACGCGATCGCGAAGTACGCCTTCGACGACAACCGCATCGACGTGGCCGACCCCGGCGCGGAGACGACGTGGGTCGCCTACACCGTCTTCACCGAGGTGGTGCGCTCGCTCGGTGACGCGTCCATCACCGCCGACTCCGTGCACCGCGCCTTCGACGAGGCCCGGAACGTCGGCACCGGGGGCCTGACCCCGCCGCTGGGCTGGCGGTACGCGGACATGCTGGCCGTCCCGGACTACCCCCGGATGGTCAACGCGACCGTCACCTACCAGGTGGTCCACGACGGCAGGCTCACGGCGGTCGGCCGGGGCGGCTTCGTCAACGTGGGCACCACGCTCCAGCACGACGGCGCCTGACCCCCCCGGAGCGCGACGAAGACGTGGCGAAGACGTGACGGAGGGGGGCACCGGCGGCGCGCCGGTGCCCCCCTCCGTCAGTGGCCGGGACCCCTACAGGTCGCTGAACTGCCGCTCGGTCAGGCCGTACTGACGGGCGATCGGGTTCCACAGGTCGGCCGCCGCCTTCTTGGCGATGGTGGCCTCACCGCTGGACCGGTTGCCCTGGAGGAACTCCGCGGTGGCCTTGGGGTGGCCCTTCTTGCAGCCCGAGTGCTCGGCCCAGGCCGCGTAGTGCTCGTCGGCCGCCGCCGAGGCCTGCCAGGCGGCGGTGAGCCGGGTGACGAGCTGGTCGTGGTTGGGCAGCTGGCCCACGTTGAGCTTGCCCAGCCGGGTCACCAGGTCGCCGCGCTGTCCGGCCGCGTTGCGCAGGTCGGTGGCCGCCTGGCCCAGGTTGCCGCAGGTCTTGATGGTCTGGACGGCGTTGATCACCTGGGAGCGGCTGTTGTTGCTGTCCGCCAGCAGGGCGTCGAGCTCCTTGGCCTGGCCGGCCGCGTCGCCGGCGGCGGCCGGGGCGGTCGAGGCGCCGGCCGAGGACGAGGCGCCCGCGTTCTGGCTGTCGCCGCCGCCACCGCTGAAGGCGGCACCGACGGCGAGGCCCAC
Organism: Actinomycetota bacterium; assembly: GCA_048498775.1. Taxonomy (GTDB): domain Bacteria; phylum Actinomycetota; class Actinomycetes; order Streptomycetales; family Streptomycetaceae; genus JBEHXI01. The sequence goes on along the minus strand of JBEHXI010000148.1, from coordinate 1,558 downwards.
CACCGCGCAGGCCGCCACGATGATGCCGATCAGCGCGGGCGGGGACAGCTTGCCGCGGCCCGAGCCGCCCCGGCCCGGCGCGGGCGCCGCGGACTGCGGGTCCTGGCCGTAGCCGTAGCCGTTGTCGGCGCCGTTGCCGTAGCCGTTGTCGTAGCCGCCGTCGGCGCCGTAGCCGTTGCCGTAGCCCTGCTGCGGCGCCTGCTGCGGCGCCGCGTAGACGGGCGCCTGGGGCGCGCCGTAGACCGGCGTCCGGGGCGCGGCGTACCCGGCCGCGGGCTGCGGGGGCGCGCCCTGGCCGTCGCGGCGGTAGAGGTAGTCGTAGTCGTCCTCGGCGGGCGGCTGCTGCCCGGGTTGCTGCTGCACTGCGGGCTCCTCGTAGCGGGGCAGCTGCTGGGTCGCCGCCGCGGCGCCCTCGCCCGGCTGCGGCGCGGGGTTGTCGGCGGGCGTGCCGGGCCGGATCGCGAACGGCGCCGCGGCCGGCATCGGCGGCTGACCCGGCGGCACCGGCGGGGTGGCGGGCGGCGACGGCACCGGGGTGCCGAAGCTCTGCTCGGGCGGCAGCGGCTGACGCGCCGCCGCGCCGGACTGCGGCTGGTACGGCGGCAGCACCTGGGTGCCGTCGGACTGTGGCTGCTGTGGCTGCTGCGGCTGCTGCGGCTGGGGCGCTTGGGGCGCCTGGGGCGGCAGCAGTTGGGTGCGGTCCGCGTCCGAGGCGCCGTAGGGGGCGATCAACTGGGTCCGCTCGGCGTCCTGGTGGTCCGCTCCCTGCGGTGGCGCGCCCCACGGTTGCCCGGGTGCGGGCTGCACCACCTGGGCCGGCTGGTCCCACTGCCCGCCGGCCGCGGGCAGCACCACGCCTTCCCTGGCCTCGCCGGCCGCCGGGCCCTGCGGCTCCTGCGGGATCGGCAGCAGCCGGTAGGTGTGGTCCGACGCCTCTTCTCCCCGTCCGCTGTCCATCTCCCGAACTCCTGCCTGCTGCGTCTCCCGGGGGTCTCCCCCGTCCCCGGCCAGACCTACGGAACGTCGGCTCACGCTACCGGGTCAATCTGAACACCCACCACGCACCCGTTCCGGTGAATGGACGACGGGCCGCCGCGTATACCGCGACGGCCCGCGTTACGCCCGGATAGCACGGTTTTGCCGCCCTCCGGGGCCCATGGCGGCGCCCCGGTGTCCCGGTCCAGTAACAATTCACCGGCAGTGATCAGGCGGCCTCCTGCCCCTCCTCCAGCCGGGCGGTGAACTCCTTGACCACGGACTCCTTGGCGAACGGCTCCAGTCTGCGCCGGAAGTCCTCCAGGTACTCCGCGCCCCGGTGCGAGCGCAGGCCGCCGAGCTGCCCGACCGCCTCGGTCGCGGTGTGGCAGGCCTGTTCCACCTCGCGGGCCTGAAGCTGGGCGGTGGCCAGCAGCATCCTGCCTATCGCCCGCCGCCGCACCCGGGTCTCCGGGTGCCCGGTGAGCGCCTCGGTGGCGCGGCGGGCGGCCGGTCCGGGCTGTTCCAGGTCGCGGTGGCAGTGGGCGAGTTCGTCGGCGAGGTAGGCGGCGTCGAAGTGGGC
>JBEHXI010000147.1:0-18073 GCA_048498775.1 Actinomycetota bacterium | reverse complement strand
CCTGTACTACGCGCGCCTCTACACCGAGCTGGAGGGCGGACTGGAGGGGATCGAACGGCATCTGTTCCACCCCCGCGACCTGCTCGACACCGACGAGCACCGCACCGGCCTCGCGCTGTCCGTGCTGGGCCACCTCGCCGGCTACGGCCGCCGGGACGCCCTGCTCCTGCTGCGCGCCTACGCCGCCCGCGGCGCCAACTGGCAGTGGGCGCTGGACGAGCTCGCGCTGCGTGACGACGACGCCGGGCTGCGCTCGCTCGCCCCCGCCGTCCTCGGGCGCTTTCCGGCCACCCCGGAGGGCCACGCGGCGCTGAGCGCCGCCATGCGGGAGGCATACGAGCCCCGGCCGTGGCGGCTGTGGACGGAGGACCCGGTGCACGGGGAACGGATCCGCGCCGCCGAGGAGCAGAGCAGCTTCGACCGCTGGCAACGGCAGTTGCGGCCCGCCGGGCCCGCCCCCGGCTGGAGCGTGCACGACGTGCTGACCTGGGCCCAGCAGGGGCTCGACGACTACCCGGCGCAGCGGCGCGACGCGGCCGCCGCCCGCTGCCTGGCCGCCGTGGCCGGGCCGGAACACCGCGCGGAACTGCTGGAGGCCGCCCGCGGCGGTCCCGAGGCGGCCCGCGCCGCCGCACTGCGCCACCTCGCCGACCGCCGTGATCCGGCCGCCCTCGCCCTGATCGAGGCGGCCGCCGACGACCCGTCCGCGCTGGTCTCGGGCGCCGCCCTGGAGTCGTTCGCCCGGATGCCCGGTGCGGAGGCCCTCGACCGGGCCAGGGACTGGGCCGACCGCGAGGACCGCCTCGGCGCGGCCGCCGCGGCCATGCTCGCGGCCCGCGGCGACGAGCGGGACGCCGGACGCGTCCTGGCCGTGCTGCGGACGGCGGTGCGCACCCGGGGGGCCGACGCCGAGGGGCTGGCGGTGCTCGTCGAGGGCGCGGGCCGCCTGCGGATCTGCTGCGCCGCCCCCGTCCTGCGCTACCTGTACCGGGAGACCGCCTCCTCCCATCTGCGGGGCCGCGCCGCGACCGCGCTGGCCGCCATCGACCCGGCGTTCGCCGACGGGTTCGCCATCGAGTGCCTGTGGGACTGCGAGGAGTCGACCCGGGAACTGGCCGCCCGGCACGCCGCCACCGGCGACGTCCGTGTCCTGGCCCAGCTGCGCCGGCTCGCCGCCGACCCCGCGGAGGAGGCCGAGGTGCAGACGGCGGTCCGCGGCCGCCTGAGCGCCCGCCGGCACACCGCGTGAGCTCCGGCCAGGGCCCCGGCGCGCCCGGCCCCGGCCGAACGCAGAAGCTCACGCAACGTTCGTCGGTGGGAAAGATCGACGTGGTCACGCCATCTCCGGCGGCGTCGAGAACCGCAGTATGCGAGTCGCTCTGGTCACCGAATCGTTCCCTCCCGACATCAACGGCGTCGCCCACTCCGCCCTGCGCACCGCCGAACACCTCGCCGCCCGCGGCCTGTCACCGCTGGTCATAGCCCCCACCACCGCCGCCCGGGAGCGCACCGGCGACGCCGACGCGCCCTGCCCGGTGGTGCGGGTGCCGTCGGTCGCGCTGCCCGGCTACCGCCAGGTGCGGGTGGCCCTGCCCGGCAGCCGCCGGGTCACCGCGGCCATCGCCGCGCACCGCGCCGACCTGGTCCACCTCGCCAGTCCCTTCGTCATCGGCGCGCACGGCATGGCCGCCGCGACCCGCCTCGGGCTGCCCGCCGTCGCCGTCTACCAGACCGATCTGGGCGGTTACGCCCGCACCTACCTGGGACTGGGCGAGACGGCCGCCTGGCACCGGCTGCGCCACCTGCACTCGGCCGCCGACCGCACCCTGGCGCCGTCCTCCGCCTCCGCGGCCGACCTGGAGCGGCACGGGGTCCCGCGGGTGCACCTGTGGCCGCGCGGGGTGGACGCGGCGCGCTTCGACCCGGCGCACCGCGACGAGGAACTGCGGCGCCGGCTCGCCCCCGGCGGCGAGGTGCTCGTCGGGTACGTCGGGCGGCTCGCCCAGGAGAAGCGCGTCGACCTGCTGGCCGGGGTGTGCCGGCTGCCGGGCGTGCGGGTGGTGGTCGTAGGGGACGGCCCCAGCGCGGCCGGACTGCGCGCCGCGCTGCCCTCGGCGCTCTTCCTCGGCCGCCGCACCGGGGGCGAACTCGCCCGGATCTTCGCCTCGTTGGACGTCTTCGCCCACACCGGCCCCCTGGAGACGTTCTGCCAGACCGTGCAGGAGGCGATGGCCAGCGGCGTGCCGGTGGTCGCGCCGGCCGCGGGCGGCCCGCTGGACCTGGTGGACCACGGACGCACCGGGCTGCTGGTGCCCCCGGGCGATCCGGAGGCGCTGCGGGAGGCGGTGCGGCTGCTGGCGGGCGACGCGCGACTGCGCGCCGCGTACGGGGCCGCCGGACGCGCGGCCGTCGCGGGCCGCAGCTGGGAGGCGATCGGCGACCTGCTGCTCGGCCACTACGACGAGGTGCTCGCCGAGCGCGGTGTCCGGGGGGTGGCGGCATGAGCGCTCTCCCGTGCCCGGCCGCGGACCGCACCACGGGCCTGCGGATCGTGCGGCTCGCCAACTTCGTCACCCCGGTCTCCGGGGGCCTGCGCACCGCGCTGCGGGAGCTCGGCGCCGGATACCTGGCCGCCGGGCACGAGCCGGTGCTGATCATTCCGGGGCCGCGGCACAGCGACGAGATGACCGCCCAGGGCCGCGTGATCACCGTTCCGGGACCGGTGGTGCCCGGCACCGGCGGCTACCGGGTCCTCACCGACCACCAGGCGGTCGCGGACCTGCTGGAACGCCTGCGCCCGGACCGGCTCGAGGTCTCCGACCGCACCACGCTGCGCTGGACGGGCAAGTGGGCGCGCCGTCACCGGGTGCCCGCGGTGATGGTCTCCCACGAGTGCGTCGACGGGGTGCTGCGGATGTGGGGGACGCCCGAGCCGGTGGCGCGCCGCATCGCGGACCGCGTCAACCGCCGTACCGCGTACGCCTACACGCGGGTGGTGTGCACCACGAGCTGGGCCGCGGCGGAGTTCCAGCGGATCGGCGCGCGCAACGTCGTCCACGCGCCGCTCGGCGTCGACCTCGACCACTGCCGGCCGCACCCGGACCGCGGCCGGATCAGGGCCGGGTACGCGGAGAACGGCCAGGTGCTGCTGGGCATGTGCACCCGGCTGTCGGTGGAGAAGCGGCCCGGCCGCGCTCTGGACACCCTTGCCGAGCTGCGGGCGCGCGGCACGGACGCCGTGCTGGTGGTGGCCGGTACCGGGCCGCTGCACGGGCAGTTGGAGGAGAGGGCCCGCGCCGCGGGGCTGCCGGTGACCTTCCTGGGGCATGTGGCGGACCGCGACACGCTGACCGGGCTGATGAGCGCGGCCGACGTGATGCTGGCACCCGGCCCGGTGGAGACCTTCGGGCTGGCCGCGCTGGAGGCCCTGGCCTGCGGGACGCCGGTCGCCGTCAGCGCCTCCTCGGCGCTGCCCGCGGTGGTCGGCCGGGCCGGGGCGGCCGCAGCGGACCACGCCCGCGGCTTCGCGGACGCCGTCGAGGCACTGCTCGCGCGGCCGGAGGCGGAGCGGCGGGCGGCCGCCCGGGTCCGCGCGGAGGGCTACGGCTGGCCCGCCGCCGTGGACGCCTTCCTGGCCGCGCACCAGGCCGCGCCCCTGGTGCGGCCGAAGATCGCGGACGGCGTGCGGTGAGCGTCCGGTTCGCGGCGCTCGGCGACTCCCTCACCGAGGGGCTCGGCGACCCGGTGCCCGGCGGGTGGCGGGGCTGGGCGGCGCTGCTGGCCGACGGGCTGGCCGAGGCGCCGGGCGGCGCCGAGCTGGTCAACTGCGCGCGCAGCGGCGCGCTGACCGCGGATGTCGCCGGCGAGCAGCTGGCCCGGGCGCTGCGCCACCGTCCGCAGCTGGCCGCCGTGGTCGCGGGCGCCAACGACACCCTGCGGGGCTCCTTCGACATCGCGGCCGTCGCGGTGCGGCTCGACGCGGTGTTCGGGACGCTGCGCGCCGAGGGCGCGGTGCTGCTGACCGCCTGCCTTCCCGACCCCGGGCGGATGCTGGGGCTGCCGTGGCCGCTGGCCCGCCCGCTGGGCCGCCGGATGCGGGCGGTCAACGACGTCGTCCACGCGCTGTCCGAGCGGTACGGCGCGGTCCATCTGCACACCGCGAGCGACCCGTGGGCGGTGGACCGGGCGGCGTGGAGCGTGGACCGGCTGCACCCCAGCGAGCTGGGGCACCGGCTGCTGGCGTACCGGTTCCACGAACTGCTCGCGGCCCGTGGGCTGGCGGCGGGCCCGGCGCCGCGGACCGTGCCGGCCGGCCCGCCGCCGGGGCCCGCCGCGGGGGCCTGGTGGATGGCGACGCGCGGCACCCGCTGGGTCGCCGACCGGTGCACCGACCTGCTGCCCGACCTGCTGCGGCTGGCCGCCGCGGAGGTGCGGCACGGGCGCGCGGGCGCCGCGGCGCTCGACCTGGCCGCGCACCGGGCGACGATCGCCGCGCTGGCCGCGCTGCCGGCCGTGCCGGAGACCGGGCGGTCTCAGGCGGCTCAGAGGGGCACGAACCGGACCGGGGTGCCGGGACGGGCCTGGGCGGCGGAGAACAGGGCCTCCTCGGGCACCACGCCGATCACCGGGTAGCCGCCGGTGGTCGGATGGTCGGCGAGGAAGACCAGCGGCCGCCCGTCCGGCGGGACCTGCACCGCCCCCAGCACCATGCCCTCGCTGGGCAGTTCGCCGTCCAGGGCGCGGGGCAGCGGCGGGCCCTCGGTGCGCAGGCCGACGCGGTTGCTGGCCGCGGCCACCGTGTACCGGGCGGTGGCAAGCAGGCGCAGCGCGCCGGGGGCGAACCAGTCGTCACGCGGCCCCGGAATCAGCGGAAGCACCAATTCCGTGGGCGGCCCCGGGCAGGGCGCCGCGTCCGGGTACGCGACGGGGCGGCCCGCGGCCCCCAGCGGCAGGACGTCGCCGTCGCGCAGCGGCGGCGGGCCGAGCCCGGAGAGCAGGTCGGCCGAGCGGCTGCCGAGCACCGGTTCGACGTCGATCCCGCCCGCCAGCGCCAGATGGCTGCGCACCCCGTGGGTGGCGGGCCCCAGCTCCAGCACCGCACCGGCCGGCACCCGCACCAAGGCTCCCCAGGGGGCCGGGCGGCCGTCGATCCGCACCGGGCAGGGCGCGCCGGTGACGGCGGCGGTCACCGGGCAGCGGGCCCGCAGCGCCAGGCCGGTGACGGTGGTCTCCAGGGTCGCGGCCTGCTCGGGGTTGCCGACCAGGCGGTTGGCGAGCCGGTGCGCGGGGACGTCGAGGGCTCCGGCGCGCGGGACGCCCAGATGGCGGTGGCCGGCGCGGCCCAGATCCTGAACGGTGGTCAGCGCTCCGGCGCGCACCACCTCGACGGCGCGCCGGGTCATGCCGTCTCCTGGCGGAAGCGGACCCGGGTGCCGGGCGTGAGCAGCGCGGCCGGCCTGCGCCGCGGGTCCCACAGCACCGCGTCGGTGGTGCCGATCAGCTGCCAGCCGCCGGGCGTGGAGCGCGGATACACGCCCGTGTACGGTCCGGCGAGCGCCACCGAGCCGGCCGGGACGGCGCTGCGCGGGGTCGGGTGGCGCGGCAGGTGCAGATGCGCGGGCAGCCCGGTCAGGTAGCCGAAGCCGGGGGAGAAGCCGCAGAACGCCACCCGGAAGGTGATCTCGCCGAGCAGGCCGGGGACCTCGCGGGGCGCGATCCCCCAGCGGTGCGCGGCCTGTTCGAGGTCGGCGCCGTCGTACCGCACCGCGATGACCGTCTCGGGGCCGGAGCCGGGGCCGAGCGGGGGTATCACCCAGCCGGGCAGTTCGGCGGCGAGCGGGCGCGGGTCGTCCAGCCCGTCCAGCAGGACCGTGCGGGCCGCCGGGACGATGTCGCGCAGCGGCGGCAGCGTTCCCGCCGCGCGGCGGCGCAGCAGTTCGGCGTGGAGGGCCTCGGCCGCCTCCGGACCGTCCACCTCCACCAGCAGCGCGTGGCGGCCGACCGGCAGCACGCGCATCCCGGGGCCGCCCGTCATGTGAAGGCCCTCACCTCGACACCGGCGGCCTCCAGTTCGCGCCGCACCCGGGCGGCCAGTTCGGCGGCGCCGGGGGTGTCGCCGTGCAGGCACAGCGACCGGGCGCGCACGTCCACCGGCGTGCCGTCGACGGAGGTGACCGACCGGTCGCGGGCTATGCGCACCGAACGGGCCACGGCCGCCTCCGGGTCGTGCAGCACCGCGCCCGGCTCGCGGCGCGGCACCAGCGTCCCGTGCCGGGTGTAGGCCCGGTCGGCGAACGCCTCGGGCACGGCGGGCAGTCCGGCCCGTTCCGCGGCGGCCAGCAGCCGGGAGCCGGGCAGGCCCAGCAGCGGCAGGCCGTCGCCCGCGAGCCGCACCCCCGCCACCACGGCGGCGGCCTGCTCCTCGTCTCCGACGGTGCGGTTGTACAGCGCGCCGTGCGGCTTGACGTACGACACGCGCGAGCCGGCGGCGCGGGCGAACACCTCCAGAGCGCCGATCTGGTACGCGACCTCGTGGGCCAGCTCGTCGGGCGGCACGTCCATGGCGCGCCGCCCGAAGCCCATCAGGTCGCGGTAGGAGACCTGCGCGCCGATCCGCACGCCGCGTTCGGCGGCCAGGTCGCACACCCGGCGCATGGTCGAAGGGTCCCCGGCGTGGAAGCCGCAGGCGACGTTGGCGCTGGTCACCACGGACAGCAGCGCCTCGTCGTCGGTGAGGGTCCAGCGGCCGAAGCCCTCGCCGAGGTCGGCGTTGAGGTCGATGGACCGGGCATCGGATGTCATGGCCGTCCTTTGCGCATGAAGTCGGTGATCATCGCCTCGGCGTCGTCGAGGTAGGCGGTCAGCTCCGCCTCGGCGTCCGCCGCCCGCCCGGCGGTGAGCAGGTCGAGCAGGGCCCGGTTGCGCACCAGGAACGTCTCGTGGAACGGGCGGCGGTCGGGCATCACCGCGAAGGCGAGCCGCAGTTCGCCCAGCAGGCCGCCGAGGAAGGAGTCGATCCGCTCGCTGCCGGTCAGGGCGCCGAGCGCGCGGTGGAAGCTCAGGTCGGCGTCGGTGACGGCGATCCAGTCGTCCCGTGCGGCGGCGGCCTCGCCCGCCTCGACGGCCGCGGCGGCCTCGGCCAGTGCCGGCGGGGGTGGGGCGGTGCGCACCCCGGCGGTCTCCAGGGCGCGGCGGACGGTGTAGATGTCGGCAACGTCCTCGGCGGAGAGCACCCGCACGAAGACGCCGTGGTTCATCCGGTGCACCACCAGCCGCTCCTGGTCGAGGATCCGGAAGGCCTCGCGCAGGGTGTTGCGGGACACGTCCAGCTTCTCGACCAGCGCTTTTTCCGACAGCCGTGTCCCGGGCGGCAGTTGGGCGCCGGTGATCAGGGCGCGCAGGGTGCCGGCGACCAGCCGGGCGGCGCTGGCCCGGCCCTGGGCGGGCGGCTCGATGGACAGCCGCGCGAGCGCGTCGCCCGCTGCGGGGGACGGCCGGGTGGTTCGTGCGGGCGGCTCGGTGCTCTCCATGACGCCTTTCCACTGCCGGCCCGCCGCACGTGATCGCGGGGGGCTGCCTGCCGGTCGGTGCCGGTCGTCCACCGGCCCAACGGGGTTGCGTTCGCAACGCGTTACGCGGACGGTACCGCGAAAGATTGTTGAACGAAAGCCTTGTGGGATTGTTCAACGATACCTAGCATCCACAGCTACGCGTCCCCTCATCCCCGGGGACATCGAGCGCGGAAGGCGGACGCATGCTCACTCTGCTCGGCGTCCTCGTGGTGATCACCGGATTCGCCACGAAGCGCAACCCGCTGCTGGTGGTCGGCGTCGCCGGCATCGTCACCGGCGTCTGCGGCGGCCTGACACCCCGTGAGATCCTGGCCGCCTTCGGCACCGGCTTCGCAAGCAGCCGCTCGGTGACCGTCTTCGCCATCACCCTGCCGGTGATCGGCCTGCTGGAACGGCACGGGCTGCAGGAACAGGCCCGCTCCCTGATCAACCGGTTCTCCGGGCTCACCGCCGGCCGGTTCCTCGCCCTGTACCTGGGCCTGCGCCAACTGACCTCCGCGGTGGGCCTGATCACGCTGGGCGGCCCGGCGCAGACCGTACGGCCCATGGTGGTGCCGATCGCCGAGGCCGCGGCGGAACGCCGGCTCGGCGCCCTGCCCGACCGGGTCCGCGAGCGGCTGCGCTCCTTCGCCGCCAGCGCCGACACCGTCGGCCTGTTCTTCGGCGAGGACTGCTTCCTGGCCGTCGGCTCCATCCTGCTGATCACCGGCTTCGTCAACACCACCTACGGCACCCACCTGGAACCGCTGCACCTGGCGCTGTGGGCCATCCCCACCGCGGCGTGCGCCTTCCTGATCCACGGGGCCCGCCTGGTACGGCTGGACGGCGCCCTGCGCCGCGAGATGGCCGCGCTGCCCGCCCAGCCCGTCGCCGACACCGCGGAGGTGGCCGAATGATCCACGCGGAGTGGTTCTTCTGGCTGGTCGGAGCCGTCTTCCTGGCCATGGCGGGCCAGATGCTCACCGACCGCACCAACCCCCGGCGCTTCGGAACCGCCGCCTTCTGGGGGCTCATCGGCGCCGGCTTCTTCTACAGCACCCTCGTCGTGGACAAGATCGCGCCGCCCGAACCGCTGGGCGTCGCCGTGCTGGCGATGGTCGCCCTCGGCGGCCTGAACCGCACCGGGCGCGGCGCGGGCAGCCCCGCCACGCCCGAGCAGCGCGCGGCCTCCGCGGAACGGCTCGGCAACCGGCTGTTCGTCCCCGCGCTGACCATCCCGGTGGTGGCGATGGTCTGCGCCGTGGTCGTCAAGCAGTGGCACATCGGGGGCACCCCCGTCCTGCAGCCCGGCAGCGAGACCATCCTGGGCCTGGGGATCGGCGCCGTCGTCGCGCTGGTGGTCGCCATGGTCCTGCTGCGCGAACGGAACCCGGCGACACCGCTGCACGCCGGCCGCGGGCTGCTGGAGGCCATGGGCTGGGCGCTGCTGCTGCCCCAGCTGCTCGCCACCCTCGGGGCGATCTTCCAGCAGGCGGGGGTGGGGACGGCGGTCGGCAGGATCACCGCCCAGCTGCTGCCGCACGGGCAGACCTATGTCGCGGTCGTCGTCTACTGCGTCGGAATGGCCCTGTTCACCGTCATCATGGGCAACGGCTTCGCCGCCTTCCCGGTGATGACGGCGGCCGTCGGCTGGCCGGTGCTCATCCAGCAGGCCCACGGCGATCCGGCCGTCGTGCTGGCGTGCGGGATGCTGGCGGGCTTCTGCGGCACCCTGTGCACCCCGATGGCCGCCAACTTCAACATCGTTCCGGCCACCCTGCTGGAGCTGAAGGACCAGTACGGCCCCATCAAGGCCCAACTGCCCACCGCCGGCGCGCTGCTGGCCTGCAACATCGCCATCATCTCGGCCTTCGCCTTCTGAGCGGCGGGCCGGCCGTTCAGGGCCGGAAGGACGACAACGACGTGACACGTGTACTGCTGACCGGATTCGAGCCCTTCGGCGGCGAGAAGGTCAACCCGTCGGGACAGGCGGTCGCCGCCGTGGCCGCGGCGCCACCGCCCGGCCTGGAGGTCTCCGCGGCCCGGCTGAGCTGCGTGTTCGGCCAGGCCGTCGAGGAACTCGAGGCCGCGATCGACCGGACCCGCCCCGAACTGGTGCTCTGCGTCGGCCAGGCCGGCGGGCGCGCCGACCTCACCGTCGAACGGGTCGCCGTCAACCTGGACGACGCGCGCATCCCGGACAACGCCGGGCGGCAGCCGGTCGACCAGCCGATCGCCGAGGACGGGCCGGCCGCCTACTTCTCGGGCCTGCCGGTCAAGCGGTGCGTCGCCGCGGCGCGGGCCGCCGGGGTGCCCGCGTCGGTCTCCCAGACCGCCGGCACCTTCCTGTGCAACCACGTCTTCTACGCGCTGATGCACCTCATCGCCACCCGGCGCCCCGGCCTGCGCGGCGGGTTCGTGCACGTCCCGTACGCGCCCGAGCAGGTCGTGGACCGCTCGGCGCCCTCGCTGCCGGTGACCGTCGCCGCCGACGGGCTGCGCGCGGTGCTGACCGCCGCCGCGTCCCACCGGGACGACCTCGCACTGGTGGGCGGGGCCCTGCACTGACCATGGCCGCCAGGTGGCGGGGGAGTGGCGCCGGGCGGTTTATGATCACTGGATCGAGGCATCCCCCACCGCCCGTGACCTGCGCCGACTCCGGGCTCGTCACGAATTGTCGGTGGGAGCGCCTAGTCTGTGCGTCGTGACTGCGTCCCCCGCGGAGACCATGCCGCACCACACCCCGGGACCGGTGCGCCCCGTCGCGCCCGGACCCGCCGCCGACGAAGGCCTCGCCCGTCGGCTCAAGGCGCTGGCCTGCACCGCTCCGCTGCACGACCTGGACGCCCGCAAGGCCAACCTGGCCGGCGAGTACTCCACGTACGCGATGGCCGAACTGGCGCTCGCCGCCATCGACCTGGTCACCCTGCACATGGACTTCGACACCGGCGCGGACCACGAGCAGATAATCGCCAGGCTGCTGCCCCGCGCCGCCGCCCAGGCCCCGCGGCGGCCCGCCGAGGAGCACGAGCGCGTCGCCCGCTGGGTCCTGGAGAACCTGATCAACGTGGGCAGCGTGGACCGCGGTTTCCGCGCGGTCTACGGCACGTTCGGCCCGGACGGCACCTATGTGCGGCGGGACTACGACTTCAAGCTCATCGAGGAGGTCCCCGGCCGGGGCGGCGGGGTGTACCTGCGCGCCACCGACGAGGCGGTCAACGTCCTGGTCGGCGCGCTCGACACCGACGTCACCAGCGCCCAGATCGCCGCCGAGGTCAAGCTGGAGGTGCTGATCAGCCGCGGCCGCCTGGCCGACGCGCAGCTCGCCGCCGAGCAGGCCCGGTACCGCACCGTCCAGTACGCCGAGTCGCTGCGCCGCGCCCTGGAGGCCACCCGGCGCGACGTCCGCGCGGTCGACTGGCTGCAGGCCGTCCCCGACATGATCGACGAGGCGCTGGACCACATCGCCGACCGGTACCGGCACGAGAACGCCATCCTCACCAACATCCGCAAGGCCCGCGACGAGGCCACCGACCCCGAGCACAAGCGCCACGCCGCCGAGCTGGTCGACATAGTCAAGGACTGCATCCGGCGCCACACCCAGCTGCAGTCCCGGCTGCTGGAGGCCGGCCCGCTGTTCCGCGCCGAGCAGGACCGGCAGGCGTTCGCCACCCCGCCGGCCCGCGACGGGCTCGACCTGTACGGTCAGCTCCTCGCGCCGCTGCTGCCGTTGCCGGTGGAGCGCGCCGCGCGGGTCACCGACGCCTTCTTCGGCCGCGGCACCGGGCTGCGCACCCCGGCCGCGGTACGGATGGGGGACCTCGTCGAGTCGCTGCTGACCCCGCCGGTGGAACGCGAGCACCTCGGCGCCGAGATGCCGGAGCCCGACCTGATCGCCACCCCGGAGGACAGCCGGTTCAGCGAGGAGCAGCTGGAGGCCGCGCTCGAACTGCTCGACCTGCCGCACGACGCGCCGCGCCGGCTGTCCGGGCTGCTGGCCGAGGCCCGCGACCGCGACCCCGAACTGCCGTACCTGGTCGCGCTGCTGGCCGTGCACGCCGCCAGCCCGCCGGTCGGGACGGCCTACCGGCAGGGCGAGCGGCGCCTGCTGTTCGCCGTCGACGACGGCACCGAGCTGGACGACCCGGAGTTCGGCGGCGCGGACCTGATCGTCGGCGCGGCACTGCTGGACGCCGCGGAGATGGCGGCACAGCGGGCCATGGAACAGGCCCTGGAGAGCGCGGCCCCCGCCGCCGCGGACCCGGGCGGGCACACCGACGAGACCGAGGAGCACAGCAGGTGAGCGACGACTGGCGCGACCAGCCCCAGGCGGCCGTCGACGACGGTGCGGCGGACACCCTCGCCGGGTACGCCGCGCCCCCGGCGGAGGGCGCGCCCCAGCCCGCCCGGCCGGCGGCCGTCACCCCGGGCGATGTCGCCGACGCCGCCCGGCTGGTCGCGTTCGGCCTCCAGCCCAAGCTGCTGCCCGCCCGCGACGCGGAGTACGCCGAGCTGATCCGCCGCCACCGCGAGGACCCGGCCTACGCCCGCCTGACCGACGCGGTGGCCGCCGGGCTCGGCCTGGTGATACTGGAGGTCTCGCCGCGCGCCGGCATGGCCCTGGCCGCCGCGGAGGACTCGGTGTTCGCCGTCCGGCTGGGCGAGTACTCCCGCCGGGCCGCCTCCGACTCCACCGACCGCTTCCTGCACGGCCTGGCCCATCTGGCCGTCGCCGCCCTGGCGTTCCCGCGCCCCGCGGACCTCGCCGACGACGGCTACATCGGCCGGATCACGGTCAACGGCGTGGACGCCTTCGTCCGCCAGGCGTGCCGCCGCCTGGAGGAGCGCGCCGCCGAGCAGGGCGAGAACACCGACCCGGCCAGCGACGCCCCCGGCCTGGAGGCGGCCTGGCGGGTCTACACCCGGCGCAGCGCCACCGGGGCCACCAAGGACGCCCGCCGGCTGGCCGGTTCCACCACCGGCATCATCGGCAAGGCGGTCGCCTTCCTGGTGGACTCCGGCTTCCTGCAGCGCACCGGCGACGAGGGCGGCGGCACCTACCGCACCACCGCCCGCTACCAGTTGCAGGTCCGCGAGCTGGCCGGCAGCGCCGCCATGGCCGAACTGCTGGAGCTGGGCGTGGTGCCGGTCGCCGACGGATCGCCGTCCCTGCTGCCGCCGGACGACGGCGACGCCCTGGGCCTGGTCGCCGACGCGGGCCTGCCCTTCCACTCCTGACCACCACTTCACCGACGAGAGTCCGCCATGTACGAGCTGTCCCGGATCCGCCTCTACTCCATCGGTCCGGCCGGTGCCCGCTACGCCGACACCGTGCTGGACCTGCGGGGTGTCGGCGATCCGGTGCCGCAGCCGGCCCCCGCGCAGGGCGACTTCTTCTCCGACGAGCCGGCCGGCCCGCCGCGCCGCCCGGCCCCCGCCGGGGTGATCTTCCTGGAGAACGGCGGCGGCAAGTCCGTCCTGCTCAAACTGATCTTCTCGGTGATGCTGCCCGGCCACCGCAACACCCTGGGCGGCGCCAGCTCCGGCGTGCTGCGCAAGTTCCTGCTCGCGGACGACTGCGGCCATGTGGCGCTGGAGTGGCAGCACACCGTCACCGGCGAACTGGTCGTCGTCGGCAAGGTCAGCGAGTGGCGCGGCCGCCAGGTCTCCTCCGATCCGCGGAAGTTCGCCGAGGCCTGGTACTCCTTCCGGCCCGGCCCCGGCCTGTCGCTGGACTCCCTGCCGGTCGCGGAGTCCTCGGCGCTGCGCCCGGCCGCCGAGGGCGCCTCCGGCGCGCGGGGCCGCCGCCGCACCATGAAGGGCTTCCGCGACGCGCTCACCGAGGCCGCCAAGGCGTACCCGCACCTGGACGTGGTCTGGGAGGAGATCCACGAGCGCTGGAACGAGCACCTGGGCGACCTCGGCCTGGATCCCGAACTCTTCCGCTACCAGCGCGAGATGAACGCCGACGAGGGCGAGGCGGCCGGCCTGTTCGCGGTCCGCAAGGACGCCGACTTCGTGGACCTGCTGCTGCGCGCCGTCACCGACACCCGGGACACCGACGGCCTCGCCGACCTGGTCCACGGCTTCGCCGGGAAGCTGGGGCGCCGCGCCGAGCTGACCGCCGAACGGGACTTCACCGCCGGCTCCCTGGAGCACCTGGAGCGCATCGCGGACCTCGCCGAGCATCGCGACCGCGCCCGGGGCGTCCACGCCGGCAGCGAGCGCCGGGTCCGCGAGCTGGTCCGCCGGCTGTCCGCCCGTTCCGCCGGCGAACGCGAGCGCGCCGCCGAACTGTCCGACCAGGTCGCCGACGCGGCCCACGCGGTCACCGACGCCGAGTCGGCCCGCGCCCGCACCGCCCTGATCAGCGCCGAGATCGCGTACCGGCACGCCTCGCTGAGCCTGGCGGCCGCCGAGAAGGACGCCGCGGCGCTGCGCCGCGAACTCGCCGACGCCCGCACCCTGCACGCCGCCTGGCAGGCCGCCGAGACGGTGCTGCGGCACCGCGCCGCCGCCGACCGCTCGGCCCGGGTGGCCGCCGCGATCCGGGACGCCGAACGGGACGCGGCGCCCGCCCTGGCCGCCCGCGCCAAGGCCGCCACCGACCTGGTGCGGGCTCTGGACGCCGCCGCCGACGCCGCGGAACGCCAGGCGGACGAGGAGGAGGAGCGGTCCGTCGCCCTCCAGACTGCCTCCGAGGCCGCCCACCGTGACGCGACCGCGGCCGCCACCGCCGCCCAGCGCGCCCGCAGCGAGATCGGCCACCTCCAGCAGCGGCTCGCCGAGGTCGAACAGGAGACCGCCGAGGCGGTGCGCGCCGGATGGCTGGACGACACCGGCCCGGACGCCGACCCGGCCCGCGTCGCCCTGGAGGCGTCCGACGCGGAGAAGACCACGGTCGCGGCCTGGGAGACCGCCCGGGAGACCGCCCGCGCGGCGGCCGACCACGCCCGCCAGGCCGCCGCCGCGGAGAACCGCGCCGAACTCGCCGAGGCCCGCGCCTCCGACGCGCTGGGCGCCGCCGAGTCCGCGTACGACGGGGAGTTGCGCACCGCCCGCGCCCTGGCCGGCGAGGAGCGCCTCGCCGAACTCCTGGGACTGCCGGGCCCGCAGGCGTCCGCCCGGGTGCCCGCCGCCCGCACCGCGCCGGGCAGCGAGAGCGCGGGCGCCCAATCCCCGCCTGATGAGGGGCAGTTGAGCCCCGCAGACCTCGACCGCAGCGCCGAATCGCTGCGCGAGCTGCTGGAGGGCGGCATCGCGACCGCCGAGCGGCAGCTGTTCGAGCTGCGGACGGCCGCCGCCGAGGACTCCCGCATCCTGGCCGCGCTCGGCGACGGCGGACTCCTGCCGCCCAGCCCCGATGTGCTCGCCACCGTCGAGTACCTCGGTGAGCACGGCGTGCCCGCGCTGCCCGGCTGGCGCTACCTGGCGCAGGCCGTGGACCCGGTGGACCACACCGCGGTGCTCGCCGCCCGCCCCGAGCTGGTGGACGGCGTGGTCGTCACCGACCCCGACTCCTACCGGCGGGCCCGGGACGTCCTCGCCGAGGCCGCGCTGCTGCCGCGGTCCGCCGTCGCGGTCGGGACCGCCGCGGCCCTGCTGGCCCCCACCCCGGCCGAGGGCCCGGCCGACGTCTTCCTCGTCCCGCCGAACCCGGCGATGCACGACGAGCAGGCCGCCGACGGCGAGCGGCACGCCCTGCGCGCCCGCGCCGCCGCCCGCGAGGACGAGATCCGCGCGCTCGCCGCCCGCCTGGGCCGCGACCGTGAACTCGCCGCCCGGCTGGCGTCCTGGCGCTCCGGCTGCCCGGCCGGCCGCCTCGCCGAGCTGGAGGCGGCCGTGCGGGAGGCGCGTGACGCCGCCGCCGTCGCCCGCGCCGAGCTGGCCGAGGCCCGCACCCGGCGCGCCGAGGCCGAGGAGGCGGCCGCCGAGGCCGCCCGGGTCCGCGACGAGTCGCAGGAGACCGCCCAGCGGGCCCGCCGCCGCGCCGACGCGCTCGCCGGACTGGCCTTCCGGCTGCGGGAGCGGGCGGCCTGGCAGCGCGGCCTGCGGGAACTCGCCGAGGAGGCCGCCGAGGCCGAGGAGCGCGCCGCGTCCTGCCTGGCCCGGGCGCGCTCCGGCGACGAGGACCGGCGCGCCGCACAGCGCGCCGCCGACGACGCGCGCCGCACCGTCCGCGCGTTGCGCGCCGAACGCGCCGAGATCGCGGGCGTCCCGGAGAGCGGCCCGGCCGGCGGCGCCGACGACGAGGCGCCGCGCGTCTCGCTGCCGGCGCTGCGCGAGGCCTACCGGGCGGCCTCCCAGGTATACGAGAAGGTGGGCGTCGGCGCCGATCTGCGCGCCGAGCAGGCCCGCGCCGAGAGCGACGAGAGCGCCGCGCGCGCCGAGCTGGACCGGCTGACCAACAAGGTCCGCAACCGCGCGGCCCAGTTGCTGGAGGGCGCCGACGGCGCGGACGGCCCGTCCCGCCAGGCGGCCGCCGCCCGCGCCGAGGAACTGGTCCAGCGGATCGAGTCGCGCGCGGACGCGGCCAGCGAACTGCTCGGCCGGCTGCGCGGCGAGGCCGAGCGGCTGGCTCCCGCGGACGGCGAGGCGCACACCCAGCTCTCCGACGAGCTGGTGCCGGTCGGCGTCCAGCACGCGCAGACGCTGCTGCGGACGGCCACCGCCGACCTCGCCCGGTGCGACGACACCCTGGCCGCCGCACGGGAGCGGCACACCGAGCTGCAACGGGCCCACCGCGCCGCCGAGGACGCGGCCTCCGGGTTCGCGGAGGCGGCGGCGCTCCTGCGCGACCTGCTGCGGGAGGCAGCCCAGGACGGTGCGGGCGAGGAGCCGCCGCAGCCGTACCCGGGCAGCCTGGCCGACGCCCGGCAGGCGGCCGCCGAGGCCAGGCGCTCGCTGCGCGGCTGCGCCGCCGACCTGTCCACGGCCGAGTCGCGGCTGCGCGAGGCGTGCGACCAGCTGGTGCGGCACGCCAACGCCACCCGGTACGAGCAGGTGCGCACCCCGGCCCGTCAGCAGATCCGCGAGCTGCCCGCGGCCGCGCTGCCCGAGCACGCCGGCGCCTGGGCGGCCGCGTTCGCGCCGCGGCTGCGCGTACTGACCGACGAGCTCGGCCAGTTGGAGCGCAACCGGGACAGCATCGTGGACCGGCTGCGCGGCCTGGTGGAGGCCGCGCTGGCCACCCTGCGCTCGGCGCAGCGCCTGTCCCGGCTGCCGGAGGGCCTGGGGGAGTGGTCCGGGCAGGAGTTCCTGCGCATCCGCTTCGAGGACCCGGACGCCGCGCAGCTGAGCGAACGCCTCGGCGAGGTCATCGACGAGGCCACCCGCTCGGCCGTGCGGAAGAACTCCGACCTGCGCCGGGACGGAATGGCCCTGCTGCTGCGCGGGCTGCACGCCGCCCTCCAGCCGCGCGGGGTGGCGGTGGAGATCCTCAAGCCCGACGCGGTGCTGCGGGCCGAGCGGGTGCCCGTCGGGCAGATGGGCGATGTGTTCTCCGGCGGTCAGCTGCTCACCGCGGCGATCGCGTTGTACTGCACCATGGCGGCGCTGCGCAGCAACGACAGCGGCCGGGACCGGCAGCGGCATGCCGGCACCCTCTTCCTGGACAACCCGATCGGCCGGGCCAACGCCACCTATCTGCTGGAGTTGCAGCGTGCGGTCGCCGACGCGCTCGGGGTCCAGCTGCTGTACACCACGGGCCTGTTCGACACCACCGCGCTGGCGGAGTTCCCGCTGGTCGTGCGGTTGCGCAACGACGCGGACCTGCGGGCGGGGCTGAAGTACATCCGCGTCGAGGAGCATCTGCGGCCCGGTCTGCCGCGGCAGGACCCGGAGGGCGAGCCGGTGCACGGCGAGATCACGGCCACCCGGATGTTCCGGCGTCCCGCGGAGCAGCCGGTGGAGCCGGTCGAACCGGTCGAGCCGGCCGGACCGGTGGAGGACGAGCTGGCGCAGCCGGTGGAGTGAGGCGGACGCCAGGCGGCCCCTCGGGCGGACAGTCCGCCCGAGGGGCCGCCTGGCGCACCGGGTGCTCCGCTGAGGAGAGGGATCAGGCGTGGGGGAGAAGGAACGTTCAGGCGCGGGACAGGAGGTCCGGTCGGTGCGCCAGGTGCCGTCCGTGGGGCGTGCCCCGGCGCGCGCGGTTGCGCGCCCGCCGCTCGCGCCGCAGTTCCCGTGCCGTGCTGCTGGGGTCGGAGACCACGCCGTGCCGCTGGTTCCACACCTGCTGGGTCACCCATACGTCCAGTACGGCCCAGGTGGCGACGATCGTGCTGGCCACGGTGGCGAGCACCGCGGGGAACGTCACCCAGGACCCGCCCAGCGCGCCCAGCACCGTGATCATCACCTCGATGAGCGTGACGGAGGCGATGAGCCCGGCGCGCACCGCCGAGGCGCGGACCGGATCCGGCATCCGCGGCCTGCGGGTGGTGTCCTCCGTCCACGCCACCTGTCTGAGGAAGCCCGTCCGCCGCTCGGTGTCCATCACGGTGTCCGCCTCCATGGCCGTGGCCGTG
>JBEHXI010000146.1:0-18104 GCA_048498775.1 Actinomycetota bacterium | reverse complement strand
CCGTGGTTGACCGCTGCTGACTGGAGTTTGCCGCCCGATCGGGCACGCATCGGGCACGCTCCCCGGGCCGGGGCCTCTTCGTCCCAAGTACGGGTGGGGCGGTCGCTGACGTCTGCTGCGGTGGTCAGCCGGTTGCCTGGGGTTGCTGGCTATCAGTTCCCTTGAGAGACCTACACGTGCATCATGGAGCGCTGTGGATGATGCGCGCGGCACGGTTCTCGGAGTGTGGCGACTCGGCATGTACCGCCGTGCTGCTGGTTGCGCATTCGTTGTACTCCCAGCTGCCGCGGCCGCGTTGACGTGGCTGGGGTTGCTGGCGCACCCGGACCTCAGCCATCTGGCCTCCGCAGGTGAGGCGACAGCCATCGCGATTGGCTTCGGCCTCTTCAGTTGGTTGGTGCTGTTGCGCGTGCGTCTCGAACTGACCATCGATGGAATCGTTACGGTCAACCCCTGGGGGACCCAGCGTCTTCCGTGGGCTGGCATTAACTCGGTGAGCCTGAGCGGCGCCGGCGCACATTTCCACACTCCTGATGGGTTCAAACACACATCCTTCGCGCTGAGTGACTTGGGCGGCCTGGAGCCACAGGAAGATCGGTTCGCCGAGGTCATGGCGATAGTGCGCACGCAAGTCCGCAAGTGACACCCGCTTTACAAGATCAGCGCTCACCCACACAGCCTGCTGATCAACATCGTCAGGTACAAGATCACGGGATCGCTCTGAACTGATCAGTCAGTCGGCGAAGGTGCCGACCAGCCGCCGCGGGGAGATCCTGACGACCACTCGGACCACGTCCGGCGGCAGTTCCAGGTACTCCTGACCCGCGCCGGGCCCCTCGTACTGCTCGGCCAGTGCGATGGCCAGCTTCCGGCCCGGATCTTCGGCCACCGTCGCAGTACCGCGCACCTCCAGGTATCGCAGCGGGTTGACCCGGTCGTAGACCGTGAGGCTGACCCGCGCGTCGCGCTCCACGTTGGTGACCTTGCGGCGGCCGGCTGCCGAAGAGATCAGCAGGTCGTCACCGTCCCGGGCGACCCAGACCACTGAGGTCTGCGGGCTGCCGTCGGGGTTCACGGTGGCCAGTACCGCGGGATTCACATCGTCAAGGAGCTCGCGGGCGGCGTCGTTCAGCTCGATCGTCACGCCAGCGACCCTAGCCATGTCGCCGGGCGGCGTCGACCGACATAATTCCTGCCGGCGCACACACAGGGCCCCCGACCGAGATCGTCAAGAGCCGGGCTCATCTCATTCCGGAACGATCAGTAGGTCCTGTCTCGCGCCGTCCGCCCGAAGGGCGTGCTGTCCTCGGGCGGTTCGACCTGCACGAGGGCGCCTGACGCGTATCAGGCGTGCGATGCGCCATCGTCCGCGGCCAGGCGGGTGAGCCATTCACGCAGCAGGCGCTGATCGGCGTCGCGCAGGACATCGCCCTCCCCGCCGACGGCCCCGTCGCCTGGACCGGCCACGACGACCTCGCCGAGGCGACCGCGGTGATCCTCGCCGAGGAGACCCGCTTCGAAGGGCCCCCCGCCGCTCACCGGCCCGGCGGCGCTCGACTTCGACACCGTCGCCGACATCGCGTCCCAGACCACCGGACGGCCCTTCACCCGCACCGTCGTCCCCGACGACGCCTTTCGCGAGCAGGTCCTGGCGCACGGCGCCCCGGCTCCGATCGCCGACCTGATGCTGAGCATCTTCGCCGCGGCGCGGAAGGGCGAGTTCACCGCTGTCGACTCGACGCTGGCCGAGCTGATCGGGCGAGAGCCCGCCACCTTCCGCACCCAACTGGAGCGTGCCTGGGTCGAAGAGGCCCAGTAGGGCGCGCGGACGGCCCCGGCCTGACTCGCCCGCCCCCAAAGGGCTCGTCCGCTGCCGCCCGAGGCCGTCGCGGTGAGGCAGGGAAGCGGCACACCGTGCCGCGGCCCCTGCCTTCGGAAGATGGCGGTAGGCCGCCCTCCCGCGCCGCCTTCTGTTCAAAGTCTTGACGGGTCCCGTTCCGATTGAAGAACGTATGCGCCATGTCAGTCGACCCGCCGGTGCCTCAACCGGCCTCGCGCGACGCCGCGTTCACGCGGCTCGCGCACCGGCACCCCGGGCGGCACGGAGCGCGTGCCGTGCCGCCCGGCGGTGTTGCCGCGGATCCCGCGGGAGGCTCCGGCACGTCGTCCCTCGTGGAGCGCGGGTGACCGCCGGCCGGGCGCGCCCCGGACACCTCGGCGCTCGCCTCCGCTTCGACCTGTTACGACAGGAGAGACCTGTTGTCGTCACCACCCCTGAGAGCGGTCGCCGGCCGGATTGTGCTCGCCGTGGCGCTGCTCCTCGCCGCACTGCTGACCTCCTGGCCCGTCCCCGCGCACGCCGCCGCCCTGACCCGGCACGGCGGAGCGGTGACCGACGGACCAGTCCGCGTGGAGGTCCTCACCCCGACCCTGCTGCGTCTCGAATACGCCGCCGACGGCCACTTCGAGGACGCGCCGACCTTCAACGCCGTCGCCCGGAACCTTCGGCCCCCGGCCTTCTCGGTACGGCGCTCCCACGGTGAACTGGCCATCACCACCGGGCGGGTGCGCCTGACCTACACCGAGGGCTCCGGCCCCTTCGCCCCGGCCAACACCACCCTGGAGCTGACCGTCGCCGGGCAACGGCGCCAGGTGCACCCGGCGTTCGGCTCGCCCGCGCACCCGGACGCCCTCGGCGGCTGGTACCGGGGCCTGGACTACTACAGCGGGCAGGCCGGCCCCATCGACCAGCTCAAGCTCCACCAGGGACTGCTCGACAAGAGCGGCTGGTACCTGCTCGACGACACCACCACCGCGCTGCGCACCCCGGGCGGCCGGGTCGCGCCCCGTCCCGCGCACCAGGGTGCCTACCAGGACGGCTACCTCTTCGGATACGGGCACGACTACACCACCGCCCTCGGCGATCTGCGCACCCTGACCGGCCCGGACGACATGCTGCCGAAGTGGGCCTTCGGCAACTGGTTCTCCGAGTACTACCCGTACACCGCGGCCGACTACGAGAACACCCTGGTACCCGCCTTCCGGCAGAACAAGGTGCCGCTCGACGCCCTGGTCTCCGACACCGACTGGAAGTCGCCGCAGCAGTGGAACGGCTGGAACTTCAACCCGGCCCTCTTCCCCGACCCCAAGGCCTACCTGGACTGGGCCAACGCCCAGCACCTGCACCCCACGTTCAACATCCACGCCTCGATCTCCGAGGACGACCCCCAGTACCCCGCGGCCCAGGCCACCGCCAAGGGGAAGCTGGCGCCCGCCAAGGACAGCTTCGCGCCCAAGGCGCACCGCTTCGACTGGTCCGACCCCGACCAGGCCGCCGCCTGGCAGAACCTGCACACCCCGCTGGAGAAGCAGGGCGTGCGCCAGTGGTGGCTCGACTACTGCTGCGACGACAGCACGGTCACCATGCCGGGTCTGACCGCCGACAGCTGGGTCAACGAGCTCTACCGGCGCGAGGGCGACGCCCGCGGGGTGCGCGGCTTCGCGCTGTCCCGGGCCGGCGCGTCCTTCCCCGACTACACCTCCGTCACCGCCGCGGGGCCGTGGGGCGAGCACCGCAGCACCGTGCAGTTCACCGGTGACACCCAGGCGGACTGGCAGACGCTCGCCTTCGAGGCGTCGTTCACCCAGGCCGAGGGCGCCGCGATCGGCCTGCCGTACGTCAGCGACGACATCGGCAGCTTCGCCGGCAAGCACCTGCCCGACGACCTGTACCTGCGCTGGCTGCAACTGGGCGTCTTCCAGCCGGTCAACCGACTCCACTCCGACCACGGCGACCGGCTGCCCTGGCAGTACGGCACCACGGTGCGCTCCGCGGCCGAGTCCTTCCTGCGGCTGCGCGAGGCGCTCGTCCCCTACCTGTACGCCACCGCCCGGCAGGCCGTCGAGACCGGGCTGCCCATGGCCCGCGCCCTCTACCTCGACGATCCGGAGGACCCGGCCGCGTACACCCACGACGGCGAGTACCTGCTCGGCGACCAGCTCCTCGTCGCCCCCGTCACCACCCCGGGGCTGTCCGCGGTGACCACGGTGTGGCTGCCGAAGGGCACCTGGACCGACCTGTTCACCGGGGCGACCTACTCCGGCGGGGAACACCTGATCGCCAGCACTCCGGACACCATGCCGGTGTTCGCCCGGGCCGGCGGCATCCTGCCGCTCGCCCCGTACTCCGACAACGTGGAGACCGCGCCGCGCGACGCGCTGACCCTCAAGGTCTTCCCGCACGCCGCCGGCACCACCACCCTCTACGACGACGCGGGCGAGGGACTGGCCTACCGGACCGGGCAGTTCGCCACCACACCGGTGCGCTACAGCGAGCACGGCGGGGCCGCCCTCACCATCGGGCGGACCGCGGGCCACTACGCCGGGCAGCCGGCGGCCCGCACCTACACCGTCCGGTTCGCCGACGTCACGCGGCCGCACCGGGTCACCGTCGGCGGGCACGCCACCGCCTTCGGCTACGACGCGGCCACCCACACCCTCACCGTGCGGGTGCCCGGCGTGACCGCGCGGCGCGGCGCGGTGGTGCGCCACGACGGCCGGGCCCTGACCGTGCCGCCGGCCCCCGCGGTCGGCTTCTCG
Organism: Actinomycetota bacterium; assembly: GCA_048498775.1. Lineage (GTDB taxonomy): Bacteria > Actinomycetota > Actinomycetes > Streptomycetales > Streptomycetaceae > JBEHXI01. The sequence goes on along the minus strand of JBEHXI010000146.1, from coordinate 13,505 downwards.
CTGGACGCTCCGCACGGCCTGGTCGCCGGAGTGCCCAGCCAGGTCGTGGCGACGGTCACCAACCACGGCCCGGGAACGATCGGCGCGGTGTCGGTGGACCTGCCCCGGCCCACCGGCTGGACGGTGACGCCCACCTCGCCGACGACCACGGCCACCCTGGCGTCCGGCGCCTCCTTCACCGCCGGCTTCGACGTCACCGCGCCCGCGGCGGCGAAGAACTCCGCGCTGACCGGCACCGTCACCTACCGCGATCCGGACGGCTCCACGGCGACGCTGCCGCAGTCGCTGACCGTGCAGCCGCGGCCGATCGCCGTCACCTTCCGGGTCCGCGTGCCGGACGCCACCCCGGCCGACGCCGCGGTGTACCTGCCGGGCAACATCGCGCAGTTGGGCCCATGGGATCCGGGCAAGCTGCGGATGACGGACAAGGGCGGCGGGATCTGGGAGACCACGCTCACCATCCCCGACGGCACCGAGGTGCAGTACAAGTACACCCGGGGTGACTGGAACCGCGTGGAATGGTGGGGATCCATCACCTCCACCAACAACCGCAGCGTCACCGTCGCCGGGGACGCCGACGGGAAGATGCTGGTGGACGACGTCTCCACGGCATGGGGCGATCCGTCGGTCCCGGACGACCACAAGGCCGTCCAGTACTGGCGCGACCCGCTGGTCACCGCCGTCACCCCGGCGGACGGCGCCACCGTGACCGCCCCCGCGGCCGTCACGGTGACCTTCGCGCGCGACATCCAGCCGGGCTCGGGCTCCGGGTTCGACCAGGCCGTCACGGTCACCCGGGACGGCGGCGCGGTGCCCGGCAGCGTCGCCAGGACCGCCTCCGGGGTGCTCACCTGGACCCCGGCCGCACCGCTGGCCCCCGGGACGTACCAGGTGAGGGTCGCCGGGGTGAACAGCGCGCTCGGCGGCGACAGCGTGCCGATGGAAGAACCCCACACCTCCACCTTCACGGTGGCGGGCGGGTGATCCCGGCGGCCGGATGACCGGCCGCGGCACACCGCACGGGGCGCCGGACCGCGAGACGGGCCGGCGCCCCCGCACGCGTGCGCCGACCCCTCCCCATCGTCCTTACTTGGCGGTAATGTCTGCGAAACGCCGTGGCGGGCCGCGCGGGGCGGAGCCCACCAGGCACCCCGGGTGTGAGGGAGCGGCTGATGGGGGCGGATGGGCGTACGGAGCGATCCGACGGACCGGACAGCGGCTCGGACGCGCGCTGGGAGCGCCTGTGGCGTCATCGTGAGGACCTGCTCAAGGTCGCGCGCCGGCGGTCGATGAGCTTCGAGGACGCCGAGGACGCCGTCCACGAGGCCATGGTCCGCGCCATGGAGAACCCGCAGGTCGAGGACGACCGCCTGGGGGCGTGGCTGACGACGGTGACGATGCGGCTGTGCGTGGACCGCTACCGCCAGGTCAGCCGGGAGGCCCAGGCGCGCGGCCGTTCCGCGCTGGCCCCCGCCTCTCCGGCCCCCGTCGAGGAAGCCGTGTGCGACCGTGCGGAGGCCAGGTGGCTGGCCCGCCGGAGCGAGGAACTGCCCGCCCGCCAGGCGCAGGCGCTGTCACTGAAGTCCGAGGACCTGGACATCGAACAGGTGGCCCGCCGGATGGGCGTGAGCTACCGGTCGGCCGAGGGGCTGCTGGCGAGGGCCAGGCAGGCCCTGCGCACGTCGCTCGCCGAGACCCTCGGGCTGGCGGTGTGGCTGCTGAGGCCGTGGCGCCCCCGCCCGCAGGGCGCCGGTCAGGCCGTGGCCGTGATGTCCACGGCGGCCGCACTGGCCGTCCTCGGAGTCACCCTTCCCGCGGTGCACCAGCCGCCGGGAACCCGCCCCGACGTGTCCGCCACCCCGCTGCGTCCCGGCCGGACCCATCCGGCGGACCAGACCTCCGCCGGCCGGCTCGGAGCCGCGCCGCACGCCGGAGCCGCCCACCTCTTCGTGCCTTCCGCGGTGGCCTGCCCGACAGCGGCGAGCGTCCCGGCGGCCGGTGTCCTGCCCGGCGCGCCGGGACTGCCGGGGATTGCCGCGCCGGTGGTCCCGTCGTTCTCCGCGCCCGCGCTTCCCCCGGTCCTGCCGTCCTTTCCGGCCGCCCGCCCACCGGCGTCGGCCACGGTTCCGTCGCTCCCGGCCATCCCGCCGGCGGTGCCGGTCTCCGGCGCCGTACCGAGCGCGCTGCCCACCGGCATTCACCCCTGACGCCGCCGACCTGCGGCTTCCGGTCGGCCGCCGCGGCACTCGGGCCGCCGGCCGAGACCCCCTTCACCGCACGGGCGGCCGGCGCCGGAAAATTTCTCCCTTCTTTCGTGGGGGATGCGCCCTCCCTCCGCGTAGAGCACACGCCGGGCCCGTTCGGGCGCGGCGTCGGCGATACGGCAGGGATGGACCGCGGTGTCCTCTCCGCCCACGGGAGAAGGGGTGTCCCCACTTGGGTGTCGAGATCCGCGTGGAGGGGCTGACCAAGTCCTTCGGCCGCCAGGTCATCTGGCAGGACGTCTCGCTGACGCTGCCCGCCGGGGAGATCTCGGTCATGCTCGGCCCGTCGGGGACGGGCAAGTCGGTGTTCCTCAAGACACTCGTCGGCCTGCTCAGGCCGGAACGGGGCTCGGTCCTGATCGAGGGCCGGGACATCACCCGGCTGCGCGAACGCGAACTGTACGAGGTGCGCAGGCTGTTCGGCGTGCTGTTCCAGGACGGCGCGCTGTTCGGCTCGATGAACCTGTTCGACAACATCGCCTTCCCGCTGCGCGAGCACACCCGCAAGCCGGAGAGCGAGATCCGGCGCATCGTGCTGGAGAAGATGGACATGGTCGGCCTGCTCGGCGCCGAGGAGAAGCTGCCCGGCGAGATATCGGGCGGGATGCGCAAACGCGCCGGGCTGGCGCGGGCACTGGTCCTCGACCCCGAGATCATCCTGTTCGACGAGCCGGACTCGGGCCTCGATCCGGTGCGGGTGGCCTACCTCAACCAGCTGATCGTCGACCTGAACGCGCAGATCGACGCGACGTTCCTCATCGTCACCCACGACATCGCCTCGGCACGCCAGGTGCCGGACAACATCGGACTGCTCTTCCGCCGCGAGCTGGTGATGTTCGGCCCCCGCGAGAAGTTGCTGGCCAGCGACGAGCCGGTCGTCGGGCAGTTCCTCAACGGCCGTATGCAGGGGCCGATCGGGATGGCCGAGGAGAAGGACGCGGCCCTCGTCGAGCAGGAGCTGGCCGAACTCGACGCCGGTCACCACCGCGGCCCCCGGGGCGGCAAGGGCGCCTCCGGTTCCGGGGTGACGGCGCGCCTGCTGCCCAGCCCCGGCATCGTCCGGCCGCCCCGCTGGCAGGCGATCGCAGAACGCGAGGCGCGAGCACACGGCAGGGAGGTGGCGGACGCGTGAGCCTTTCCCCGACCGCGGCGCTGCGGCACTGCGGCGACCTGTTCGCCCTGGGCCTCGACGTGCTGCGGACCCTGCCGCGACGGCCGTTCCAGGCACGGGAGTTCATCCAGCAGGCCTGGTTCATCGCCGGGGTCACCATCCTGCCGACCGCGCTGGTCTCCATCCCGTTCGGGGCCGTGATCGCCCTGCAGATCGGCAGCCTGACCCGCCAGTTGGGCGCGCAGTCCTTCTCCGGCGCCGCCTCCGTCCTGGCCGTCCTGCGGGAGGCGTCGCCGATCGTCACCGCGCTGCTGATCTCCGGCGCCGGCGGCTCCGCGATCTGCGCGGACCTCGGGGCCCGCAAGATCCGCGAGGAGATCGACGCCATGGAGGTCCTCGGCATCGACCCGGTGCACCGGCTGGTCGTGCCCCGGGTGCTGGCCTCGATGGTGGTGGCGGTGCTGCTCAACGGCCTGGTCTCGGTGGTCGGCGTCGCGGGCGGCTACTTCTTCAACGTCATCCTGCAGAACGGCACCCCCGGCGCCTACCTGGCGTCCTTCACCACGCTCGCCCAGCTCCCCGACCTGTACGCGGGGGAGCTGAAGGCCATGGTCTTCGGCGCCATCGCCGCGATCGTCGCCTCCTACAAGGGGCTGGGCGCCAAGGGCGGCCCGAAGGGCGTGGGCGACGCGGTCAACCAGTCGGTGGTCATCACCTTCATGTTGCTGTTCGTGACGAACTTCGTGATGACCGCCGTGTACTTCCAGATCGTGCCGCAGAAGGGATGACGATGGCGCCACTCGACCGCCTGCTCGGACGACCGCTGCGCTCCCTGGAGGAGCTCGGCACCCAGATGTCCTTCTACGGGCGCTCGCTGGCCTGGACCGGCCGCACCGTGCGCCGCTACAAGACCGAGGTGCTGCGCCTGCTGGCCGAGGTCAGCTTCGGCCGCGGCGCGCTGGCCGTCGTCGGCGGAACCGTCGGCGTGATCGCCTTCCTGTCCTTCTTCACCGGCACCGAGGTGGGCCTGCAGGGCTACGCGGCGCTCAACCAGCTGGGGACGTCCAACTTCGTGGCGTTCCTGTCCGCGTACTTCAACACCCGGGAGATCGCGCCCCTGGTGTCCGGCCTGGCCCTGTCGGCCACGGTCGGCGCCGGCTTCACCGCGCAACTCGGCTCGATGCGCATCAGCGAGGAGGTCGACGCGCTGGAGGTGATGGGCGTCCCCTCGGTGCCGTTCCTGGTCACCACCCGGATGATCGCCGGGTTCATCGCGGTGATCCCGCTGTACGTCGTGGGCCTGCTCTCGTCCTACCTGGCCTCACGCACCATCACCACCTCCTACTACGGGCAGTCCGCGGGCACCTACGACCACTACTTCCACCAGTACCTGCCACCGGTCGACGTGCTGTGGTCGTTCGGCAAGGTGATCGTCTTCGCCGTCGTGATCATCCTGGTGCACTGCTACTACGGGTACCACGCCAGAGGCGGCCCGGCCGGGGTGGGCGTCGCGGTGGGCCGCGCGGTGCGCACCTCCATCGTCGCGATCAACGTCCTCGACTTCTTCCTCAGTCTGGCGATCTGGGGAGCGACCACCACGGTGAGGATCACGGGATAGCCGATGACGTCAACGCCCACAACGCAGTCAACGCCGATGGGCCCGGCCCCGCGACCGGCCGGCACCCCGGGCGGACGGCTGCGGAACCCCTGGTCACGCAGCACCACGCTGCGGCTGTACGGCGTGGTCTTCCTCCTGGTGATCGCGCTGCTGCTGTCGCTGGCGGTGGCGGTCTACCGGCAGGTCTTCACCCCCGTCGTCCCCATCACCCTGAAGGCGTACAGCATCGGCAGCCAGCTGGAGCCCCAGGCCGACGTGGAACTGCGCGGCCTGATCGTCGGCCAGGTGCGGCAGGTGCACGCCGACGGGCGGCAGGCGACGCTGGACCTCGCCCTCGACCCCGCCTACGCCACCCGGATACCGGCCGACGTCCACGCCCTGCTGCTGCCCAAGACCCTCTTCGGTGAGGAGTACGTCGACCTGGTCGCCCCCGCCCACCCCTCGTCCCGGCACATCCGGGCCGGCGACGTCATCCCCCAGGACCGCACCGCCACCGGCATCCAGCTCCAGCAGCTGATGAACGACCTGCTTCCCCTGCTGCGCGCCGTGCAGCCGGGCGAGCTGAACGCCACCCTGTCCGCGTTCGCCGACGCCCTGGAGGGCCGCGGAGACGAGATCGGCGCCAACCTCAGCCGCGTCGACTTCTACCTGCACCGGCTCAACCCGCACCTGCCGACGCTGACGAGCGACATCTCCCGACTCGCCGACACCACCCGGATCTACGACGACGCCGCACCCGACCTGCTCAGAGTGCTGAGCGACACCATCACCATCAGCCGGACCGTGGTGGCCAAGCAGGACGCGCTGCGGACGTTCCTGACCGGCACCGCCGGCTTCGCCGACACCGCGCAGGGCGTCCTCGACGACAACGCCGGCCGGCTCATCACCCTCGCCCACCTCTCCCGCCCCATCCTCGCCCTGCTGGCCCGCTACTCACCCGAGTACCCCTGCCTGCTGGGCGGTCTGGCGGACACCGAGCCGCTCAGCGAACAGGCCTTCAGCGGCGGGCAGATGCACATCACCCTGGAGCTCACCTTGCCGCGACCCGCCTACCACCCCGGCGAGGAGCCGCGGTACGCCGACCACCGCGGCCCGAACTGCGAAGGACTGCCCCATCCACCGGTGCCCGCGCCCGCGCTCCATTTCGACGACGGCACCTCGGCGCAGGGACAGCAGGGCGGCCTGCCGGGAACCGGCGCCCTGCCGAGCAGCGTGTCGGGCACCCCGGCCGAGCAGCACCTCATCGGTTCGCTGGTCTCGCCGGTCATGGGCGTCCCCGCCGACCAGGTTCCCGCGGTGGCGACCCTGCTGTTCGGCCCCATGGCCCGCGGAACGGCGGTGAGCGTCTCATGAACGCCCGCGCGACCGCCGGACCACTGATCCGGTTCTCGCTCTTCGCCGTGGTGACGATCCTGGCCACCACCCTCCTGGCGGTGACCATCGTCAACGTCAGCTTCACCCCGAAGGACACCTATCGCGCCGTCTTCAGCGACGTCACCGGCCTGGAGATCGGCGACGACGTCCGGGTCGCGGGAGTGCGCGTGGGGGAGGTGCAGGACATCCGCATCAAGGACCGGACACTCGCCGAGGTCACCTTCGACGTCTCCCGCGACCGGCCGCTGCTGACCAGCACCGGAGCCGTCATCCGCTACCGCGACCTGGTCGGGCAGCGCTACCTCGCCCTCACCGAGGGAGCGGGCGACGGCTCACGCTTGGCCCCGGGCGGCACCATCCCGCTGGCCCGCACCCAGCCCGCACTCGACCTCAACGCCCTGCTCAACGGCTTCAAGCCGCTGTTCGCCGCACTCAGCCCCAACGACGTCAACCAGCTCGCGTTCGAGCTGATCAGCACCCTTCAGGGCGAAGGCGGCACCATCGACAGCCTGCTCGCCCACACCGCCTCCCTCACCACCACCCTCGCCGACCGCGACCAGCTGATCGGCTCGGTCATCGACAACCTCAACCGGGTACTGACCACCCTCGACAAACGCAGCGCCCACTTCTCCGCCCTGCTCGACCAACTCCAGCGGCTCGTCTCCGGACTGTCCGCCGACCGCACCGCCATCGGGGACTCCCTGACCACCATCAGCGCCCTGGCCGGCGCCACCTCGGGCCTGCTGGCCGACGGACGCCCCGCGCTGCGCTCCGACATCGCCGGCCTGTCCACCCTGGCCGGCACCCTGCAGGCCCACAACCCGACCGTCGAAGGCGTCCTGCAGCGGCTGCCGCACAAGCTCAACGTGCTGACCGGCACCGCCACCTACGGCTCCTGGTTCAACTTCTACCTGTGCGACTTCGACGGCCGCGTCGTGCTGCCGAAGACCGGACAGGTCCTCACCCCCAGCCTCCGGGTCGGCGGCGGGAGGTGCGCACAGTGACCCCGTTCCGCGAACGCAACCCGGTGGTGATCGGCGCCGTCGGCCTGACCGTCATCGCCCTGCTGATCCTCGCCGCCTTCAACGTCCAGAACCTGCCGCTGATCGGCGGCGGCACCACCTACAGCGCCGCCTTCACCGAGGCCGGCGGGATCAAGCCCGGAGACGAGGTACGCATCGCCGGCGTCAAGGTCGGACAGGTCGAGGACGTCGGTCTGCAGGGCGACCACGTCCGCGTCGCGTTCCGCATCACCGGCGACCCGAGGTTCGGCACCACCACCGGCGCCGCCATCCGCGTCAAGACGATCCTCGGAGCGAAATACCTCGCCCTCCAGCCCGCCGGCCCCGGCCAACTGCCGCCGGGCAGCGAGATCCCCCTGAACCGCACCGTGTCCGCCTACGACGTGGTGCAGGCCTTCACCGACCTGACCCAGACCACCGAGCAGATCGACACCGGGCGCCTGGCCACCGCCATGGACACCGTCTCCGCGGCCTTCCAGGACTCCCCGGCCGACGTCAAGGCCGCCATCCGCGGACTGTCCGACCTGTCGGTGACCATCGCGAGCCGCGACGCGGCCCTGCGCGACCTCCTCCAGCACGCCAACGGCGTCACCAAGGTGCTGGCCACCCGCTCCCACCAGCTCACCACCCTGGTCAACGACGGCGACCTGCTCTTCCAGGCACTCGACACCCGCAGCCAGGCCATCCACGACCTGCTGCGCAACGCCGCCGCCCTCGGCATCCAGCTCTCCGGCCTGGTCACCGACAACCGCGCCCAGCTCGGCCCGGCCCTCAGCCGGCTCAACGCGGTGGTCGCCATGCTCAAACGCAACCAGACCGCCCTGGACCGCAGCATCGCGCTGCTCGCCCCCTACTTCAGGGTCTTCACCAACACCCTCGGCAACGGCCGCTGGTTCGACGGCTACATCCAGAACCTGGTCGCCGTCCCCGCGACACCGTCCGGCCTGCCGTCCACCCGGACACCCTCAGGAGGGTCGCGATGAACCGCCGCGCCATGGCCACCCGCATCCGGGAAAGGATCACCCCGCACACCCGGCGCACCCGCCTGCTGGCCCTCGCCCTGACCGTGCTGCTCCTCGCCACCGCGGCCGCCGTCTGGTGGCCCAGGCCGCAGCCGGTCGAGGTCACCGCGTACTTCCCGCGCACCGTCGGGATCTACCCCGGCTCCGACGTGCGCGTCCTCGGCGTACGGATCGGCGAGATCACCTCGATCACCCCGCAGGGCGACCGGGTGAGGGTCGACTTCACCTACGACCCGGGCCAGAAGGTCCCCGCCGACGCCAAGGCCGCCATCATCAACTCCTCCGTCGTCAGCGACCGCTACCTGCAACTGCTGCCCGTCTACCGCGGCGGCCCGGTGATGCGCAGCGGCTCGGTCATCCCCGAAAGCCGCACCGCCGTCCCCGTCGAACTCGACCGCGTCTTCGACAGCCTCCACACCCTCTCCGAGGCCCTCGGCCCCCGCGGCGCCAACCAGGACGGCTCACTGTCCCGGCTGCTGCACGTCAGCGCGGACAACCTGGGCGGCCAGGGCGCCCAGGTCCACCAGACCGTCCAGAACCTCTCCCAGGCCGTCAGGACCCTCGCCGACCACCGCGGCGACCTGTTCGGCACCGTCAACAACCTGCAGACCTTCACCGCGGCCCTGGCCGCCGACGACGGGCAGGTACGCGCCTTCGACGACGACCTCGCGAAGGTGGCCCAGCTCCTCGCCGGCGACCGCACCGACCTCGGCGACGCGCTGAAGCAACTGTCCGCCGCCCTCACCGACGTCGCCGGCTTCGTCCGCGCCAACCGCACCTCCCTCACCACGAACGTCAAGGACCTCAGCCAGGTCACCGGCGTCCTGGTCAAGGAACGCGCCGCACTCCAGGAGATCCTCGACGTGGCCCCCGCCGGGCTGTCCAACCTGCAGAACGCCTACGACCCCGCATCCGGCACCCTCGACACCCGCGACAACGCCCAGCTGCCGCAGGACCCCGCCAACCTGGTCTGCTCCCTGCTCGCAACCGCGGGCCAGAGCGGCGAGTGCGCCACGATCCGGAAACTCGTCGGATCGCTGCCCCCGCTGCCGTCCACCGATCCCACCACCGGCCTCCCCCTGTCCGTCCCCGGAACGACTTCCACCGACCCCACCCTCGGCGGCATCCTGGCAGGTCGCGCATGAACACCCCCACGCCGAGCGGGAAGCGCCCGCACCGCGCCACCCGGATCGCCGCCACATGGCTCGCGGCCGGCTCCCTGCTGCTGACCGGCTGCGAGTTCCACGGCCTCTACGACGTCCCACTGCCCGGCGGAGCCGCGGCCGACCACGCCTACCACGTCACCGTCGACTTCCAGGACGTCATGGACCTCGTCCCGCAGTCCGCCGTCAAGGTCGACGACGTCACCGTCGGCTCCGTGGAGAAGGTGGAACTCGACGGCTGGCGCGCCCGCGTCCGCCTGCGCGTCTCCGACACCGTCCACCTGCCGGCCAACGCCGTCGCCGAACTGCGCCAGACCAGCATGCTCGGTGAGAAGTACATCGCGCTGTCCGCTCCGGACGGCATCCCACCGGAGGGACGCCTCACCGACGGCGCACGCATCCCCCTGTCCCGCAGTGACCGCAACCCGGACGTCGAGGAGGTCCTGGCAGCCCTCTCCGCCCTCCTCAACGGCGGGGGAGTGGCCCAGCTGCACACCATCACCGTCGAACTCGACCGCGCGCTGCAGGGCCGCGAAAGCCACGTCAAGAGCCTGCTCGGCGAGCTGAGCACCTTCGTCGGCGGCCTCGACCGGCAACGCGCCCAGATCGTCCGGGCGATGAACGGCATCGACAAGCTCTCCAGGACCCTCGACCGGCAGAACACCGCCATCGGGCAGGCCGTCGACGCCATGCCACCGGCGCTGCGGATCCTGGCCGACCAGCGCCGCAACCTGACCACCATGCTGACCGCCCTGTCCAGGCTCGGCACCACCGGCACCCGGGTCATCAACGCCTCACGCGACGACATCGTCGCCGACCTGCGAGCGCTCCAGCCGATCCTCACCGAACTCAACGCCGCCGGCAGCGACCTGCCCAACTCCCTGGAACTGCTGACCACCTACCCCTTCCCCCGCAACGTGGTGGACACCATCAAGGGCGACTACACCAACCTGCACCTCACCGTGGACCTCAACCTCAACGCCCTGTACGACACCGTCCGCCGCTCCACCCCCAAACCGGCCCCCGGCCCGTCGGTACCCGGCCTGCCCCTCCCGACCCTGCCACCGCTGCCCACGCTGCCACCCCTGCCGAAACTCCCCGTCCCGACACCGACGCTGCCGTGCCTGCCCGGCACCGGCTGCACACCCGGACCGACCCCGTCGCCCACCGGCGGATCGGGCGGCGGGGCCCTGTGCCCACCCCTGTGCACCGGCACCGGCATCACCTACCGCACCGGCGACGGCAGCGGCATGGGCAGCGGCACGGACAGTGGCACGGACAGCGGCATCGACATGGCCCTCGCCGACCTCATGACGGAGGGGATGCAGCCGTGATCACCACCGGCGCCAAAGCCCAGCTGATCGCCTTCGCCGCCATCACCGCCGTCGGAGTGTCCTACGTCGGCGCACGCTACACCGGCCTCGCCGACGCGATCGTCCACCCCGGATACACCGTCCGCGCCGACTTCGCCGTCTCCGGAGGCATCTTCCCCGGCGCCGAAGTCACCTACCGCGGCACACCCGTCGGCAAGGTGGACGCGCTGCGGCTGACCTCCACCGGCGTCACCGCGCGACTGCACATCGACGGCGGACCGCCCATCCCCTCCGACACCCTCGCCGTGGTCGCCAACCGCTCGGCGGTCGGCGAGCAGTACGTCGACCTGCAACCCCGCACCGACGCCGGCCCCTACCTGCACGACGGCAGCACCATCCTCCGCCGCGACACCCGCACCCCCCTGCCCACCACCCAGCTCGTCCTCAGCCTCGACCGGCTGGTCCGGTCCGTCGGCAGGCAGGACCTGCGCACCACCGTCGACGAACTCGGCAAGGCCTTCTCCGGCACCGGTCCCGACCTGACGCGGCTCGTCGACTCCGGCAACGCACTGGTGGAAGCGGCGAACACCGAACTGCCCGAGACCATCGCGCTCATCGACAACTCCGCCACCGTCCTGAAGACCCAGACGGACAAGGGCTCGGCCATCACCTCCTTCTCCCGCGACCTGGCCACCCTCACCGACCAGCTCAAGAACAGCGACAAGGACATCCGAGGCGTCCTGGACGGCGGCACCGCCACGGCGAACCAGACCGACGCGCTGCTGCGCGCCAACCGCGGGACGCTGCCGGTCCTGCTCGGCAACCTCGTCAGCGGCGGCCAGATCACCGTCGCCCGGCTCCCCGGCGTGGAACAGGTCCTGGTCACCTTGCCCGCGGCCGTCGCCGGCAGTTACACCGTGCTCCCCGGGGACGGCAGCACCCACTTCGGCCTGGTCCTCAACGTCAACGACCCGCCGCCCTGCCGCCAGGGCTACGACACCCGGTGGCGCGACCCCGCCGACACCTCCGAGCGCCCGGCGAACACCTCGGCCCGCTGCACCCTCCCGCGCGGCAGCGCGACCTCCGTCCGGGGCGCCCAGAACGCCCCACGCCCGTCCGGCCCCTCCGGCCAGGCACAGCAGTCGTCCTACACCACCGCCTACGACCCGCGGACCGGCTCCGCCACCGGCCCGGACGGACAGCCCTTCGAGATCGGCTCGACCGGCGGACAGCAGAGCACCTTCGGAAAGGAATCATGGCAATGGCTGCTCGTGGGACCGATGGCATGACCCTCATCGCGCGAGCGCTGCGGCGGATCGCCATGATGCGCGGCGTGCGGGCGACGCCCCGCCTGCTGTGGGCCCTGGCCGCCGCCGCCCTGCTGGCCACGGCCGCGGCCGGATACCTGGGCACCCGGCTGTACCAGGCCCACCGGACCGAACAGCGCGACCAGGACATCCTCGCCGCGGCACGGCAGGTGGCGCTGAACTTCACCTCTCTGGACTACCGGCACTACGACCGCGACGCCCGGGACGTGCTGAACCTCGCCACCGGCGGCTTCAGGCAGCAGTTCGCCCAGCAGACGGCGACCCTGACGAAGCTGGTCGCCGCCAACAAGTCGGTCTCCGAAGGCCAGGTACTCGACGCGGGCATCGCCCGGGCCGACGCACGCTCCGCCACGGTCCTGGTCGCGGTCGACAGCAAGGTCACCAACGTCGCCGCGCCGCAGGGACAGGCCCGCAACTACCGGCTGCAACTGGACCTGGTGCTCCAGGGCGGCCGCTGGCTGACCTCCGACGTCGAGTTCGTCGGCTGACCCCGGCACCCCGCCCCGCCACCCGCCCGACCGCACCGCACCGCACGCCAAGGAGACACATCGTGGGGAACCAGACCCTCCCAGGACGCACCGGCAGTGGCGCGCCCCGCCGGCGTTCCGTGGCCGCGGCCGCCCGCGCCGCAGCCAAACGCGCGGACGTGGCACGCCGGCAACCCGGGGCCCCAGCCGGTCCAGACGACCCGGCGCCCGCGCCACCGGAGGAGCCCGCGGCACCGCACAACGGCGAGCGCCACCGCATCGGGTCACGGCTGCTCCGCAGGCGCCAGGCGGCCGACACACCACCCGAAGCCGCCCCGGAGGCGTCCGAGAACACCGAGACCCCGGCGCGCCGGACCGGACCGCTCGGCATGGTGCTCGCGCTGCTCGTCGCGGCGGGACTGATCGCCTCCGCGACGCTCGGCTGGCAGTACCGGGAGGCCGCCCGCACCCAGCAGGCGCGCACCGCGGCACTGGCCGAGGCCCGCGCCGCCGCCCCCGTGATCCTCTCCTACGACTACCGCCACCTGGACCGCGACTTCGCGGCCGCCCGCGCCCACCTGACCGGCGCCTTCCTCAGCAGTTACGGCAAGACGACACAGACCGTGGTCGCACCCACCGCCACCGCGTACCACGGAGTGGTCAAGGCCACCGTCGCCCAGCCCTCGAACGGGGGCATCCCGGCGGCCTCGGTGGTGTCGGCCTCACCCGACAGCGCCGTCGTCCTGCTCTTCGTCAACCAGGTCACCACCAGCACCCGCATCTCCGGACCGCGCCTCGACCTCGACCGCGTGCGGATGACCCT
>JBEHXI010000145.1:0-18126 GCA_048498775.1 Actinomycetota bacterium | reverse complement strand
CTGGTCCGCCGGACGTTCGAGGTCCACACCTCGACGTTGACCGGGTCGAGCGAGTACCTGAGCGGACGCAGATATCCGATCTCATGGGCCGCGACGACCGCGGTCTCCCCGTCGAAGACTCCGCTCGACATGAGCCACCTCATGCGGGCCTCTTCGATGATCCGGACGACCTCACAGTTGTTGACGTGGCCGTAGGAGTCCATGTCGCCCCATCTGAGCGGGATCTCCACGGGCAGCGATCTCGTGCTCATCGACTCACCTCCCTCTCGACGCGGCCGGCCGGCCTAGCAGAAGGCCTGGTAGACGAACTGCCGCAGGCGGTTGGTGATCGGGAGGGTGCGGGACGGGTACAGCTGCGGGGAGACCAGGGCGGCGACGCCCGAGGCGGGGTCGATGAAGAAGTTCGCGCTGCTCATCGAGAGCCAGAAGTACTCGCCCTGGCGCGTCAGCAGGTGGGTGTCGCGCGCCGACTCGACCGTCATGAAGCCCAGCCCGAAGCCGGCGCCCGGCATCAGTTCGTTGACGGCGGGCACCGCCCAGCTGCCGAATCCGGAGCCCAGCGTGACGTTCCCCGGCAGATGGTTGCCGCGGGCCGACTCGACGGTCAGCGGGGACAGGTAGTGGTCGGAGCCGGTGCCGATCCGGCCGTTGTTCGCCATCATGCCGAGGAACTTCATGTAGTCGGCGACCGTGGTGTAGATACCGCCGCCGCCCGACAGGAAGACCGGGTCCTCGGTGTTGTACAGGCTCGCCTGCGGGTTGTGCTCGATGCCGCCGTCGGCGGTCGGGCTGTAGATCTCGGCGTAGCGGTCCTTGCTGCGCGCCTCCACGCGGAAACCGGTGTCCTTCAGGCCCAGCGGCTCGAAGAACGACTCGCGCATGAAGACGTCGAGGCGCTTGCCGGAGACGACCTCGATGACCCGGCCCAGGACGTCGGTGCTGACCCCGTAGTTCCAGGCGGTGCCCGGCTGGAAACGCAGCGGGAAGGAGGCCCATGCGTCGACGGCCTCGGCGAGGCTCGTGCCGGCCGGCGGCTCCACCGTGTAGCCCTGGTTGACGTACAGGGTGTCGACGGGGTGCGACTGGTGGGCTCCGTAGCCCAGACCCGCGGTGTGGGTCAGCAGGTGCCACATCCGGATCGGCTCCAGCAGGCCCTCGGTGACGGGGGCCGCCGGCAGCCCGGTGCGGTAGACCCGCTGGTCCCGGAAGGCCGGCAGGTAGTCCGCCAGCGGGTCGTTCAGGCCCACCAGACCGTCCTCGACAAGCTTCATGAAGGCCATCGAGGTCATCGGCTTGCTCAGCGACCAGGTGCGGAAGATGCTGTCCGCCGTCATCGGAATTCCCTCGGCGATGTTCGCCATTCCGGCTGACGATTCATACACCACCGACCCGTGCTGCGAGACCATGGCCGAGTATCCGGGAATCCTTCCCTCGGCGGTCAGCCGGCCGAAGTACCTCCCCAGACCGTCCAGGCGATCCGTTCTGAGCTCCATGCCTTTCCTTCCTTTCCGGGTATGCGTCAGGAGACCGGCGAGAACCGGGAATTGTTTTCTGGCTGCAGACTCCACATTACGAGCGGTCCGGCCCCGCCGGCCCGGATCTGCACCCAAGGGTGCAGTGGGAAACTCGTTGATCGTTCCTGCCGGGCTTCCGGCCCCAACTCGGCGCTTGCGCGCAGCAGCCGGCCGAAACCCGCATGGCTCTGACACCGATCGGCCCGCGGCACGGGATCCCGGGAATTCCCTCGTGGGAACGGAGGACCGCGAGGCCGAGGTCACCCCGCGGCGTTCGATCAACCGGTCCGGGCGCCGGTCACTGGTGGCTGACGGCCGTCGGCCGGACCACGAACACCACACGGTCCTTCACGTCGTCCGGCAACCGCCCGCCGAGTTCCCTGCCGTAACGCTCCGCCAGTTCGACGAAGAACACGCCGGAGGAGTCGTCGTCGATCCGTTCCACCACACCGCGGATCTCCAGATAGCGGTACGGCTGCCCCGGATCGTTGATGGAGACCGCGACCCGCGGGTCGCCCATCACATTGCGGTACTTGTAGCGCCTCCTGGTGCTGGTGAAACGGAGATGGGTGCCATCCCAGGAACACCACATCGGATTCACCTGCGGGCCGCCCTGGTCCGGCCGGATCGTCGCCAGGTGGGCGAAGAGCGGCCGCTCCAGCAGATCGCGGTGGGATTCGGGGATCAGACTCATCACATGCCTTCGCTGTCGTGCCGGTTGGGCGTGCGGAACGGGAGACCCCCGGGGTGCGAAGGCCGGGCGGTTCGTCAGCGTGCCGGGCCGAACCAGGTCGTCAGCGCCTGGGTCAGGCGCACGTCGGCCGGGGCCGCCCATGCCACATAGCCGTCGGGGCGCACCAGCACCGCGCTCAGCCCGTTCAGGCGCTCGTCCGCGCAGTGGGCCGGCATGACGTCCACGCGGTCGGCCCAGCCGTTCGCGGTGGCGCGCAGCGCCGGGTCGTCGGTCAGGTCGAGCAGAACGCCCCGGCCGGAGTGCAGCAGCCGGTACACGCGCGTGTCGCCGTCGGACGTCTTGAGGTCCGCGTCCGGCACGCGTGCCCCGGTCAGCGGGTTGCCGCCGTCGATCGGGTAGCGCACGTCGAGCGCGCTGACCATCCCGGTGAGGCGGCTGTTCACCGCCTCCACGCGGAGCAGCTCGGCGAACAACTCCCGCAGCGCGTCCACCGAGTGACCGGGGCGGCTCAGGGCGACCTGGGCGCGCGTGTTCTGCAGAACGCGCTCGCCGACCGGGTGCCGCTCGGTGTGGTAGCTGTCCAGCAGCTCGTCGGCCGCCTGTCCGCGCACGGCGGCGGCCAGCTTCCATCCGAGGTTCATCGCGTCCTGCACGCCGAGGTTCAGGCCCTGTCCGCCGGACGGGTTGTGGATGTGCGCGGCGTCCCCGGCCAGGAACACCCGGCCCACCCGGTACCGGTCGACCTGCCGGGCGGCGTCGCCGAACCGGGAGACCCAGATCGCGTCGCGCATGCCGTGGTCGGTGCCGGCGATCCGCCGGAAGGTGGCCTTGAACTCGTCGAAGCCCACCGGGGCGGCCGGGTCGGTCACCGTGTCGAACTCGATGGTCATCGCCCGGTAGGTACCCGGCGCGTACTCGAGCACCCCGGCCTGCCCGCCCGGGTGCCTGGCCAGCAGGCTCGGCTGGGCCGGCGGGTCGTCGAGGGCCACGTCGGCGATCATCGCGGTGAGCGTGGCGGGCGTGCCGGGGAAGTCCACCCCGAGCAGCCGGCGCACCGTGCTGCGGCTGCCGTCGCAGCCCACCAGGTACCGCGCCCGCAGCGGGGCGCCCCCGGCCACCTCGATGTCCACCCCGTCGGCGTCCTGGGAGAGGCCGGCGACCTCGGTGCCGTACCGGATCCGCACGCCCAGTTCGGCCGCGCGCTCGGCGATCAGCCGTTCGGTGTGGGCCTGGGGTATGAGCAGCATGTACGGATGCCGGGTGGCGGAGGCGTCGAACTCCAGCGGCCGCAGCCCGGCGAAGTGCGTGGTGGGCGCCCGCTTGTGGCCTTCGAGGAAGCGGTCGGCGATGCCGCGCTGGTCGAGCACCTCCAGGGTCCGCGCGTGCATGCCGAGCGCCTTCGAGTACGGGACGCGCTCGGTGAGTCGTTCCAGCACCAGCACGTCCACTCCGGCCAGCCGCAGCTCGCACGCCAGCAGCAGTCCGACCGGGCCGCCGCCCGCGATGACCACGTCCGCCATGGCCTACCTCCCAAACCGTCATCCGTTCAATGCCTTCAGGGCTTCGGTGCACGTCCTGGGAGTCATCGTGACGGCTGCCGGGCGGGGAACCCGGAATAGGGCGGCCGACTGCAACCAACGGCCCACTGAAGATCCCGGTTCGCTGCACTCTAGGGTGCAGACGCGCCCCTGGATGCCCGGAGAGTCTCCTAGCGTTCGGGCATGGCCGAGATCAGCGACAGAGCAATCGTTTCCATATCGCCGCACGTCGTCTCTCGTTACGCGCGCCTTTCACTCGTGGAAGCGCGCCCCACCGTTCAGGTCGTCTTCCTGATGCGGTATGTCCTGGGCGCCGCGCTATCCACCCGTCAGCACGACACGAATCCGCTGCAGTTGGCCGCCGGCGCCGTCGCGTGGCTGCTGGCCGTGGTCGCCGCCTATTTGATCAATGGCGTGATGGACGTCAAAGAAGACCGCGCCAATGGATCCGTTCGCCCGATTGCCCGGGGCGATCTGCCGGAAAGGACCGCCGCTCTCATCACCGCGGGCGCGTCACTGATTTCGCTCGTCCTGGCGCAGTTCGTTCCCGGACTCACCGTGTGGATAGTGGCTTTCCTGGTGCTGGGCTGGCTCTATTCGGTGCCGCCGTTCCCCGCCAAGCGCTGGAGCACCACCTGCGCGCTGGTGGTGTTCGGTCTCGGATGGACGTCGTTCGCCGGAGGCGCCGCGACCGCCGGCGGTGGGCTCAGCACGGCCGGGCTGGTCTTCGCCACCGTGATGAGTGCCTGGATGGCCATGGTGGGGTCCGTGGTCAAGGACCTCAGCGACGTCGACGGGGACGCCACCGGCGGGCGCCGCACCGTGGCGGTGCGCCATGGCGCGTGGCTGGCACGGGTGCTGGGCGCGGCCGGCGCCCTGGTCGTCGGGGCGGGCGCGGTACTTGGCGCGCTGCTGTGGGCGCCGTTCATGCTCGTCGCGATGGTGACGGTGGCGGTCGGAGCCGTCTGCGTGGTCACGCAGATCGTGCGCACCGCCCGGATCGAGGACGCCGACAAGCGGACGCGCCGCAGCGCCTACCGCGCCTTCATGCGCACCCAGTACGCGGCGAACATCGTCATGGTGGCGGCCGTGGTGCTGCACGGATCGATCGGGTGACGGGGCGGGCCGTACGCGCCGAGGCCCCGGCCGGACAAGGGACTTCGCAGTCACTCGCTCGGCCGGGGCACCACTGCCCGGAAGCGGTGCGTGCCGGCGGCGCCGGTCACACCGTCTCAGTGCCTCCGGTACGCCTTGTTGATGGCGTCGATACGGGAGTCCGCCTGCAGCTTCGCGTAGATGTTGTTGAGGTGCCGCTTCACGGTCGCCGTCTCGATCCCGAGTTCCCGGGCGATCTGGCTGTTCGTCATCGCTCTCGCGACTCTCTCCAGAACCTGCCTCTCCCGCTGCGACAGCTTCGCGCAGGCCGCCGACTGGGTCAGCGTCTCGCCGGAGGCGTCAGGACCGGCGTCCTCGTCGGCGGTGTCCTCGGGCGTTCCGGGAGCGGCGTCGCCGTACCCGACGGCCCCGGCGTACAGGCGGCTCCCGGAACTGGACCGGAACACCGTGCTGATGAGCAGCAGGGCGGCGGTTCGCCGGGCCGGCGGCTCGCACTGGGTCGCGCTTCGAATGGCGGGCTGCATCGCGCCCCACAGGATGTCCACCGCGCGGACGGACTCCGCCATCGCGATGCCCTGCGCGGCACGGTCGACGCCCACGAGTCTCGAATATCTTCGGGCCTCACCGGGCGAGGGTGGCTGCTCGCCCGTCAGCGCCGTGACACAATCCTCGATGATCTCCTGCGCCTGGTAGCGACACTTCGGCCACGCCTCCTTGCGTGTCACTAACGGGCTGCGGACTGCCCGCAGGGCACCCTGATAAGAGCGGATGATGTCGGGTATTGCCGTTCGCAGATATTGCGCTGCAGCCAGATAAGGCACCTGGTCCCCCTCCTGCGTGCCCCCCGGGTGCGAACAGGGCACTAGCACCGGTAACGCCGCATTCCGGCGCGTCGCTGGGCCCCGGGCGGCGACTATCGAAGATAACGGCACTCAGACCACGTTGAGATCCGCTGTGAGCTACGTCATATTCGGCGGGGCGAGCGGCGATCGGGGCGCCCCGGCAGGAGCGATGCCGCGGCCGCGGCGGCGCCGAGGACCGCCGCCCCCGTCGCGCCAACTCCTCATCGGCCGACGCCGAGTTGCCACCGAACCGCTAATATGCTCGGCACTTGGCATGTCGGTTCACCGAGGCGGCGTGTCCGTTCACTTGGGTGTCAGTGCCTCAACGGGGGAAGAGGGACATGCCGGTCGGTCTTCTGCGCATGCCGGGCCACACGTTCACCGACGTTCCCGACGCGGCCGATCGGCCGCGTCCGTGAGCGGCATCGTCGGGAAGATCATCAAGCCGACGGCCGAGATCCTGGAGCACATCGGCCGCAGGATCCCGCAGGCGCTGGCCAAGGGACATTTCCGCGTCGGGCAGATGGCCCACGACGCCGCCGACCACTTCGAGAAGGCCGAACAGGAACTCGCCAGGGACGCGGAACAGCACCTCGCGCAGAGCGCCGAACGGGACCTGGAAGGCGCCGCCGCCCACAGCGCGTCCTCGGCGGCGGCCCACGCCGCGGAGAACGCGGCGGCCAAGGACGGCGAGAAGGCCGCCGAGAACGCCGCGGAGGACGCCGAGCGGGGCCTGCGCCCGCACGATCCGCCGCGGGACTCCATCCCCGGCGGGGACAAGGTCTGCGCGACCGACCCGGTGGACGTCGCCACCGGTGAGATGCTGCTGCCCATCACCGACGTCGCGCTGCCCGGCGCGCTGCCGCTGGTCCTGGAGCGCACCCACCTCTCCTCGTACCGGCACGGCCGGTGGTTCGGCCCGAGCTGGGCCTCCACCCTGGACCAGCGCCTGCAACTCGACACGGACGGCGTGGTGTTCGCCGCCGCGGACGGGATGCGGCTTGAGTACCCGCCGCCGCGCCGCGACCGCGAGGTGCTGCCGCTGCGCGGGCCCCGGCTGCCGCTGGCCTGGAGCGGGGTACCGGGCGATCCGATGCGGATCAGCGACCCGCGCACCGGGCACGGCCTGGTCTTCGCCGACCCCCGCCCGGCGCCCGGCGTCCCCGGCGGGGTGGTGCTGCGCCTGGTGCGCATCGAGGACCGCAACGGGCGCCATATCGAGATCGCCTACGCCGACGACGACACCCCGGCGCTGATCACCCATCACGGCGGCTACCGGATAGCCGTCGACCGGCATCCCGAGCTGCCCCGCGTCGCCGCCTTCCGGCTGCTCGACGCGGACGGTCCCGGCACCGAGACCACGCTGGCCCGCTTCGGCTACGACACCGCCGGCGACCTCACCGAGGTCCTCAACTCCTCCGGCCTGCCGCTGCGCCTGCGCTACGACGACCGGCACCGCGTCACCGGCTGGACCGACCGCAACGGCACCGACTACGGCTACGAGTACGACGAGGCCGGACGGGTGGTCCGCACCACCGGCTCCGACGGCTGTATGTCGGGCACGCTCGCGTACGACGAGGAGACCCGCACCACCACCTTCACCGACTCCCTCGGCCACAGCACGCGTTACCTGCACAACGACGCCTACCGCCTGATCCGCCGGACGGACCCGCTCGGCAACGCCACCGTCCGGCAGTGGGACGAGGACAACCGGGTGACCACGGCCGTCACCGACCCGCTCGGGCACACCACCCGGTACGAGTACGACGCGGCGGACAACCTCGTCGCCGTGGTGCGCCCGGACGGCACCCGCGCCGAGGTGGCCTACAACGGTCTGCACCTGCCGGTGACGGTGACCGACGCCGGCGGGCAGGTCTGGCGCAACGAGTACGACGAACGCGGCAACCGGCTGGCCTCCACCGACCCGATGGGCGCGCGGACCGAGTACGCCTACGACCCCGCCGGGAACCTCACCGCGGTCACCAACGCCCTCGGGGCCCGGCACGAGATCACCAGTGATCCGGCCGGCCTGCCGGTCGCCCTCACCGACCCGCTCGGCCACACCACGACGGCCAGGCGTGACGCCTTCGGCCGCGTGGTGGAGGCCACCGACCCGCTCGGCAACACCATCCGCGCCGGCTGGACGGTGGAAGGCCGGGTGACCTGGTGCGAACGGGCCGACGGCCGCCGGGAGACGTGGAGTCACGACCCCGAGGGCAACGTCACCGGCTACACCGACGCGGCCGGCCGCAGCACCTCCTACGCCTCGTCGCGCTTCGACGTGCCCGCCGCGAGCACCACCCCGGACGGCGCCGGCCACACCTTCGGCTACGACACCGAGCTGCGCCTCACCACCGTCACCAACCCCCAGGGCCGCACCTGGGAGTACGAGTACGACGCGGCGGGCCGCCTGATCCGGGAGACGGACTTCGACGGCCGGACCCTGACCTACACCTACGACGCGGCCGGGCAGCCGGCCTCCCGCACCAACGGCGCCGGGGAGACCATCGAGTTCACCCGGGACGCGCTGGGCAGGCTGGTGGAGCACCGCAGCGGCGAGGAGCGCACCGCCTACGAGTACGACGCCGCCGGAAACCTCCGCCGGCTGGTCAACGACCACGCCGAGATCGTCAGGGAGTTCGACCCCGTCGGCCGGATCCTCAGCGAGAGCGTCAACGGCCGCACCATGGCGTACGCCTACGACGTCATGGGCCGGCTCGTCCGTCGCCGCACCCCGTCCGGCACCGTCTCCACCTGGACCTACGACACGGTCGGGCTGCCGGCGGAACTGGAGCTCGCCGGGCACGGCACCCGGTTCTCCTTCGACGCCCTCGGCCGTGAGACGTCCCGCACCTGGGGCGCCGGCATCGCCCTGGGCCAGGTCTGGGACCACACCAGCCGGCTGACCGGCCAGACCCTCACCGGCGCGCCGGCGGCCGGCCGCGGCGTCCTCCAGCAGCGCGACTACCTCTACGACGCCGACGACCTGCTGACCGAGATCCAGGACCTCACCACCGGCACCAGCCGCTTCACCCTCGACCCGGCCGGCCGGGTCACCGCGGTGCAGGCCCGCGGCTGGACGGAGACCTACGCCTACGACACCCTCGGCAACCTCACCCAGGCCGCGACCCCGCTGGACCGGTCCGACGAGGCGGCACGGGAGTTCACCGGCACCAGGCTGCACCGCGCCGGCCGCACCCGCTACGAGTACGACGCCCAGGGCCGCGTGGTGCGCACCACCAAGCGCCTGCTCAACGGCCGCACCCTCACCCGGGACTTCACCTGGAACGCCCAGGACCAGCTCGTCGCGACCGTCACCCCGGACGGCGAGCACTGGCAGTACCGGTACGACCCGTGCGGGCGCCGCATCGCCAAGCGACTGCGCGGCGCGGACGGCGGCACCGTCGAGCAGGTCGAGTTCGCCTACAGCGGCAGCCGCCTCGTGGAGCAGACCGCCTCGAGCGGCAGGTCCACCACCTGGGAGTACGCGCCCGGCACCCACCGCCCGCTCGCCCAGGTCGACCGGGGCCCGGCGGGCGGCGACGGCCGCGGTCCGGCGGACGACCCCGACCAGGCCGAGTTCGACGTGCGCTTCCACGCCATCGTCACCGACCTGGTCGGCACCCCCACCGAACTCGTCTCCCCCGAGGGGGAGATCGCCTGGCAGCAGCGCACCACCCTGTGGGGGGTGCCGGCCACCGACCGCGGCGGGGAGGCCGTGGACTGCCCGCTGCGCTTCCCCGGCCAGTACGCCGACCCCGAGACCGGCTGGAACTACAACCACTACCGCCACTACGACCCGCAGACCGCGCGGTACGTCAGCTCCGACCCGCTCGGCCTCGGGGCGGCTCCCAACCCCGCCGCGTACGTGCCCAACCCGCACACCTTCGTGGACCCCCTCGGTCTGAAGGCGAACTGGGAGCCCGCCGACATCACCTGGGGCGGGCGGGTCCAGTACTCTCCGCTCGACCCGGACCACGGCAACCGGGCCACCGGGGTCTACGCGCAGATCGAGAAGGACATGCTGGGCGGCAGCACGGACGCCCAGATCGACCCGGCGGGCTGGGAGGATCCGGGCGCCGGATGGCAGGCCGACAAGCGGTACAACCGGGGCCATCTACTCGGTGCGCTGCTCGGCGGTTCGAACGAGGACCCGCGGAACTTCGCGACGATGCACGAGTTCGCCAACTCCCCGGTGATGCGCCACTACGAGCTGCAGATCCAGGCGGCGGTGCGCAACGGCGACACCGTCCACTACCGGGTGACCCCGGTGTACCGGTCCGAGGGCGATGTGATCCCGGCCGGGATGACGCTGGAGGCCCACAGCGAGAACGGGTTCAAGTTCTACGCCTACAGCCCCGACCCGAAGACCCGGCGCGCCCTGCGGGCCGCGGGCGGCGACCACAACGCGGTGACGCTGCTGAACATCCCGAAGTGCCACACCTGAGCACCGCGCCCGGCACCCCCGGGCCACCGCGCCGGCACGAC
The DNA here is from genome assembly GCA_048498775.1 of Actinomycetota bacterium. GTDB lineage: Bacteria > Actinomycetota > Actinomycetes > Streptomycetales > Streptomycetaceae > JBEHXI01. The sequence continues at coordinate 7,934 of JBEHXI010000145.1, read as the reverse complement.
CGGCGCGGCTCGTCCGCTCCACTCGATCGATCTGGGGAAGAATCGGTTCCATGGACGCACCTCTTGCCGTACTGACCCGGCTGTTCACCCCGGCCGCGACACCGGTCAGCAAGGACTGGCCGGCGATCGAGGAGCGGCTGGGCTCCCCGCTGCCGCCCGACTACAAGGAGCTCGTCGCGACCTTCGGCGGCGGCCGGTTCGACGGGCACCTGTGGCTGCTGGAACCGGACTGCGGGAAGGAACTCTACGACCTGGTCTTCGACAACCAGGGCCGGATGGAGGACCTGGAGGACTTCTGGGACATGGGCGAGGAGAAGCCCGCGGAGCTGGAGGAGGAGGGCAGCCGGCTGATCTCCTGGGGCGGCACCGACAACGGCGACGTGCTGTACTGGCTGGTCCGCCCCGGCACGCGGCCCGACGCCTGGACGGTCATGGTGAACGAGTCCCGCGGCCCGCGCTGGGAGCACTTCGACCTGACGTGCACGGACTTCCTCGCCTCGGTGCTCTCCGGAGAGGTCCGCTCGGGCATCCTCGGCTCCCGGCTCCCGGCCGCCGAGCACGAGTTCCGTCCCTACGGCAGCTTCTGAGGCCCCATCACGCGGTGGGGAGCGGCGGGAGCGGCGGCACTCCGCTGTCGCACTCCACCGGCTCCAGGCGTGCGGACCGAGGACCGGCCAGGTACTCCGCCAGCGCCCGGGGGCGGTACTCGGGATCCTTGGCGTAGCGGTCGTTCGCGCTGGTGGCCAGGTACTCGCTGCCGTGCGCGGCCCTTCCGATGGGGCGGTCGACCGGCCGGGTCAGCCGGTAGAAAGCGGTCCGCGAGTCGTGCGCGGGAGCCAGCGCGTCGGGGACGACGGTGAACTCGGCCTGGTCGCCCGGGCACGTCGGCGCCGGGGCGTCGGAGCGGAAGGCGTCCGGCCGGAACTCCAGGCCGTACTCCCTGGCCCGCTCGGCCATCCACAGCAGGGCGATGTCCGACAGGCCCGTACCGCTGTATCCCCCGCCGACATCGCTGTGCGCACCGCTGAACCAGACCTGTTTCAGCTCCTGCCCGTCGGCGTGCGGCTGCCGGTGCCAGAGCGTCGGCTCGAACGCCTCCCGTCGCTCGTCGATGGCCAGGGCGTGGAAGGCCCCGTCCACCCGGCTGCTGAGCCTGGTGTCGTGGAACTCCCACCGGCGGTTCACCCGCCGTATGACGGGCCTGAGCCACTTCGGCCCGAGCACCGGCAGGCCGAGGGCGCCGACGGTGTCCCACACGCCGATGAACCGGATCCGCGGTTCGTGGGAGTACGCCCGGCGGAACAGGGTGGAGGCGACACCGCTCGGCCGCTCGGCCGACGCCCGGTACAGGGACCACGCCTCCCCTATCCGGTCGGCGTTCTCCCGGCGCAGGATGCCGCAGTTGCGGACCATCCCGGTGGTGCTGCGGGCCGTGAACGCGCCCCGGCTGAACCCGAAGAAGTAGAGGACGTCGCCGGGTTCGTAGGTGTCGACGAGGAACCGGTAGGCGTCGAAGACGTTGGCCGCCAGGCCGGAGCCGAACGCGCCGCCGGTGATCCGGTCCCACCGGCTGGTGCCCACGCCGCGGTGGTAGTAGACGCGCTGCTGGTTGCCGGCCGAGTCCTCGGGAGCCACGGAGAGGGCGACCTTGGTGACGTTCGTCGGGCAGGGGTGGCTGTCCGTCTCCTGGTCGGCGGTGTTCCAGGTGCCGTCGCAGCAGACCACAAGACGCTTGGGCATGGACGTCATCCTAGGTGCGCCGGGGCGGCCGTATACGGCGGTTTCCGCGGGGCTGCGTAGGCTGTGGGACACCGCGCGACCACCGATACCCCTGAGGAGCACCGAGTGAGCAGGGCCGATGTGACCGTTGGGCTTCTCCACCCGGGCCGGATGGGGGCGGCGGTGGCCGCGCAGCTCCGTACCGGGGGCACGCGGGTGCTGTGGGATCCCGCCGGCCGGAGCGCGGGCAGCGCCGCGCGTGCCGCGGAGGCCGGCCTGGAACCGGCCGAGGACCTCGCCGACCTGGTGCGGCGCTCGGACCTCGTGCTGTCCCTGTGCCCGCCGGCGGCGGCCGAGACGGTCGCCCGGCAGGTGGCGGACCTCCCGATGGCGGGCACGGTGTTCGTCGAGGCGAACGCGATCTCCCCGCGGCGGATGCTGCGGATCGCCGGGATGTTCCCGCAGGCGGTCGTCGTCGACGCCGCGGTGGTGGGCCCGCCGCCCGGGAACGGCGAGCGGCCCCGCCTGTACGTGTCCGGCCCGCCCGCCGCCACCCGCCTGCTGGCGGAGCTGTTCACGGCGACGGACGTGGAGGTCAGGTCGCTCGGGGAGGAGATCGGGAAGGCGTCCGCCCTCAAGCTCTCCTACGGCAGCTACAACAAGACGTCCCGGGTGCTGGCCGCCGTCTCCTACGCGCTGGCCGACGCCAGTGGGGTCGGCGAGGAGCTGCTGGACATCGCGGCCCAGCGCCCCGGAAGTTACCTGGCCGAGGCCACCGCCATCCCCACCACGGCGGCCCGCGCCTGGCGTTGGGGCCCGGAGATGGTCGAAGCCGCCGAACTCCTGGCCGAGCTGGGGCTCCCGGACGAGCTGATGCGCGCCGCGGCGGCCGTCCTGAGCCGCTGGGACGAGGCCCGGGACACCGACCTGAGCGTCCCGGACGCACTCGCCCGGCTCCGCCGCGGCACGGGATCCGTCACTCCGCCGCTGTGATCCCGCACGGGCCCGTCAGCCGCAGGTGAGCAGGCCCAGGCGCTGCTTGGCGGCGAGGACGCGGCGCGCCGCGGTGGCGACGGTGGTGCGCAGGGCGGCGCTGCTGTTCAGGCGGGCGAGCACGGCGGAGGTCATCGGGGCGACGGTGGCCGGGTTGTCGGTGAGGACCAGGTCGCCGCCCGCGGTGAGGAAGCGCAGGGCCCGCTGACCCGCCGGGACGCTCCGGACGGCGGCGGCGTTGCCGAGGTCGTCGGAGATGATGACGCCGTTGAAGCCCAGGTCGCCGCGGAGCATGCCGCGCAGGACCACCGGGGAGAAGGCGGCCGGGTTCCGCGCGTCGACGCGCGAGTAGATGGCCAGGGACGCCATGACGAACGGCGCGCCCGCGCGGACGCCGCTGCGGAAGGGCGCCAGGTAGGAGTCGTGGCGGGTGGTCACGGTGTCGGTGACCCCGGCCCGCAGGTCGGTGTTGCCGCGCACCCGGCCAAGACCCGGGAAGTGCTTGAGGGTGGCCAGGACGCCCCCCTGCGACATGCCGCGCAGGAAGGCGGTGCTGTGGGTGGACACGGTGCCCGGGGTGTGGCCGTACTCCCGCGACAGCGCGCCGATCGGGGCGTTGGCGGTGCCCATGGTGACCGGGACGGTGTCGGCGACCGGCGCGAGGTTGGTGTTGACCCCGGCGGCCCTCAGCTGACGCGCCCAGCCCGCGGCCTGGGACTGGAGCCGCCCGGCCGTCGACCGGCCCTGGACGACGGCGCTCGGTATCGCGGCGAAGCCCGGCCCGCGCAGCGCCTGCACCAGCCCGCCCTCCTGGTCGGCGGCCGTCAGCAGCCGCGCCCGCGCGCCGCGGACGGACAGGGACAGGGTCTGGAGCCGGTTGGTGAGCGCCCTGATCCTGGCCGTTCCGGCGGTGCTGCGCCCGGTGAGCTGGACGGCGCCGACATCGGCCCGGCGCAGGGCGTTCAGCTGGGCCTGGCTGATGCCCGCCGCGCTGATCCCGACCATGAACAGCTGCCCGACGCGCTGCCGTTGGGACATCGCGGCCAGGGCCCGGTTGGCGCAGGACGGTGCGGGATCGGCGAGCGTGCGGATGCCGCCCGTGGTCCGCGCCGGCTGGCCCGAGACGGCGGAACCGGTGGTGGTGCGCGCCGGCGGTGCCGGATGCCCGGACGGCTCGCTTCCGCAGCCGGTCAGTGCGGCGGCGGACACGCCCATGGCGAGCGCCGCCGCGCCCAGCCGCGGAGCCATGCCGCGGGTTCGCGGCGCGGCGCCGCCGGATCCGGATGCGGAGGGCTTCGGGGTGCTCATGGACGGCGGCCACCTCGTTCGTCGTCGGTACGTCGGGCGCGGTGTCGGTCGTCTTCAGCGCATCACACAACGCCTGAGCCCGCAAACGCGGACCGTGCGAACCGGACGGCCTCGCCGGTTGGCCGGACACGGCCGGTGCGCCCTGAGTAGGGTCTGGTGCCGTGCGGACCGCGGACGCGGCCGGGAACGCGGTCGGGAACATCGACGAGGCCACGGACGCCACCGGGCGGTGGCCGGGGCGGTTCGCCGGGCTGCGGCGGCACCGGCGGCTGCTGTTCGCGCTGGCCGTGGTGGCGCTGCTCGCACAGATGGCGGTGGCGATGGTCACCACGGCCGTGGAGCAGACCCCGACCATCGACGAGCCGGTGTACGTGGGCACGGCCGTGGTGTACGCGCAGCAGCACAGCCTGCGCTACAACCCGGAGCACCCGCCGCTCGGCAAGCTGGTGATCGCGGCGGGGCTGGCGTTCGCGCACCCGCACCTGGACCCGCGTTTCACCGGCGACCAGAGCGCTCTGGGGCGGCACCTGCTGTACGAGTCGGGCAACGATCCGGGGCGGCTGATGCTGTGGGCGCGGCTGCCGGTGATCGCGCTGACGCTGCTGTTCGGCCTGGTCGTCCTGGCGTTCGCGGGTGACCTCGCCGGGCCGGTGGGCGCGCTGGCGGCGCTCGCCCTGTACGCCTTCTCGCCCGACGTCATCGCGCACGGCTCGCTGGCCACGCTGGACGTGCCGATGGCCGGTTTCCTGCTGACGTCGGTGTGGGCGCTGTGGCGGGCGCGGCGGCGGCCCGGCCGCTGGCTGCCGCTCGCCGGGGCGGCGCTGGGCGCGGCCCTGGCCACCAAGATGAGCGCGCTGCCCGCGGTTCCGGTGGTGCTGCTGCTGGCCGTCCTGTCGGTGTGGCACGCCCGGCGGACGTCCGGGGCCGGCGCCCGCGGGAGGCTGCGGACGCTGGTGCTCGGGGCGGGGTGGGCGGCCGGGACGGCGCTGGTGGCCGTCGCGGTGGTCTGGGCCGCGTATCTGGCCGTCGATCCACGGCTGCGCTGGACACCGCCCGCGCACCTGCCGGTGGTGCACGGGCTGCGCGCGCTCGCCGTCGACCGGCTGCCGCTCCCGCGGCCGTACCGGGACGGGATGCGGGTGCAGTTCGGTTTCGAGGACACGCGGTGGCAGGGCTTCCTGTTCGGCCGGCACTACACCGGTGCGCTCTGGTACTACCTGCCGGCCGCGGTGCTGGTGAAGACACCGCTGGGGATGCTGGCGCTGTGGGCGGGCGGGGCCGCCGCCCTCCCGGCGGTGCCCAGGCTGCGGCCCGCGGCACCGTATCTGCTGGTCCCGGCCGGGGTGCTGCTGGCGGCGGCCATGACCGGGTCCCGCAACCTGGGCGTGCGGTACGTGGTGTTCCTGCCGATGTTCCTGGCGGTCGCGGCGGCCGGGGTGACCGTGGTGCGGCGGCGGTGGGTGCCGGCCGCGGTGGCGGGCCTGGTGCTGTTCACGGCGGTCAGCTCGCTGCGGACGTTCCCCTACTACCTGCCGTACTCCAACGAGGCGTTCGGCGGCCCGGCGCGGACCCATCTGCGGCTGCACGACTCGAACGTGGACTGGGGGCAGGATCTGGGGAGGCTGGCCGACCGCGTCCGGCAGCGGTACCCGGGCCGGCGGATCTGGCTCGTCTACAAGGGCAGCGGCGTGCCGTCCGCCTACGGCATCACCGCCTCGAACCCGCTGACCGTCCCGGTGGACGAGGTGCACGGGGTGCTCGCGGTGTCGGACTCCGCGATCGCCGAGGCCAGGGGCCGGCTCGCGGCGCTGATCCACCGGGGCAGGCCCATCGACGACGTCGGCCACTCGATCACGATCTTCCGTCTGGGATAGCGAACCCCCCGGCCGGGACCGGCCGGGGGGTTCGTTTCAGCGCCGCGGGTCAGGCGGGGCGGTCAACGGGCGGCCGCCGCCTGGGTGGAGCCCCCGCCGGTGCCGGACGGCGGGGTGAAGGCGGACAGGAAGCGGTCGCGGAAGGTGTCCATCTTCCACACCGGGGCGTGCACGTCGGGCTTGAGGCCGTCCGTCCAGTTCCAGTCGGCGATCCGGTCGAGCACGGCCGGGTCGTGGGCGACGATCGCCACCGGCACGTTGTGGCTGGCGTTGTCGCCGGAGACGATCGAGGCGGGCTGGTGGTCGCCGAGGAAGACCAGCACGGTGTTCTTGTTGCCGTACTTCTCCACGAAGGTGATGAGGCTGGTCAGCGAGTACTCGATGGAACGGGCGTACTCGGCGCGCACCTGCGCGGCGCTCTTCCACACCTGGGCCGGGTCCTTGCCCGCCTTCTCGATGGCGTTGTAGACCGAGCCGTTGCCGAGGCCGTCCCAGCTGAGCGTCGTCGGGATGGGCGCCCACGGCTCGTGGCTGGAGGTCAGGATGATCTCCGACATCAGCGGCTTGTCGCTCGGCCGGCCGTGCTCCAGGCGCTGGAAGGCCGCGAGGCTGTACTGGTCGGGCATCCGCGACCAGCTGAACGCCGGTCCCTGGTAGCCGAGATGGTGGGAGTCGTAGACGTGGTCCAGGCCGTAGAAGCGTGCCTCCGGCCAGGCCCGGGTGACGCCCGGCATGATGCCGACGGTGCGCCACGCGCCGGTGCGTTTGAACGCGTCGGTCAGGCTCATGCGGTTGCTGGAGGTGACGGTGCGGTAGCGCTGCTGGTCCTTGATCCACAGCCCGGACATGAAGGTGGAGTGGGCCAGCCAGCTGCCGCCGCCGAACGTCGGTGAGGTGAGCCAGCCGCTGCGGGAGGAGAACCCGGCCGCCTTCAGGCTGTTGGTCCCGGCCGTCAGCACCGCGTCCACCCCGGGGGCCATCCCCGGGTCCTCGACCGCGCCGCGCCCGTAGCTCTCGATGAACGTGAAGATGACGTCCTTGCCGCGCAGGGCGCTCAGCAGCCGGCTGGGCGGGGTGGCGGCGAAGTTGTCGTGGGCGGCCGCCTTGGCGAACGCCCGCTGGTCCCTGAAGTCGGTCCGCACCTGGTCGACCCGCGACTCGGCGAGCGCGGTCTCGCCCCGGGAGGCGACCGGCGCCCCGGCGATGTCCACCCCGAGCGCCGCGCAGGTGATCCACACCGTGCCGGCCACCACGGTGGCGCGGACGGCGGTGCGGCGGTGCCGCGCCATGACGTTGCCCAGCCGGAACACCGCCAGCGGCATGAGGACCAGCAGGGCGACGACGAGGAGGGCGACCCCGATCTCGGCGCCGATCGCGGCCGCCCGGCCCGCCGAGTCCTGGAAGGCCGACGCGCCGTCGGAGATCAGGCTCCAGTCGAGCATCAGGTCGAACGGCCGCTGGAGGACCCCGTAGAAGCCCATGTCGAGGAACTTGTCGATGGTCAGCAGGGCGAGGACCAGCCCGGCGACCAGCGCGGTGATCCGGCGCGCCTTCGGCCGCAGCACGAGCAGCGCCCCGGCGCCCAGGACGCCCTCGACGGGCACGGCCAGGAACACCTGGGGGTGGAGCCGGGTGAGGTGGTTCGGCAGGAGCAGGGTGACGAACACCAGCACCGCGGCCAGCACGGTGACCGTGCGCGACACGGCCCGCGCGGCCTCCGGATGCCTGGCCCGCCAGCCGCGGCGCGCGGGGGGACGGCCCGGGGTGCCGCCGGAGGCTTCGGCGGACGTGGTGGGGGTGCGGGGGCCGGGAGCGCCGATGGCGGGGACGGCGGCGGGGGGCTCGGGGGTGTCCGCTGCGTCCTCGGCGGTCTCGGCGGCATCGGCGGCCTTGGTGTCCGTGGCGTCCTCGGCACCGGCTGCCGTGGCATCCTCGGCAGCGGCAGCCTTGGCGGGCTTGGCGGGCTTGGCCGTATCGGCGGGGGCGCGGGGGGCCGGGATGGCGGCCGCGGCGGTGCCCTCTGCGTGACCGCCGCCATCG
>JBEHXI010000144.1:0-18246 GCA_048498775.1 Actinomycetota bacterium | reverse complement strand
ACGCGGCCGCCGACAAGAACATCGTCCTCACGTATTCAGCCGCTGGATACGAGAAGGGCAACGATGGCCAATGGCATCTGCAGTTGGAAGCTCGCGAGGTCGGCACCGTCCGGTGCCGCGCCGCTTCGTCTCGCCTGGCCTCAGTGCTGCTGCGCCTGGCCGGGGAGCATGGCCGCGCCCTGCGGGTGCCGGGCGTGACCCCACTGCCCGGCGTGGTGCGCGTGGTGGTGCACCGGGCGGAACGGCAGCCGGACGACGCCGGTGTGGTGGGTGTGGTGGTGCATCCAGTGGGCGTGCCGGTGCAGGTGGCGCACCTTGGCGCCGGCGTGGTGGTGGCGGTGGTGCCGCAGGACGTGCTCGGGGCTGCCGGCGACCGGCTGCGCCGCGGATCCGGCGGAGGGGTGCCCCGCCGCCGGGTCGCCGGCCGACGCCGACGCGCTGCCGGCCGCGACCAGCACGGCGGCGGCCGCACCGCCGACCAGCAACCAGGCACTGCGCAGGGACGGCAGGGCCGAGAAGGACTTCATCTGTGTTGCCTCCACGAACGAAATGGGACGACTGGGGGCTCTGCCCAACGCGTCACCACCGTTCGAGGTTTGCGGGGAACTGCCGGAATTTACCGTCACGAGTGATAACTGACGAAAACTTGGGGGTATCCAGGCGGATTCTTCACCCTCTGCGGCGCGCCGCGGGCGAGCGGGTATCGTGAACGGGCCGTGGTGCTCGGGAAGACCGGTGGAAGACCGGAGCGGCCCTCGCCACTGTGATCGGGGAGTTCCCGTCCCGTTCCGCACCGTTGCCACCGGTGCGGAGCCACTGGCCGCGTGTGCGGCCGGGAAGGCAGGGCCGGGCGCGAGCACCCGTAAGCCAGGAGACCGGCCACGGCATCTCACGAAGCTATCCACGAGGTGCTGGAGCGTGACGCCGATGACCCTGCCTGCCGATCCGCCGACCACCGCCGCGCAACCGCGCTGGGGCCGCGAGGACTCGATACGCACCGCCGGCCTGCTGGCCGTGATCACCGCACTGCACCTGCTCGCCTTCGGGGTGCTGGTGCTCTTGGTGGTGCCGAACCACTACACGGTCGGCTCCCAGGTCTTCGGGGTGGGGCTGGGGGTGACCGCCTACACCCTGGGCATGCGGCACGCCTTCGACGCCGACCACATAGCGGCCATCGACAACACCACCCGCAAGCTGATGGCGGACGGCCGGCGGCCGGTGTCGGTCGGGTTCTGGTTCGCCCTGGGGCACTCCAGCATGGTGGTGCTGCTGGCCGGGCTGATCGCGGGCGGCACCCACCTGGCCGGGACGCTGATGAACGGCGATTCCTCGGCCCACCAGGTGCTCGGGGCGATCGGCGCCGGGGTGTCGGGCGGCTTCCTCTATCTGATCGCCGCGGTCAACCTCGGGGCGCTCCGCGGCATCCTGCGCACCTTCCGGGCGATGCGGCGCGGGACGTACAGCGAGACGCAACTGGAGGCGCACCTCGACGCGCGGGGCGTGCTCAGCCGTCTGCTGGGCCGTTTCACCCGCTCGATCACCCGTCCGGGGCAGATGTTCCCGCTGGGTCTGCTGTTCGGCCTCGGCTTCGACACGGCCAGCGAGGTCACGCTGATGGTGATGGCGGGCAGCGGGGCCGCGGCCGGACTCCCGTGGTACGCGATCGTCTGCCTGCCGCTGCTGTTCGCGGCCGGGATGAGCCTGTTCGACACCCTGGACGGCACGTTCATGAACTTCGCCTACCACTGGGCGTTCTCCAACCCGGTGCGCAAGGTGTACTACAACCTGACCATCACCGGTCTGTCGGTCGCCGTCGCCCTGCTGATCGGCACGATCGAACTCGTCACCGTGCTCCACGACAAGCTCGCGCTGACCGATCCGGTCACCGGCTGGATCTCCGGGCTGGATCTGAACAACGCCGGCTACCTGATCGTCGGGCTGTTCGTCGCCGTGTGGGCGTGCGCCCTGGCGTACTGGAAGATCGCCGGGGTAGGGGTGAGCTGGGCGCCGCCGGGCGGCTGAACCGCCCGGCGGCGTCCGCGTCCCTCAGGTCCCTTCAGGTCCTTCAGTGGCCGAACAGGTGCTTGCGGTGCCGGTGCGGGCGCACACCGCCGGTCACGGTGCGTTCCCCCACCGGCTCCTCACCGGTCTCCACCCGCGCCGCCAGTTCGTCGCGCTCGGCGGCGACGGCGGCCGCCTCACGCCGGGCGCTGCGCAGCTCCGCCCGGCGCCGCCGGTGGCGGGCCGTCCCGGCGCTCATCATCGCCAGGCCCAGGCAGAAGACCAGGGCCAGCGCGATACCGGCCAGGAAGACGCCCAGCATGTTCATGGTGGCGATGGAGTCGCTGCCCACCATCACCGTGTAGTGCGGCCCTCCGGACAGGTTGTCCGCGATCAGCAGGCCCGTGAACGCGGCGGTGGCCGCGAGCAGGACCAGACCCAGAAGCAACATCACGATCACCTCGAAATCTGCTCTTGTCACCATTCGCCTACCCTCTGCGGCCGGATCCAAGGCCGCCCCGATTTACCGCCGTTGTAGCCTGAAGATCATCCGGCCGGGCACGGCCCGGCGCACCGCGGACCCAAGGGGAGACACCCATGACACGCACTGTGGTCGTCAGCGGCGGCGGCACCGGGATCGGGCGCGCGGTCGCCGCCGCCTTCGCGGCCGACGGCGACCAGGTCGTCCTGGTGGGGCGGCGCGAGGAGGTCCTGCGGCAGGCCGCCGAGCACATCGCGGCGGAGCGGCCCGCGGCGCCCGCCGTCCTGCCGCTGTCCGCGGACCTGGCGGACCCGGCGGGGGCGGAGCGGGTGGCCCGGGAGGTCGCCGAGCGGTTCGGCACCGTGGACGTCCTGGTCGCCAACGCCGGCGGCAACGTCCTGGTCTCCGAGGCGGCGCCGCCGGAGGGCCTGGCAGGCGTCGCCTGGCAGTGGGAGGGGAACTTCCGCGCCAACACCCTCACCGCCGTCCTCCTCACCGAGGCGCTGCGCGAGCATCTGGCCTCGCCCGGCGGCCGGGTGCTGCTGATGAGCTCCATCGCGGCCTACCGCGGCTCCGGCTCGGGCAGCTACGCGGGCTCCAAGGCGGCCCTGCACCCGTACGCGTTCGATCTGGCCGCCCAGTTCGGGCCGCGCGGCATCACCGTCAACGTGGTGGCGCCCGGCTACATCGAGGACACCGGCTTCTTCGGCGGCCGGCTGTCCGACGAGCGGCGCGACACCCTCATCGGCCAGACCCACACCGGCCGCGCGGGCACCCCGGAGGATGTGGCCGAAACCGTTCGCTGGCTGGCCTCCGCCGGCGCCGGGCATATCACCGCACAGATCGTGCAGGTCAACGGCGGTGCGGAGCGCGGCCACTGAGCCTGGTGGCCGGTGCGGGGGCACCACCGGCCCTCCTGTCCGGATTGTCATGGACGAGTAAGCTGCCGCGGGTCCCGCACCGCTCACCAAGCGTTCAGGGGGATCCACCATGCGTACGAGAACCCGTACGACGGCCACCGCGCTCGCGGCGGCCCTGCTCGTCCTGGGCGCCGCCGGCGGCGCCGCGTCGGCCGGTCCCACCGGACAGCCGGTCCGCCTGGTCTCGCCCGGTGACCCGTACGCCGCCTGCCCGATCGGCGGCGACGGCCCGGGCACCAACTACCCGTCCGCGGAGGACGAACCGTATCTGGCGGCCAACCCACGTGACCCGCGCGACGTCGTCGGCATCTTCCAGCAGGACCGCTGGTCCAACGGCGGGGCCCGCGGCCTGACCGCCACCACCACCACGGACGGCCGGCACTTCACCGAGACCGCGCTGCCGTTCACCCACTGCACCCCGGGCGGCCTGCCCTACCAGCGCGCCTCGGACGGCTGGGTGAGCTTCGGCCCGGACGGCACCGCCTACGCCAGCGGCCTGGTCTTCGACGCCACCGACGCCCGCAACGGCGTCGCCGCCACCACCTCCTACGACGGCGGGCGCACCTGGAAGCACACCGTCCCGCTGATCGACGACAACGATCCGGCCATCGGCGACGACAAGAACTCCGTCACCGCCGACCCGCTGCACCCCGGCGTCGCCTACCAGGTCTGGGACCGCCTGGACCAGGTCACCACCGGCCCCGCCGCGCACTTCACCGGCCCCGCCTATCTCTCCGTCACCCACGACCACGGCCGCACCTGGTCGGTGGCCCGCCCCTTCGTGGACACCTCCGTGGTGCCGAACTCCCAGACCATCGGCAACGTGATCGTCGCCGACCCGCGCACCGGCCGGCTGTTCGACTTCTTCACCTGGATCACCTACAACGACGCCGCCACCGACGCGGTCACCGACTCGCACTTCGCGGTCGTCACCTCCACCGACGAGGGCCGCACCTGGTCGGCGCCGGTCAAGGTCGCCACCGACACCTCCGTTCCCGAGGTCGACCCCAACGCCCCCGGTGACGCCTCGAAGTCGCTGCGCGCCGGAGGCGGCCTGCCGAGCGCGGCCATCGACCCGCGCACCGGCGAGCTGTACGTCGCCTACGAGGGCTCGGACGTCACCGGCGGGCGCTACGACGCGATCCAGCTGGTGCACTCCACCGACGGCGGACGCACCTGGTCGGCGCCGCAGCGCGTCAACCAGGCCCCGCAGGCACCGGCGTTCACCCCGTCGCTGGCCGTCGACGGCCGCGGGACCGTCGCCGTCACCTACTACGACCTGCGCTTCCTGGCGCCCGGCGACACCACCACGCTGCCCACCGCCGCCTGGCTGGTGACCCTCCCGCACGGGGACACGGCCCGCGCCTCGGAGCGGCGCGTCTCGCGGGTCTTCGACTGGCTGCAGGCGCCCTTCGCCGGCGGGCACTTCCTCGGGGACTACGAGGGCATCGTGCGCGACGGGGCCGGGGTGCGCCCGATCCTCGTCGAGACCAACGACCACGCCCCGGCGGACAGCACCGACGCCTACAGCGGACTGTTCGCGCCCGGGGCGGCCCGCGCGGTGGCCGCCCCCACCGCCGCCCCCACCGCCGCTCCCCCGGCGTCCGGCGCCCGTCCGGCGCGCGCCCCCCGCACCCTGCGGCGCTGAGCGGGGTGGCCGCCCCGCCCACAGGTGGAGCAATCGGTTCTCCGGCTCCGGGCCGGTCGAACACTGGGAGACCCGTACCAACCCTGCCGGGGCCCATGACCGAGGAGAACCCGCCATGTCCCACCGCAGCCACGCGCGCACCGCGCTCACCACCCTGGTGGCCGCCGCGTCCGCCCTGACCGCCCTGGCCGCCCCCGCTGCCGCCGCCCAGGCGCACGACGGCCACCACGGCCGGCACCACGCGCGCCGCCACCATGCCGTGCGCCACCACTCCGCCCCGCAGGAGCACCGCCGGTACCGCGGCCTGCCGGCGGAGCCGTTCCTGCTCCGCAACATGGCCACCGGTTCCTGCCTGACGGCCGAGGACCGCCCCCACTACACCGCCTACGCCCTGGCCGAGTGCTCCCACCACAGCCGGTACGGGCTGTGGACGGTGGACCCGGCCTCCGGCACGCTGCGGAACATGGGCACCGAACGGTGCGTCGTGCCCGGGTACGCCGAGGACTTCTCCTGTGCCCGGCTCGCCGAGTACGGCCACGGTTTCGCGGTGCACCGGGACGACGAGGGCCGCATCTCCTACCGTTCCATCACCGGCCTCCGCTACCTGAACGTCGCCAAGCGGATCTCCGGCGGATACGTCCTGGGCGCCACCCACAGCATGGAGGCGGAGAACTCCGAGGTGGGCCGGGAGCAGCGCTGGACCGCCGAGACCGCCTGACCGGACGTCCCGCCGGCCGGGCCCGCGGCGCCGTCCGAGCGGCGCCGCACCACCCGGGGTCCGGCCGGCGGGCCGCACACAGCGGCAGCCGTACGAACGACCGCCCCCGCGCGTGCCCCGCGGGGGCGGTTTCGCATGCCCGTCCTTCCTGCCGGGGACGGCAACTGCGTGCCGAACCTCCGGGTAACGCTTGAGCTTTGGGCCACCAAGCGTGTACGAGTGCGGGAGGCGGCGTCCACGCCCGGGCCCGCGCGCCTCCCCCACAGCAGCGCGACGGCTCCCACCGGCGCCGGCCCGCGACGAGCGACGCACCGACACAGCGAGGAGCAACGCCATGAGGAGCGAGGCCATGACGGCGCGACCTGGTGACTTAGCCGCGCGACCGGTACAGCCGGCCGTGCGATGCTTGCGCGGCGCGCCCGTCCCCCCGGCCCGAGGAAGGATCGCATGCCACCCAGGAGCAACCCCACCGCGCGTCAGGAACGCCTGGGCGCGGAACTGCGCAAGATGCGCGAGCGCGCCGGTTTCACCGCGCGGGACGCCGCCGCGTTCCTGGCCTCGAACCCGATGCAGATGAGCCACGTCGAGTCGGGCCGCAGCGGGATCAGCGAGGAACGCGTCCGCCGCCTGGCGGACTACTACCGGTGCGACGACCGCGCTTACGTCGACGCGCTGGTGGAGATGGCGAACGAGCGCGGCAGGGGCTGGTGGGAGGAGTACCGCGGCATCCTGCACCCCTGGGCGCTGGACCTGGCGGAGCTGGAGCACCACGCGGTGCGCCTGAGGACGTTCCAGGTCGTCCACATCCCGGGGATCCTGCAGACCGAGGACCACATGCGGGCCGCGTTCTCCTACGTCAACACCGGTCTGCCGCGGCAGGACCTGGAGGCGGAGGTCGCCTTCCGGATCCGCCGCAGGTCGGTGCTGGAATCCCAGCCGCCGACCCGGTTCGACGCGATCATCCACGAGGCCGCGCTGCGCATCAAGGTGGGCGGCGCCAAGGTGGCCAGGGTCCAGCTGGAGACCATCCTGGACCTCTCCGAGCAGGACAACGTCACCATCCGCGTCATCCCCTTCGACGTGGACACCTTCGCCGGCGCCGGGTTCTCCATGCTCTACGCGGAGGGCCGGGTTCCGCAGCTCGACACCGTCCAGGTGGACACCGCGCACGGCAATCTGCTGCTGCACGCCGAAGCCCACCTGGCGAAGCACCGGGCGCTGCTGGACAAGGTCGCGGAGTCGGCGCTGGACGCCGACGCGTCGCGCGACCTGATCCAGCGCGTCGCCCGGGACCTGTGAAAGGCATACCCGTGCTCTCCTCATCCGCAAGATCCGCACGTTGGCAGAAGTCCACGTTCTCCGGCGGCACCCAGGGCAACGACTGCGTGGAGGTGTCCGTGTCCACCACGGGAGTGCACATACGCGAGAGCGACACGCCCGACACCGTCGTCACCACCACCCCCATCCACCTCGCGGCGCTGATACGCCGTGTGAAGACGGGGAGCTGAGCGGTGGGCCGTGTCCTGGTGGTCGACGACGACGCCGCGATCCTGCGCTCGCTGGGGCGGGGCCTGCGGCTGGGCGGGTTCACCGTCGCCCTGGCGGGCACCGGGCAGGAGGCTCTCGACGAGCTGCGCGCCCGCCCGGCCGACCTGGTGGTGCTGGATGTGTCCATGCCCGGCCTCAGCGGCACGGAGGTCTGCCGCCGGATGCGCGCGGCGGGCGACGACACGCCGGTGCTGATGCTCTCCGCGCTCGACGAGGTCAAGGACCGGGTCGCCGGGCTCCAGGCGGGCGCCGACGACTACCTCGTCAAGCCGTTCGCCCTCCAGGAGCTGATACTGCGGCTGCAGGCGCTGCTGCGGCGGCGCCCGCCCGCGCCGTCCGACACCGTGCGGGCCGGCACCCTGGTGCTCGACCCGGCGTCCCGCGAGGTGAGCTACCAGGGCGCCCCGGTCCGGCTGACCCGGCGGGAGTTCGAGCTGCTGGAGGTGCTGGCGCGCAACGCCGGGGTGGTACTCACCCGCGACCAGCTCCTGGACCGGGTGTGGGGGTACGACTTCGAGGTGCGCACCGACGCGGTGGACACCTTCGTCAGCTATCTGCGGCGCAAGCTGGAGGCGGACGGACGGCCCCGGTGCGTCCACACGGTGCGCGGGGTGGGCTTCGTGCTGCGGCCGGACGCGTCATGAGGCTGTCGACCCGCATCGCCGTCGCGGTCGGGGTCACCGTGCCGCTGCTGGTGCTGGCCTCCGGCGGGCTGCTGCTGCGGCTGGTCACCCGGGACCTGCACGCCGAGCAGGACGCCCATCTGCGGGACCGGGCGGCCGTGGTGCTGCCGCTGGCCCGCAACCTGATCCGGTTGGACCGCGCCGGGCGCGTGGAGCTGGAACGCACCCGGCAGCGGCGGCTGTTCTCCGCGGCGCTGGACGTGGGCGTGCGGGTGGTGGCCGGCCCGGACGGCACCCCGGTGGCGGAGGGCGGGCCGCAGCCGGACGACGCCGTGGCGCTGCCCGCGGCGGCGCAGGACCCGGTGACGGTCCGGGTCGGCACGCAGTCCTGGCGGGCCCTGCAACTGCCGGTGACCGGCGGCCGGGCGGGCGACGCGCTGTGGGTCTTCCAGTCCACCGCGCTGCCCAACCGCGAGGCGCAGCGGGTGCGGGGCCGCGTCCTGCTGACCGCGCTGATCGCGGCGCCGGTGGCGGCGCTGCTGGCGCTGCTGATCGCCGAGCGGGCGACGCTGCCGCTGCGGCGGCTGCAACGGCGGGCCGGCGGGCTGGACCCACGGGTGAGCGCGGCGCGGCTGGAGCACCGGCCGTCGCGCGTCACGGAGGTGGACGACCTCGCCCGCACCCTCCAGACGCTGCTGGCCCGCTACGACGAGCAGGCGGCCAGGACCGGGGAGGCGCTCGAGACCGCGCGGTCGTTCTCGGCGGCCGCCTCCCACGAGCTGCGCACTCCGCTGATGAGCATGCAGACCAATCTGGACATCCTCACCGCGCACCCGGACCTGGACGCCGCCGAGCGGGCCGAGGTGCTGGCCGATCTGCGGGCCGAACACGCCCGGGTGCTGGGGCTGCTGACGGCGCTGCGCGCGCTCGCGCAGGGGGATCTGGTGGAGGCGGACGCGTTCGGGGCCGTGGATCCCGGCGAGCTGGTCGAGGCGTCGGCGGCGCAGGCCGCCCGCCACCATCCCGGCGCGCGGGTGACCGTGCGGGCCGACGCGGGCCTGACGCTGCGGGCCTGGGAGCCCGGGGTGCGCATGATCGTGGACAACCTGCTGGCCAACGCGCTCGCGCACGGGCACGCCCCGGGCGAGGCCGCCGAGGTCGCCGTCACGCTGCGGGCCGAGGGGCGTACCGCGGTCCTGACGGTGGACGATCGCGGTCCCGGGGTGCCGCCGGAGGCGCGGGAGGAGGTCTTCCAGCGGTTCCGGCGCGGCCCGGACAGCCCCGGTACCGGGCTGGGCCTGACGCTGGTGGCGCAGCAGGCGGAGCTGCACCGGGGCACGGTGCGGGTCATGGACCGGCCGGACGGGCCGGGGGCGCGGTTCGAGGTGCGGCTGCCGCTGGCGGAGCCGGCCGGGCCCGGCGACACGGCGACCGTCGAACTCCCGGCGCGGCGCGACTGGCTGAGTGTACGGCGCTGACCTCGGCGGGCTGACGGTGTGTCGGCTTGACGCGCTCACCCGGGCGGGGGACCGCGCGGCGGTGGGTTACGACTGCCGCGACACACCGTGTGACATGGGAAAACACCCCGATCTGGGCTACCGCCGGGGTGCATCGGGGTGACGGCTTCGGACCTACTCACATCGCGACACGCGTCATTACGATGTTTTTATCCCCATACGCCGGAATTCCCTCTTGCGGTCACCGAGGCCGCATCCGGCGCTGGAGAGAAACCATGCACGCTGGTCGCATAGCCACCGTTGCCCTTACCGCCACTGCCGCCATCGGCCTTGCCACTCCCGTCGCCCTGGCGAACGCCTGGCCCAGCCCGACGCCGACCGTCACGGCGACGGTGACCGCTACGGCGACCGCTACGGCCACGGCCACGGCCACCACCACGACCACGGCGGCCCCGATGGTCACCAGGGCCGCCATGACCGGTTCGGGCGGCAGCGTGAAGGGACCGGACACGGCGCAGGTCGCCGCCGGTGCCGCGCTGCTGGCCCTCGCGGGCGGCGGCGGCGCGTTCGCCGTGATGCGCCGCCGCAGTAACGGGAAGGCCTGACCGCACCGGATCTCCCGGACGGGCTTTCCTGACCGTTGTGCCCCGCTGCACTCGCCCGCGCGGGGCACAACGCCATGCGCGCGAACGCCCGGGCGCGGCCGTCAGACCAGCAGCCGGATGCCCGGTGGCAGCGCCTTGCGCTCGCCCGCCGACCGCAGGTGCTCCAGCAGCACGTCCCGCAGCTCCCGGGCCGCCCGGGACGGGGCGACGTCCTTGCGGTGCGCGACCGCGATGGTGCGCTGCATCCCGCGCCCCGCGAAGGGGGTGACCCGCAGGCCCGACGCCGCGGCCACGATGCCCGGCAGCACCGCGAGGCCCAGTCCGGCGCGTACGAAGCCGAGCACCGAGTCCATCTCGCCGCCCTGGACGGTGAACGCCGGCTCGAAGCCGGCCGCCCGGCAGGCCGCGGTGGTGAACTCGCGCAGGTCGTAGCCGTGCCGGAACATCACCAGCGGCTGGTCGCGCAGATCCTCGATGCGGATCGAGTCGCCCGGGGCCGGCGGCGGGAGGGCCGGCGAGGAGACCACCATCAGGTCCTCGCGCAGCAGTTCGGTCGCGGCCAGGGCGGGGGCCTGCCCGGCCACCGGGCCGATGACCAGGGCCAGGTCCAGCTCGCCGGCGGTCAGCACCCGCACCAGGTCCTGCGAGCCGTCCTCGTGCACGAACAGGTCCACGCCCGGATAGCGCTCGTGGAAGACCCGCAGCACCTCGGGGACCAGGCTGCCGCACAGGCTCGGTGTCGCCCCGATCCGCACCCGCCCCCGGCGCAGCTGCGCCACCTCCTGCACCTCCAGGCGTGCCGTCTCGGCGTCGGCCAGGATGCGCTGGGCGAGCGGGAGCAGCGCCTCACCGGCGTCGGTGAGCGTGATGTGCCCGCGGGCCCGCTGGAACAGCTCGGCGCCCAGCTCCCGTTCCAAAGCCCGGATCTGCTGCGACAGCGACGGCTGTGCGACGTGCTCGCGCTCCGCCGCCCGGGTGAAGTGGCGGGTGGCGGCGACGGCCGTGAAGTAGCGGAGCTGGTGCAGCTGCATGCGCCCGACCCTACGCCGCCATAGCCGCACGCTATGGAAACCAGCGGGACCATGTCTTGGACCGATTCCACCGCCCCCGCCTACCGTCGGTGCCATGGCACTGGCGACTCGGACGGCACGACGGCCGTCCACCTCGGCGACCCTGTGGAACTCCACCGTCGGCAAGAAGGCCGTCATGGCCGTCACCGGCCTGGTCATGCTCGCCTTCCTCGTGGTCCACATGCTGGGCAACCTCAAGGTGTTCTTCGGCGCCGCCCAGTTCGACGGCTACGCCGCCTGGCTGCGCACCATCGGGGAGCCGGCGCTGCACCACGGCTGGTTCCTGTGGCTGATGCGGGTGGTGCTGGCCGCCTCGGTGGTGCTGCACGGCGTCAGCGCCTACCAGCTCTCCCGCCGCGACCTGGCCGCCCGCCCCGCGCGTTACGTCCACACCCGGCCGCGGGCGAGCTACGCGACCCGCACCATGCGCTGGGGCGGAGTGATCCTGGCGCTGTTCGTCGTCTGGCACCTCCTGGACCTGACGACGCTCACCGTGAACCCGCTCGCCCGGCCCGGCCACCCCTACGAGAACGTCGTCGCGGACTTCCGGAACTGGTACGCCGACGTGATCTACATCGTGGCGATGCTCGCCCTGGGCCTGCACATCCGGCACGGGCTGTGGAGCGCCGCGCAGACCCTGGGCGCCACCTCCCGGCGCCGTGACGCCGCCTGGAAGGCCGCCGCCACCCTACTGGCCCTCGTGGTGACCGCGGGATTCATCGCGGTGCCCGTCTCGGTGATGACCGGAGTGCTGAGCTGACATGACCGCCTACACCGACCACACCGACCACACCGACTACACCGCCTACACGGACTACCGGGTCGGCGAGCCCGTCGCCGACACCAAGGCGCCCGCCGGCCCCATCCGGGACCGCTGGGACCGGCGCCGCTTCGAGGCGAAGCTGGTCAACCCCGCCAACCGCCGCAAGTACACCGTCATCGTGGTCGGCACCGGCCTGGCCGGCGGCTCGGCCGGCGCCACCCTGGCCGAACAGGGCTACCACGTGGTGCAGTTCTGCTACCAGGACTCCCCGCGCCGGGCCCACTCCATCGCCGCCCAGGGCGGCATCAACGCGGCCAAGAACTACCGCAACGACGGAGACTCCGTCCAGCGGCTGTTCTACGACACCGTCAAGGGCGGCGACTTCCGCGCCCGCGAGTCCAACGTCCACCGGCTCGCCCAGATCTCCGTGGAGATCATCGACCAGTGCGTCGCCCAGGGCGTGCCGTTCGCCCGCGAGTACGGCGGCCTGCTCGACACCCGCTCCTTCGGCGGGGTGCAGGTCTCGCGCACCTTCTACGCCCGCGGGCAGACCGGCCAGCAGCTGCTGCTCGGCGCCTACCAGGCGCTGTCCCGGCAGATCGCGGCGGGGAACGTGGAGATGCACCCGCGCACCGAGATGCTCGACCTGATCGTCATCGACGGCCGGGCCCGCGGCATCGTCGCGCGCGACCTGATCAGCGGGAAGGTCAGCACCTATTTCGCCGACGCGGTGGTCCTCGCCTCCGGCGGCTACGGCAACGTCTTCTACCTGTCGACCAACGCCAAGAACTCCAACGCCACCGCCATCTGGCGGGCGCACCGGCGCGGCGCGTACTTCGCCAACCCGTGCTTCACCCAGATCCACCCCACCTGCATCCCGCGCTCCGGCGACCACCAGTCGAAGCTGACGCTGATGAGCGAGTCGCTGCGCAACGACGGCCGTATCTGGGTGCCGAAGGCGAAGGGCGACACCCGCAGCCCGGAGCTGATCCCCGAGGACGAGCGCGACTACTACCTGGAGCGCGTCTACCCCTCGTTCGGCAACCTGGTGCCCCGCGACATCGCCTCCCGGGCGGCGAAGAACGTCTGCGACGAGGGGCGCGGTGTCGGCCCCGGCGGCCAGGGCGTCTACCTGGACTTCGCCGACGCGATCGCGCGGATGGGCCGCGAGAAGGTCGCCGAGAAGTACGGCAACCTCTTCGAGATGTACCAGCGCATCACCGCGGAGGACCCCTACCGGGTGCCGATGCGCATCTACCCGGCCATCCACTACACGATGGGCGGGCTGTGGGTCGACTACGACCTGCAGACCACCATCCCGGGGCTGTTCGCGATCGGTGAGGCCAACTTCTCCGACCACGGCGCCAACCGGCTCGGCGCCTCCGCGCTGATGCAGGGCCTGGCCGACGGCTACTTCGTGCTGCCCGCCACCCTCGGCGACTACCTCGCCCGCCACCCCCACCAGGAGGTGGACCCGGCGCACCCGGCCGTCACCGAGGCCGTCGAGGGCGTCACCGGCCGGCTGCGGCGGCTGCTGGCGGTCGACGGGGACCGCACCCCGGACTCCTTCCACCGCGAGCTCGGCGAACTGCTGTGGGACGAGTGCGGCATGGCCCGCACCGAGTCCGGGCTGCGCAAGGCCCTGGAGCGCATCCCCGCGCTGCGCGAGGAGTTCTGGCGCCGGGTGAAGGTACCCGGCAGCGGCGAGGACCTCAACCAGGCCCTGGAGAAGGCCAACCGGATCGCCGACCACTTCGAGCTCGCCGAGCTGATGTGCCTGGACGCGCTGCACCGCGCCGAGTCCTGCGGCGGCCACTTCCGCGAGGAGAGCCAGACCCCGGACGGCGAGGCGGCCCGCGACGACGAGCACTTCGCCTACGCGGCCGCCTGGGAGTTCACCGGCACCGGCAGCGCGCCCGTCCTGCACCGCGAGGACCTGGTCTTCGAACACGTCCACCCCACCCAGCGGAGTTACGCATGAGGCTCACCCTGCGGATCTGGCGCCAGCGCGGACCTGAGGAGCCCGGCGCCATGACCACGTACGAGATCGACGGCATCAGCGCGGAGATGTCCTTCCTGGAGATGCTGGACACCCTCAACGAGCGGCTGATCCTGCGGGGCGAGGAGCCGGTCGCCTTCGACCACGACTGCCGGGAGGGCATCTGCGGCGCCTGCGGCATGGTGATCAACGGCGACGCGCACGGGCCGGAGCGCACCACCACCTGCCAGCTGCACATGCGGCAGTTCCGCGACGGCGACACCATCGACGTCGAGCCCTGGCGGGCCGCCGCCTTCCCGGTCGTCAAGGACCTGGTGGTGGACCGCTCGGCGTTCGACCGGATCATCGGCTCCGGCGGCTACATCACCGCGCCGACCGGCAGCGCCCCGGAGGCGCACGCCACGCCGGTGCCCAAGCCGGTCGCGGACACCGCCTTCGAGCACGCCGAGTGCATCGGCTGCGGGGCGTGCGTGGCGGCCTGCCCCAACGGCTCGGCGATGCTGTTCACCTCCGCGAAGGTGGTGCACCTGAACGTGCTGCCGCAGGGCGCGCCGGAGCGGGAGAGCCGGGTGCTGGAGATGGTCGCCACGATGGACGCCGAGGGGTTCGGCGGCTGCACCAACACCGGCGAGTGCGCGGTGGCGTGTCCCAAGGGGATTCCGCTGGACTCCATCGCCACCATGAACCGGGAGTTCCTGCGCGCGGCCCGCAAGGCGCCGCGCTGACCGGTCCCCCGACGACCGGCCGGACCGGACCGCGCCCGAGGACAGGGCGGTCCGGTCCGGCCTTCCAGCGCTCGCGCGTCAGTGGGCGCTCTGCGGCGCGGTGACCGGTGCGGCGGTGAGCGGAGTGGCGATGTCCTCCAGGGACCTGCGCTCGGCCGGCACCGCCAGGAAGGCGGCGACCAGGCCCGCCAGCGTCATCAGGGTGGCGCCGATCTGGAAGGCCAGCACCGTGTCGCCGACCACCTTGGAGCTGGTCAGCCGGGCGAACAGCAGGGGTCCGGTGATGCCGCCGGCCGCCGTGCCGACCGCGTAGAAGAAGGCGATCGCCATCGCCCGGGTCTCCATCGGGAAGACCTCACTGACCGTCAGGTAGGCGCTGCTGGCGCCCGCGGAGGCGAAGAAGAGCACCACGCACCAGCAGGCGGTGAGCGTGGTGGCGGTCAGCACGCCCCGGCCGAACAGCCAGGCCGTCGCGAACAGCAGCAGCCCGCTGAGCACATAGGTGCCCGTGATCATCGGCTTGCGGCCGACGGTGTCGAAGAGGTGCCCGAGCAGCAGCGGGCCGAGGAAGTTGCCGACCGCGATGACCACGAAGTAGTAACCGGTCGACCCGGACGGCACGTTGAAGTACGCGGTGAGGATCGCGCCGAACCCGAAGGTGATCGCGTTGTAGAGGAACGCCTGGCCGATGAAGAGGGCCAGGCCCAGCGCGGTGCGGCGCGGGTAGGACCGGAAGACGGTCTTCGCGATGGTCGGCAGGCCGATGCTCTTGCGCTGGTGGATGGTGATCTCCCGGTCCACCGGCTCGAGCGGGCGGCCGGTCTCGGCGGCGACCCGCTCCTCGATGGCGGCGACCAGTTCCTCGGCCTCCGCGCCGCGGCCGTGGATGAACATCCAGCGCGGCGACTCGGGGACGTTGCGGCGCACCAGCAGGATCACCAGGCCGAGGACCACGCCGAGGCCGAAGGTCAGCCGCCAGCCGACGTTCGCGGGGAACAGCGCGGTGTTGAGCATCACCACGGACAGCAGCGAGCCGCCGACCGCGCCGACCCAGAAGCTGCCGTTGATGATGAGGTCCACCCGGCCGCGGTGGGCGGCCGGGATCAGCTCGTCGATGGCCGAGTTGATGGCCGCGTACTCACCGCCGATGCCGAAGCCGGTCAGGAAGCGGAACGCGAAGAACCACCACGACTGGAAGGAGATCCCGGTCAGCGCGGTCGCGGCCAGGTAGACCGCGAGCGTGACGAGGAAGAGCTTCTTGCGGCCGTAGCGGTCGGTGAGCCATCCGAAGAACAGGGCACCCACGCAGGCGCCGGCGACGTACAGCGCGGCCGCGACGCCGGTGACCTGGGCGCTGCTGATGGCAAGGCCACTGCCGTGCTCGGACAGGCGTGAGGCGATGTTGCCCACGACGGTCACTTCCAGGCCGTCGAGGATCCACACCGTGCCCAGCCCGATCACGATCATCCAGTGCCAGCGGGACCAGGGCAGCCGGTCCAGTCTCGCCGGAACCGACGTCCTGATCGTTGCCGTGTCCTTCGCATGAAGGTCAGCGGACGCCATCTCAAGCCTCCCGGACGCGTCGACCGGTGGCACCGCGCCCCGGTGCGCGTGGCGTCCGTCTTCCCGGCGGCGCCCCGGGCATGCCTGGAACTCAGCCGGGGGGCCCTGAGGGATCGTCCAGCCAGTGCCGCCGGCCGAAGGCGATCAGGCGCAGCTGGCGCCGGGCCCGGAAGGCGATCCGCTCCTCCAGCGCGGGCTGTCCGGGGGGCACTTCGAGGAAGTCCGCGGCGGTGGCGACCATGATCTCCACATAGAGGTCGGCGAGCATCCGCACGTCCTCGGGGGTCCAGCCGGCGGAGACCGGCTGCGCGGCGAGGTCCGCGGCCAGTTCCTCGGTGAACCTGTTCAGGCCCGCGGCGATGGCCTCGCGCACCTGCCGTACGCCGCCGTGCCGTTCCCGGGCGATGAACCGGAAGTGGGCGCGGTGGTCGCGGACGTAACGGGCGATCACCTCGACGGTGCCGTCGATGACCTCGTCGGCCCTGGTCTGCTCGCCGCGGATGGCGCGCACCATCGCGTGGAGGCTGCCGAACGACTCCTCGACCAGCGCGACCCCCAGATCGGCCATGTCTCGGAAGTGGCGGTAGAAGCCCGCGGGGGCGACCCCGACCTCACGGGTGATCTCGCGCAGCCCGACGCTGCTCAGGCTCTGGTCCTCGACCAGCCGCAGCCCGGCGTCCAGGAAGGCCTGGCGGGTACGCGCCTTCTGGGCGGCTCTTGTCCCTAGGGTGTGACTCACATCATCCAGTAAACAGTCGTTCTCTGTTTTGCGCCAGGGTAGGCTGGAAGCATCAGTGAACAACTGTAATGACGAACGTTCACCGAGTGTTCGCCGCACCGAGACCGAGAAAGCGAGATCACGCCGTCATGGCTCTCGTCCTCATCGTCATCGCGCTGGGAACCCTGTTCGGCACCGCCGCGTACGCCACCACCCCGGTCTTCGTGGCCGCGGGGGTCGTCATCGGCGGATGGCTGCTGGCGTTCTTCCTCCGCGAGCGCATGCACCGCGCCAGGAACCACTGAACGCGGGCGCGCCCCGGGCGCGCCCTCCCCTCCACCCGGCAAAGGAAAGCTGAACCATGCACTCCGTCGCTCCCGCCCACAACCGGGTCGCAACGCGTTCGGACGCCGACGGCACCGCCGTCGCCTCGTTCATCCTCGGGCTGCTGGGCACCTTCGTGTTCAACGTGGTCTTCGGGCCGCTGGCCGCCATCCTCGGCGGCGTCGCCCTCGCCCGCGGCACCCGCCGCCGGGGACGGGCGGCCCTGGGCATCGCCCTGGGCATCGCCGACGTGGTGATCCTGGCCGCCCTGATCGGCACCCACCACAACATCACCTGGACCCCCGGCTTCTGAGCCCTCCGAGGACGGCCCCGGCAGCGGTGTGCTGCCGGGGCCGTCGCATGCCCGGGGCGCGGCGGAATCGCGGATGCGCCCACGGGCGTTGAGACTGGAAAAGCCCCCGCCCGGAAAGGGGAGATCCCGTGCCGAACCGAGACCCCGACCACCACGTCTCCGTGGAACCCGGCTCACAGCGCGTCACGGTGGTGATCGACGGGCAGACGGTCGCCGACACCACGCGGCCGCTGCTGCTGCACGAGACCGGGTTGCCGGTGCGCTACTACCTGCGGCCCGAGGACGTCCGCCTGGAGCTGTTCCAGCCGACCGACACCGTCACCGCCTGCCCCTACAAGGGCAAGGCCTCCTACTGGGCGTTCCGGGACGGCGAGCATCTGCGGCCCGATGTGGCCTGGTCCTACGAGAACCCGTATCCGGAGGTCGCCGCGATCAAGGGCTGCCTGTCCTTCTACGACGCGGACGCGGACGTGACCGTCGGCTAGGGCCTTGGGTGCTCGGGGTGCCGTAGGTGCACGGGGTGCGCCGTGGTCGCCCAGAGCAGGGTGACCGTGGTGCTCGGGGTGCGGGCCTTTTGGGGGTGCGCGGTGCCGGGGTGCGTGGGTCGGGGCCGAGTCGGGGTGGGGCCTTGGGACAGCACATTTACGGCGCCCTGACTGGCCTTCGTTCGGGAACCCAGAGGTTCCGGGCGCCACACATATGCTCCAGCGTCCCTGCAACCCCACCCCGACCCGTCCCCTCCGGCTGGTCCGGCGGCTCTCCGCCGGTGG
>JBEHXI010000143.1:0-18360 GCA_048498775.1 Actinomycetota bacterium | reverse complement strand
CGGATCACCAACGAGGTGGCCGACGTCAACCGCGTCGTCCTGGACGTCACCAGCAAGCCCCCGGGCACCATCGAGTGGGAGTGATCCCGCACAGCCCGCCGCCGCGCCCCGCCCGAGCCGTTCCGGGCGGGGCGCGGTGCCGTGTGCGGCGCCCCGCGGCCGGGTAAACCGACAAAAGGGGTGAAAACCCATAAAGGCTGGCGCATGGTGAAGGGGGCCGAATGGGGACAGCGGCCAGAGCCGCCCTGGCGGTGGCCGCCCTGCTGGCCGCGGCGGCCCTGGTGGTCGTGGCGGTCGCCGTCGGCGGCCCCCACTCGCCGCCCGTCGGCGGCCTCGGGCGCCCC
This sequence comes from Actinomycetota bacterium, assembly GCA_048498775.1. GTDB lineage: Bacteria > Actinomycetota > Actinomycetes > Streptomycetales > Streptomycetaceae > JBEHXI01. Next base: position 18,016 of record JBEHXI010000143.1, on the reverse strand, counting down.
TGGACGTCCCTGTCCCCGTCACCCCCGTCACCACTGTCCCCGCCCACCCCGCCGGTCAGCGGCACCGCCGCGCCGCGGCACACGCCGCCCGCCACCGTCCCCCCACCGTCCGTGGACTGCTCCCGGACCGCCTGCGTGGCCCTGACCTTCGACGACGGCCCGTCCCCCTACACCGCCGCCCTCCTCGACATCCTGGACGGGCGGCACGCCGAGGCCACCTTCTTCGTCACCGGGCAGCACGCCCTCGCCCTTCCCGCACTGGTCCGGCGCGCCTTCGAGGAGGGGTACGCGATCGGCGACCACACCGTCAGCCACCCCCGGCTCACCCGGCTCCCGGCCGCCCGCGTCCGCGACCAGATCGGCACCGCCGCCCGCGACATCGCCCGGGCCACCGGAACCACCCCGGACCTGATGCGGCCGCCGTTCGGGGCGCGGAACACCACGGTGCTCGCCGCGGCCGGCATGCCGGTGATCCTGTGGAACGTCAGCCCCCGGGACTGGAAGGTCCACAACGCGGCCGTCATCGAACGGCGGGTGCTGGCCGCCGCCCGGCCCGGAGCGATCGTGCTGCTCCACGACACCTACCCGGCCACCGTCGCGGCCGTCCCGTCCATCGTCGACGGGCTGCGGGCCCGCGGCTACACCCTGGTGACGATCCCGCGGCTGTTCTCCGGCACCCGGCTGCGGCCCGACGTGGCCTACAGCGCCGGGCCGGCCCCGCGCCCGGCCCAGGAGCCGTGAACACGGAAGGCTCCCGCAGACCCCTGGCCCCCGGCCCTACCTAGCGGTAACTTCCGGCCATGACGTCTATGCCCGAGTCCCTGACCGAGCCCGCGGCGCCCAGGCCCGCCCCGCAGCCGATACCCACCGAGCAGCTCCACTTCGCGCTGCCGCAGACCTTCGACGACGTCGCGGCCGAGCGGCAGCACCGCAAGGAGCGCCTGGCCGCGGCCCTGCGGCTGTTCGGCCGCTTCGGCTTCGAGGAGGGCGTCGCCGGCCACATCACCGCCCGCGACCCGGAGTTCACCGACCACTTCTGGGTCAACCCGTTCGGGATGTCCTTCAAGCACATCACGGTCAGCGACCTGATCCTGGTCAACCACGAAGGCCAGGTCGTCGAGGGCCGCTACCACGTCAACCAGGCCGCGTTCGCCATCCACTCCGAGGTCCACCAGGCCCGCCCGGACGTCGTCGCCGCGGCGCACAGCCACTCCACCTACGGCCGCGCCCTGTCCGCGCTCGGCGAACTGCTCGAGCCCATCACCCAGGACGTGTGCGCCTTCTACCAGGACCACGCGCTCTTCGACGACTACACCGGCGTGGTGCTCGACCGTGAGGAGGGCCGCCGCATCGCCGCCGCGCTCGGCCCGCACAAGGCCGTCATCCTGCGCAACCACGGCCTGCTCACGGTCGGGAACTCGGTGGACGCCGCCGCCTGGTGGTTCATCACCATGGAACGCTCCTGCCAGGTGCAGCTGACCGCCAAGGCCGCCGGCACGCCCGTGCCGATCAGCCACGAGAACGCGGTGCTCACCCGCGACCAGCTCGGCAACGACCTCGTCGCCTGGATCAACTACCAGCCGCTGTACCAGCAGATCACCCGCTCCGAAGCGGATCTGTTCGGCTGAACCTCCCAAATCCGCGGACCCGTTGAACGCGGACGCCCCCGTTGCCGTAGGGCTCCGCAAGGGACGCGAGCGCGGTGGCGGAAGGCGGGTTCGACAGATGGCCAGGACGGATGCGATACGCGGGGCACACCGGATACCGGGGGAGTCCGGTGGCCCCGGCGGCCTGGGGGCGCGTGACCTGTGGCGCGCGACGGTCGCCCGCCACGCGCTGCTGCCGCTGCGGGTCTTCCTCGGAGTGACGTTCGCCTACGCCGGGATCGACAAGCTGACCAGCACGGCGTTCTTCGCCCCCGGCGGCGGACCCGGCTCCCTGATCGACACCCTCCACGCGGTCCGCGGCAGCGCCGCCATCCCCGCCATGGTCGATCTGGCGCTGCGCAACCCGGGCGCCTTCGGGCACGCCATCGCCTACGGGGAACTGGCCGTCGGGATCGGCACCCTGCTCGGGCTGCTGGCGCGGATCGCGGCGGCCGGCGGGGCGCTGATCTCGCTGAGCCTGTGGCTGACGGTGAGCTGGGCGACGACCCCGTACTACTACGGCAACGACCTGGTGTACCTGATGGCGTGGCTGCCGCTGCTGGTCGCCGGGGCGCCGTCGTTCTCCCTGGACCGGCTCATCGCCCGGCGCCGCGGCCGATGACCCGGCGCCGCCGGCGCCGCACCGCCCCGGCCGTCGCGCCGGTGATCCCGGCCAGGACCAGGCCGCCGGCCGCGGCGGGCACCGCCAGCAGCGGCCACGGGTGCCACCGCCCGGCCGCGTCCAGACCGTAGCCCGCGGCGATCGCCAGGAACACCAGGCCGGCGACGATCGCGCCGGGCCGCACCCGCGGCGCGTCGTCACGGCTGGTCACGGACCACCTCCAGCTGCCCGACGGACACCGTCGCCGTCAGCACCACGGTGCCGCCGGACGGCTGCCCGGCGGGCGGCGCCAGCGTCACCGTGCGGGTGCGGCCGGGGGCCACCTCGACCCCGTGCGGCCCGCTGCCCGGCAGCCGCAGATCGCCCAGGCCCACCCGCGCGGTCAGCCGCACCGTCGCGTCCCGCGGCACGCGCACCAGCAGGTCGCCGGCGCCCACGTCGGCGCTGGTCGTGGCCGTGCCGCCGCGCAGGTTCAGGCCGGTGAGGTCCAGCGTGCCGCGGCCCGCGCCCAGCGTGTACCGCGGTCGCAGATGCGTGGCCCCGGCCGGCTGCCAGGTGGTGACCGACCAGCTCGGCCCCACCGACTTCGGCAGCGCCGCCGCCCCCACCAGCAGCGCCGAGGCCACCAGCGCCCAGAACACCGTCCCGCCGCCCGAGCGCCCCAGCAGCGCCCCGAGCACCAGACTGACCCCCAGCACCCCCAGCGCCGCCACCAGGGCGATCTCCAGCGTGGTGCCCAGCGGGTGCCGGTGCCAGGACAGGGCGCCCGCCACCGCCGCCGCGGCCACGGCGAGCAGGAAGGACGCCAGGCCGAACAGCGGGCGGTTGTGGCGCGGCGGCCGGATCCACCCGCCGTGGTCCTCCGGCCCCGGCACGCCGTCCCGCCCGAAACGCCCCGCGAAGTCCCTCCCGAAGTCCCTGCCGACGTCCCTCCCGGCATCCCCGAGGTCCTTCTCGAACCGCACCCGGGCGCCCGCCGGGCCCTCCGGCTCGTCCCGCGGCCCGTCCTCCGGCCCCCACAGATACGCGCCGGGACGCGGCTCGCGCCACCACGAGGGCGCGGTCGCCGGCGGCGGCCCCGCGGCCGGCGGGGTGCCGGAGACGGACGCCGCGGCCCCCGCCGGAACGTCGCCCTCCGGGCCCGCGCCGCCGCCCGCCCGCCGCTGCCGCGACCCGTACACGGCCGCACCCAGCGCCCCCAGCAGCAGCACCGAGAACAGCTCGGTGTCGCCGTTGTCCACGTTCGACAGGAACAGCGCGGAACCGCCCAGCGCGCACAGCACCGCCGCCACCCCCGGGCCCTCCACCCGCCCGGACAGCAGCCGGCGCAGCTCGGTCTCGTCCTCGCCCTCCATCGGGATCAGCAGCCAGCCGATCCCGTACGCGACCAGCCCTATGCCGCCGCTGAGCGCCAGCACCGCCAGGACCACGCGGAAGACCACCGGGTCGATGCCGAAGCAGCGGCCCGCCCCGCCGCACACACCGGCGATCATCTTCTGGCGCCTGCTGCGGGTCAGCGCGGTCCTCGCGCTCGGCCGCGGCGCGTCCCGGGTCTCGTCCGTCATGCCCACCATGGTGGCCGGTCGCCCCGCGCGCCGGTATCGGTGAGGACCCTGGTCCGTCCCTGATCCGGGCCCCGGAACCGGGCCGTCAGGGACCTCACCGGGACAACCCTGATGCCGCGGCCCCGCCGTCCGTGTGACGATGCCTGACATGCCAGTCACGCCCGCCTCCGCCGCGCCGTCCGCCGCGCCCTCCTCCGCGTCGGCGCGCGACGACCGCGACGCCCCGCCGCCGAAGCTGTACCGCAGCTCGGAGGGCCGGGTGGTCGGCGGGGTGGCCCGAGGTCTTGCCGGGCATCTGGGGCTACCGGTGACCTGGGTGCGGGTGGCGTTCGTCCTGCTGGCCGCGGTGCACGGGCTGGGCATCGCGGTCTACGCGGCGTTCTGGTTCGTCGTGCCGCTGGGGGTGGGCGGCGTGGACGCCGCCCGCGAACCCGGCTACCGCGGCTGGCTGCGCGGACGGCCCCGGCCGCACCGCGGGCACGTCATCGCCGCGCTGGTGATGGTCGCGGGCGGCGTCTCGCTGGTGAAGAACCTCGACCTGGGCGCCGCCAACGGCTACGTCGGCCCGCTGCTGCTGATCGGCGCGGGCGTCGCCCTGGTGTGGCGGCAGGCCGACAACGCCCGCCGGGCCCGCTGGGCGCAGCTCGGCCGCAGCAGGCGGCTGCTGCCGGTGGCCCGGGGCGCGGCCGGGGTGATCCTGGTCGGCGCCGGCATGACCGGCTTCCTGCTGCTCCAGGGGTCGGCGAAGTACCTGGGCGCGGTCCTTCAGGCGTCGCTCGCGGTGGTGGCCGGCATCGCGCTGCTGGCCGGCCCGTACATCCTGCGCATGACGCAGGACCTCTCCCAGGAACGCATGATGCGCATCCGGGCGCAGGAGCGCGCCGAGGTCGCCGCCCACGTCCACGACTCCGTCCTGCACACCCTGACCCTGATCCAGCGCAGCGCCGACGACCCCCGCGAGGTCGCCCGGCTGGCCAGGGCCCAGGAGCGGGAGCTGCGCAACTGGCTGTACCGTCCGGAGGGCAACGGCCGCGAGGACGAGCCGGCCACCCTCGCCGAGGCGGTGCGCCGCGCCGCCGCCGAGGTGGAGGACGCGCACGGCGTCCCGGTGGAGGTCGTCTGCGTCGGCGACTGCCCCCTCGACGCCCGGCTGGGCGCGATGATGCAGGCGGCACGCGAGGCGATGGTCAACGCGGCCAAGTACGGTGGCACCGCCGGGGTCCAGGTGTACGCGGAGGCCGAGGAGACCAGGGTGTTCGTGTCGGTACGGGACCGCGGCCCGGGCTTCGACCCGGAACAGGTGCCCGCGGACCGGATGGGCGTACGGGAGTCGATCATCGGCCGCATGCAGCGCAACGGCGGCCGCGCCGTCCTGCGCGCCGCGCCGGGCGGTGGCACCGAGGTGGAGCTGGAGATGGAGAGGGCGACGGCATGACGGAGCAGGGCGGGGACCAGGGCCGGGAAGAGCGCCGGGTGAGGGTCGTGCTCGTCGACGACCACCGGATGTTCCGCACCGGGGTGCAGGCCGAGATCGGCGACACGGCCACCACCGGCGTCGACGTGGTCGGCGAGGCCGCCGACGTCGACCAGGCGGTCGCCGTGGTGACCGCGACCCGGCCGGACGTCGTCCTGCTCGACGTGCACCTGCCGGGCGGCGGCGGTGTCGAGGTGCTGCGCCGGTGCGCGGCGCTGACGGCCGACCCCGAGCGGCCGGTCCGCTTCCTCGCCCTGTCGGTCTCCGACGCGGCCGAGGACGTCATCGGCGTCATCCGCGGCGGCGCCCGCGGCTACGTCACCAAGACCATCACCGGCCCTGACCTGGTCGACTCCGTCTTCCGGGTCGCCGACGGCGACGCGGTCTTCTCGCCCCGGCTGGCCGGCTTCGTCCTGGACGCCTTCGCCTCCACCGACGCCCCGCCCGTCGACGAGGACCTCGACCGCCTCACCCAGCGCGAACGCGAGGTGCTGCGCCTGATCGCCCGCGGCTACGCCTACAAGGAGATCGCCAAGCAGCTGTTCATCTCGGTGAAGACGGTGGAAAGCCACGTCTCCGCGGTGCTGCGCAAACTCCAGCTCTCCAACCGCCACGAACTCACCCGCTGGGCGACGGCCCGCCGGCTGGTGTGATTCCCTCGCCGAGCCCGTGGTTCACGGCAGCGGCGGCAGCGCCCCGCGGTCGAGGGTGACGCGGGTGGGGTCGGCGGGGTCGATGCGGACCGGGACCTCGGCGCCGGCGAAGCCGATCTGGGCGCGGCGGGCCGGGGTGCGGAAGCCGAAGCGGGCGATGGTCGAGTAGGTGGTGCCGTCCGCGCGGCGGATGTCCAGGGCGACGTCGGCGAGGCTGGCGCCCTTGACGGGCAGCGAGCGGGCCGGGAGCTTGAGGTAGTCGATCGCGCTGATCACCGCGGTGGCGGGCTCGCCCTCCCGGCAGAGGCGTTCCGCTTCGGCGACCGAGACGGGGGTGCGCCCGTCGGGGAGGCGTTCCGGGTCGCCCATCGCGGCCTGGGCGGCGCGGCCCAACGCGTCGCGGAAGCCCTCCGGTTCGGGCTCGTCCCGGGGCAGCGCGGACGGGTCGAGGCCCAGGCGGGCGGCCCGGGCGGCGCGTTCGTCGTGGGCCCGGCGGGCCATCAGCGCGGTCATCGACGCGGCCGGCGGCGCCCAGTGCACCTCGAAGATCTCGGGGCGGGCGCGGTCGATGGTGGCCGGGAACTGCGAGCCGCCGCCGGGCAGGTCGTCCTCGGCGTCGAAGACCCGGGTGAGGACCGCGGGGCGCGACGGCACCCCGGCGGCTTCGGAGGCTTCCACGACGCCGGACATCCGGATCCGGTGGTGGCCGTTGTCGATGTCCAGCGTGGCAGCCCGCAGCACCCGGAACGCGCCCGGCACCGGGTCGCGCATGTGCCGCCTGCGGTACCAGCGTGCAAGGCCCATGGCCCGAGTTTCCCATGTCCTCCCGGGCGGTTGGGGGCGTTCAGGCCTTCTTCCGGGCGTAGCGGGCGGCCATGGCGTGAAAGACGCGTTTGGGTTCCCAGCGGGTCGCGTCCAGCATCCGGACGACGCCGTAGGAGGCCAGGTCGCGGTCGCCGGGGTGGTTGAAGCCGGCGAAGGTGAACCACAGGGCGGTGTCGACGCCCTCCTCCTCGAAGACGTCCATCAACTCGGTGAGATAGCGGACCTGTTCGTCCTCGTCGCGCACCGCGTCCTCGGGCGGCCGCCAGGCCCAGCCGCCGCGCTCGCCGGCGCCCCGCCAGGCGCAGGTGCCGAACTCGGTGATCGCGACGGGCTTGCCGTGCGCCAGGTGGCCGCGGAGTTCGTCGCGGAAGTCCGCCGCGTTGTAGGCGGCGCGGTAGGCGTCGACGCCGACGATGTCGAACGGGGTCCAGTCGACGGACTCCCAGGGGCCCGACGCGTAGGTGAGCGGGCCGCCGAAGCGGGCCCGGGCGGTGGCGGCGGCCTCGGAGAGGTAGGCGGCGAAGCGTTCCAGGACGTCGCCGAGCGAGGTCCACCACGCCAGGTCGCCGGTGACCATGGCGGTCAGGCGGTCCATGTAGCCGGCGCCCGGCAGGAAGCCGGAGCCGAACGCGCTGGTCTCGCAGCCGGTGACGAACACCACCGCGGCCCCGTCCCGCCGCAGCCGCTCGGCGTCGGCGGCGCACTCGGCGAACAGCGCGAGCATCCGGGCGGGCGGTTCGTCCACCGGGAAGGGGCAGTAGTAGATCTCCAGGCCCTCGGCGGCGGCGAGTTCGGCGGCGGTGCGGATGCGGGCGGGGTCGCGGCCGGAGATCCGCACGGTGTCGCAGTGGAGTTCGCTGGCGATGACCGCCATGTCCCGGCGGACGGCGGCCGGTTCGAAGACGGGGCGGCTGTCCTGGGCGCCGGGGAACAGGCCGGTGTCGTAGTTGATCCCTCGGGCGCGCATGTCAGCGTCCTCCTTCTCGGGGCGGGCGGTTCCCGGTGTCCGGCAGGCCGCCGGCCAGCAGGTCGAAGGCGAGCTCCACGTCGTCGGCCAGCCGGCGGGCCGCCTCGCCGAGCGGCATCCCGTCGGCCAGGCGCCGGAGGAACACCTCCTGGACGGTCTGCACGGCGGCGCTGATCTGCGCGGCCATCAGCGCCGCGGTCAGCTCGTCGTACTCGGTGGACAGGGCCGCGGCGAGGGCCTCGCGCTGCCGGTGCAGCAGGGCGGACGCGGCGGTGGTCAGCGCGGGGCTGCCGAAGATCACCCGTACCCGGGTGACCAGCGCCTCGGTCTCCTCGGGCGTGGGCGGCAGGGCGGGATCGGCGGCGAGGGCGCGGAAGGAGGCGCGCAGCGCGTCCAGGGGCGAGCGGTCCGGCGGGCGTCCGGCGACGATCCCCGCCAGGTCCTCCTCGCCGATGCCGTGCAGGACCAGCGACTCCTTGGTGGGGAAGTAGGCGAACAGCGTCACCTTGGAGACCTCGGCCGCCTCGGCGATCTCGTTCACCGTGACCGCGTCGAAGCCGCGTTCGGCGAACAGCCGCAGCGCGGCGGCCGCGATCCGCCGCCGGGTCTGCTCCTTCTTGCGCTCCCGTAGGCCCGTCATACGGCGATGGTAGGTGTACCGGGTTCAGAAGTAAACCCGGTAAGGTTTCATGGGGTTCATCGGATGGTGGGCCGCGGAGCACCATGGAGGCAGGGAGGCCGATGCCATGACGCCCAGCAGCCCCCACCGGCCGCAGATGACGGCCGAGGAGTTCGAGCAGGTCGCCCGCGGGGCACCGGAGACCGTGCGGCTGGAGTACGCCCGGGGCGGGATCGGCGCCCGGCTCCCGGCCGACGGCGACCACGACGAGATCGTCATGTGGCTGCTGGAGCAGTTCCTGCACCACCGGCCCGACCTGCGCCTGTACCCGGGGCGGGGGCTGAAGGTGGACCGCGGGCAGGCCGGCCGGGTGCGCCCGGACGGGGTGCTGGCGCCCCGGCGGCACTTCACCGGGCAGGGCGAGTGGGCCGATCCCGCGGGCGTGCTGATGGTCGCCGAGGTCACCCCGGGCGACGCGGACGGCGACCACCGCATCCGGGCCGACAAGCGGGCGGCGTACGCGGCGGCGGGCGTTCCGGTGTACCTCGTCGTGGACCGCGGTGAGCGCTCCCTCACCGTCCACAGCGAGCCCGAGGAGGACACCTACCGCAGCAGCGTGACCCGCCCGCTCGGCGCCGTCATCCACCTGCCCTCGCCCGTCGCGGTCTCGCTGCGCACCACGGAGCTGGAGCTGTTCGCCCACTGAGGCGCTCGGGCGCCCGCCGGCGGTCAGACCGGCCGGGTGGCCCCCGCGAACGGCATCTCCGAGATCGGCGCGACCCGCACCGGAGCGCCCGGGTGGGGGGCGTGGATCATCCGCCCGCCGCCGATGTAGAGCCCCACATGGCTGACACCCGAGTAGAAGAACACCAGGTCACCGGGTTCCAGCGCGGATCGCGGCACGCGCTGTCCGGCGTTGATCTGGCTGTAGGTGGTGCGCGGCAGCGCGATTCCGGCCGCCTGCCAGGCCGCCTGGACCAGCCCGGAGCAATCGTAGGAGCCCGGGCCCGTCGCCCCCCACGCGTACGGCTTGCCGAGCTGGGCCAGCGCGAACGCCACCGCCTCGCCGGCGCGCGGGTTGAGCGCCCGGGCGGTGAGGGTGCGCAGCAGTGGGACGTCGTCGCCCGCCTCGCCCGCCTCGCCCGGCTGTGCCTGGGGCTGCGGCTGCGGCGGGGACTGCGGGCGCGGGGCGGGGGCGATCCGCCGCAGCAGGGCGCCGGCCCGCTCCAGCTTGGCGGTGACGGTCCGCTTGGCGGCGGCCAGTTCGCGTTCGTCCGCGGCGAGCGCGCCGAGCTGGCCGGCCGCCTCGTCGCGCAGCCGCCGGGCCTGCCGCTGCTGCGTGACCAGCCCGCGCAGGGCCGCGGCCTCCTTGCCGTCCATCCGGTCGAGCAGACCCGCGCTCTCCAGGTACTGGTCGGGCCGGTCGGAGAGGATCAGCTGGACGGCGGGGTCGATCCCGCCCGTGCGGTAGCGGCCGGCGGCCAGCGAGCCGAGGTGCTCGCGGGTCTCGTTGATCCGCTCGGTGCGGCGGGCGAGCTGGTCCTGCAGGTCGGCCACCCGGCGGCGGGCGGCATCGGCCCGCTCCCGGGCACCGTCGTACCGCTGGGTGGCCTGCTCGGCCTGCCGGTACAGGTCGCCGACCTCGGCCTGGGCCTGCCGGGGGCCGGGCGCGGCGGCCGCGTGCCCGGGCTGCGCCGCGGCGGCGGTCACGGCGGTGGCGGCGGCCGTCAGGGCGAGCGTCAGGGCCGCGCGGGCGGTGCTTCCGGTGAGGGCGCGCTGCAGGGGTTTTCGATGCGACGCCACGGGGTGATGTCGCCTCCTCTCCTCGGATCCGGCGCCCGAATGGCACCGGTATGGACCGGGACGGTAGACCGCACCGGGACGGGGAGGAGGCGAGTGGACCGGGACTGTCCGTAACCGATCAGGCGCTGATCGTGTCAGACCGTGACCGGCTCGCGGTGCGCCGTTTTGCCGGGCGGCCCGGACCGAAGCCGCCGTTGGGACGCACCCGGGTGACGGGTGGTGCTATGGGCCCAATTAGGCTCCGGGCCATGGAGACACTGATCAATTTCTTCGTGGGACTGCACATCATCGGGATCGCCGCGCTGCTGGGCGGCTTCCTCACCCAGATGAAGGCCATGGGCCGCGGTGAGGCCCGCATCGTTCCCGGCATGCTGCACGGCGCCCTGACCATGCTGGTCACCGGCATCATCCTGATCGGCCTGAACCAGGCCGACCACCAGCCGCTGAACAACATCAAGTTCGGGATCAAGGCCGCCGTGCTGGTGGTGATCCTCATCCTCGTCTACGTCAAGCGGGACGAGGAGACCGTGGACAAGGGCGTCATCGCCACCGTCGGCGGGCTGACCATGGCCAACATCTTCATCGCCGTGCTGTGGCAGTGACGCCCTCGTCGCTGTGTTCAGTCGTATGGAGTTGTGTGAAGTTGGTCCCTGGTCCCGGACGGTCCGGCTCGGGGGCCCAGGCGGCCCGGGACCAGGGCGTCAGGAGGGGCGCACGGCCCCGTAGACCGGCATCTCGCTGATCGGCGCGACCTTCACGACGGTGCCGGTGTGCGGCGCGTGGATCATCATCCCGCCGCCGATGTAGATGCCGACGTGGCTGATGTCGCTGTAGAAGAACACCAGGTCACCGGGGCGCAGGTTCGCCGTGGACACCGAGGTCCCGGCCTTGACCTGCTCCCAGGTGGTGCGCGGCAGCGTGACGCCGGCGGCCGCCCACGCGGCCTGGGTCAGCCCCGAGCAGTCGTAGGAGGCCGGGCCGGTCGCGCCCCACACATAGGGCTTGCCGAGCTGGGCCTGGGCGAACGCGACCGCCTTGGCGGCGGCCGTACTCGCCCCGGCGACCGAACCCGTGCCGGTGCCGCCGGTGCCCGCCGTGGCCGTCGTCGCCGTCTTCTTGGCCGCGGCGGCGAGCTGCGCGGCCTTCGCGGCGGCCGCGTCGTCCTTCTGCTTCTGGATCGCAGCCAGGCGGGCCTTCTGCTGCGCGGTCAGGGTGTTCAGCAGGTCCTGGGCGGCGGCCAGCTTCTGCTGGACGGTCCGCTTCTCCGTCTCCAGCTGCGTCTGCGCCGCGGTCAGGTCGGCCAGGGCCCGGCCGGCGTTCTGGCGCTGCCGGGCGGCCGCGGCCTGCTGCGCCTCGAAGGTGGCGAGCAGCTGCTGCTGCTTGGCGGTCGCCCGCCGCATCTCGTGCTGCTGGTCGAAGTACTGCTGCGGGTTGGTGGACAGCAGGAAGGTCGCGGTCTGGTCCAGCCCGCCGGTGCGGTACTGGGCGGCGGCGAACTGCCCGAGCGCCCGGCGTGAGGCGTTCAGCTGCTCGGCGTTCCGCGCGACCTGCTCCAGCAGCGAGTCCATCACCTTCCGCTCGGCCTGCGTCTTCTCCTGCGCCGCGTCGTAGCGCTGCGAGGCCACCTCGGCCTGGTGGTTGAGGCTGTCGACCTGGGCCTGGACCTGCTCGATGGACGGATGCGAGGCGGCCGGGGCGGCGGAGACCGGGGCGGCCGACGCGCTCTCGCTGAGCAGGGTGACGGTGGCCAGGGCGGCGGTGGATATCCCCAGCGCCGCGCGGGGGCCGGCGGCGGACAGCGGGCTGGGCCGCGGCTTGCGGTGTGACGCCAACGCAGGCGCTCCTTCCGTGGACCGCTTACCGGGTTAGCTGTCGGGTTCGGGCTTCGGAAGGCTGCCCTACGGCTCCACCCGCACGGGTGGTGTACCTGACGTACACCTCCGTGCCGGGAGGAAACCGATTCACCCCAGGTGGTGCGCGCCGTCTGCTTGTGGGGAGCAGGCGGGGCAAGGGTGGGTCCCCGGCTCCGGCCGTGGCCGGACTCAGCGGTGGCCGTTCGTTTCGGCACGGTCGCCGGGTGGTAGGGGGAACGAACGACTGAGCGAGCACGCTAGCCACATCATGTGGCTTGTGTGAAGGCCGGACGGCGATATGTCCGAAGCCATTTTGTGATCTTCGGGTTACGGATCATTTCAAATCCCGACAAGTCTCCCGGGCGGCCTCCCCGCACGCTCTTCACGGGCACCGCCCGCGGTGTCGGTGGGGCGGCCTAGACTTCTACGACGATGAGCAGTCTCTTCGACGACCACTTCCTGGCCGACCTCGAACCGCCCGCGGACGAGCCCCCGCCCCCGCCGCCCGGCGAGCACGAGCACGAGGCGGAGGAGCTGCCGGACGACCTGTTCGGCGGCCACTTCGACTTCGGCGCGCCGCCGCACGCCCTCGGCGTGATCCGGGACGCCCACTACCGCGACGGCGCCGAGCGGCCCGTCGTCGACGCCGCGCAGCTGCTGGAGGGGCTCAACGAGCAGCAGCGCGCCGCCGTGGTCCACTCCGGCTCCCCGCTGCTCATCGTCGCGGGCGCCGGCTCGGGCAAGACCCGGGTCCTCACCCACCGCGTCGCGCACCTGCTGGCCGCCCGGCACGTCCACCCCGGCCAGATCCTGGCGATCACCTTCACCAACAAGGCCGCCGGCGAGATGAAGGAGCGGGTGGCCGAGCTCGTCGGCCCGCGCTCGGCCGCGATGTGGGTCTCGACGTTCCACAGCGCCTGCGTGCGGATCCTGCGCCGGGAGAGCAAGAAGCTCGGCTTCACCTCCAGCTTCTCGATCTACGACGCGGCCGACTCCCGGCGGCTGATGGCCCTGGTCTGCCGCGATCTGGACCTGGACCCCAAGCAGTTCCCGCCGAAGTCCTTCAGCGCCCAGGTCTCCAACCTCAAGAACGAGCTCATCGACGAGGAGACCTTCGCCGCCCGCGCCGACAACGTCTTCGAGAAGAAGCTCGCCGAGGCCTACGCCCTCTACCAGGCCCGGCTGCGCGAGGCCAACGCCCTGGACTTCGACGACATCATCATGACCACGGTCAACCTGCTCCAGGCGTTCCCCGACGTCGCCGAGCACTACCGCCGCCGGTTCCGCCACGTCCTCGTCGACGAGTACCAGGACACCAACCACGCCCAGTACACCCTGGTCCGCGAGCTGGTCGGCACCGGCGACGAGGCGGCCGAGCTGTGCGTGGTCGGTGACGCCGACCAGTCGATCTACGCCTTCCGCGGCGCCACCATCCGCAACATCCTCCAGTTCGAGGAGGACTACCCGCAGGCCACCACGATCCTGCTGGAGCAGAACTACCGCTCCACGCAGACGATCCTGTCGGCCGCCAACGCCGTCATCGAACGCAACACCAGCCGGCGCCCGAAGAACCTGTGGACCCAGGCCGGCGCCGGGCCGGTGATCACCGGGTACGTCGCCGACACCGAGCACGACGAGGCCCAGTTCGTCGCCGAGGAGATCGACCGGCTCTCCGACGCGGGCGACGCCCGGCCCGGCGACGTCGCCGTCTTCTACCGGACCAACGCCCAGTCCCGGGTCTTCGAGGAGATCTTCATCCGGGTCGGCCTGCCGTACAAGGTCGTCGGCGGAGTGCGCTTCTACGAGCGCAAGGAGGTCCGGGACGTCCTGGCCTACCTGCGCGTCCTGGCCAACCCCGAGGACACCGTCCCGCTGCGCCGCATCCTCAACGTCCCCAAGCGCGGCATCGGCGAGCGCGCGGAGGCGATGATCGACGCGCTCGCGCTGCGCGAGAAGATCAGCTTCCCGCAGGCGCTGCGCCGCGTGGACGAGGCGTACGGCATGGCCGCGCGCTCGGTGAACGCCGTCCGGCGCTTCAACGAGCTGCTGGAGGAGCTGCGCACGGTCGTCGAATCGGGCGCGGGCCCGGCCACCGTCCTGGAGGCGGTGCTGGAACGCACCGGCTACCTGGCCGAGTTGCAGGCCTCCAGCGACCCGCAGGACGAGACCCGGGTGGAGAACCTCCAGGAACTCGCCGCCGTCGCCCTGGAGTTCGAGCAGGAGCAGCCGGAGGGCGTGCTCTCCGACTTCCTGGAGCAGGTCGCCCTGGTCGCCGACTCCGACCAGATCCCCGACGAGGAGGAGGGCGAGAGCGGCGGCGTCATCACGCTGATGACCCTCCACACCGCCAAGGGCCTGGAGTTCCCGGTGGTCTTCCTCACCGGCATGGAGGACGGCGTCTTCCCGCACATGCGCTCCCTCGGCCAGACCAAGGAGCTGGAGGAGGAGCGGCGGCTGGCGTACGTCGGCATCACCCGCGCCCGGGAGCGGCTCTACGTCACCCGGTCCGCCATGCGCAGCGCCTGGGGCCAGCCCTCCTACAACCCGCCGTCGCGCTTCCTGGAGGAGATCCCGGACCAGCTGATCGACTGGCGCCGTACGGGGGCGAAGCCGCCGGCCCCGAGCGGTGCCGCGGGCGCCGGCGCGGCCTCGGCGGTCTCCGGGATGCTGTCCTCGGCGTCGCGGGCCAGGAGCGGGCCGTCCGGCTTCGCCACCCGGCGGGCCACGGAGCGCGCGGTGGTGGCGCTGGCGGTCGGGGACCGGGTCACCCACGACTCGTTCGGCCTGGGCACGGTGGTCGCGGTCAAGGGCAGCGGCGACAACGCCGAGGCGACGATCGACTTCGGCGACGAGAAGCCCAAGCGCCTGCTGCTGCGGTACGCGCCGGTCGAGAAGCTCTGACGCGGCGCTACCGCGGGTCGAGGCCGTGGCCGAGCAGCCACGGCAGCGGGTCGGCGGGCTCGCCGCCCTCCGGCCGCACCTCGAAGTGCAGGTGCGGTCCCGTGGTGTTGCCCGTGTTGCCCGAGTAGGCGATGACCTGGCCCGCCTGGACGGTGCCGGAGCGGACCTTGGCCCTGCTCAGATGGCAGTACCAGGTCTGGGTGCCGTCCGGCGCGGTCACCTTCACCATGTTCCCGTAGGCCGGGTTCCACTCGGTGGACACCGTGCCGTCCGTCGCGGCCCGCACCGGAGTGCCGACGTCCACGGGGAAGTCGACCCCGGTGTGGAAGGACATCCAGTTGATGCCGACCTGGCCGAAGTAGGCGCTCAGGCCGCGATGGAAGACGGGGAGCGCGAACTTCGGGCGCAACTCCTCCCGGCGGGCCGCTTCCTGGGCGGCCTGCCGGCGCGCGTCCTCCTCGCGCTGTTGCAGGTCGGCGCGCTGCCGGTCGCGGCTGGCGCGGCTCGCGGTGTCCCGCGCGTCCCGGCCGGCGCCGGTCGTCCGCAGGTCGGGCCGGTGGGGCTGCCGCCCGGCGGCCGAGGGCGGCCGGGACGCGCCGTGGCCGACGGCGACACCGGCGACCGCCGCCGCCGCGACGCCGACGACGGCCATGGACGGCATCGCCAGGGTGAACACCGCCGAGCGTCTGGCGCGGTGCTTGCGCCGGTGGCGGCGCGGGGCCGGGCGGTGCGACGCCGCCGGCCGCTCCACCTCCCACTCGTCCGGCCCGGGAACGTCGTCGAGGTCCGGGGCGCCGGTACAGGGGCCGGGATCCGGCTCGGGGTCCGAGTCGGGGCCGGGATGCGGGAAGGGACCGGGACCGCAGGAGTCGCCGAAGGCTTCCGGAACGCTCCCCGAGGCGTCCGGTCCCGGCATGCCGAACCCGCCGTCCCAGGCGTGGGCGGGCGGGAGCGGACCGCCGGGCGGGACGTCCTCCGGGGCCCCGGCCGGAGCGTCGGCGAGGGCGACGGCCGTCGGGGACAGGGCAGGAAAGACCGCGTGGCCGTGGTCCGCCGGGCGCGCGGCCGGGGAGGCACCCCCGTCACCGAACGCGGTGTAGTCGTCCACCGCCGGCTTTCCTTTCGTCGGCGCGCTGTCGGCGCAACGGAATTTCAGCGGCGACTGTATCGGCCCGTGCCACGCGGTCACAATCTTTCCCGATATCGGTCAGCCGAACGAAGGGGACCGGTGCGGAACGAAGGAATAGGGCAAGCTGTCGTTCGTATTTACCCGCTTACCTTTCTGTCCGTTACGCGGCCTCGGCGGCGCCCGCCGCACCCGCCCCGCCCCGCAGGATCTCCCTGATATGGGCCGTGACCGCGCCGTTCACCGGCATCGTCAGATGGCCCATCCCATGCAGTGCGATATTCCGCACCGAAAGATGGGCGTGCTCGATCCGGGCCGTCTCGACCGGCATCATCAACTGGTCGCAGTCGCTCCAGAAGGCGACGAATTCCGTCGTGCAGCCAAGGGCGGGACCGGCGAGGTCGGCCATGAGTTCGGAATTCGGCCGCATTTGCCGGACGATCGGGTGGGTGCCCGCCAGCGGCACCGCCCGGGTGCCGGAGTGCGGGGTGCCCAGGGTGACCAGGGTCCGCACCCGGGCGTGCCCGTCCAGCCGCTGCACGTAGTAGCGGGCGATCAGGCCGCCGAGACTGTGCCCGACGATGTCCACCCGGGGATGGCCGCTGCGTTCGCACAGGCGCTCCACCCGGCCGCCGAGTGCCGCGGCGGCCTGCCGGACATCGCAGGTCAGCGGGGAGTAGTTCAGGCCCTCGACATGGCTCCAGCCGTGCCGGCGCAGGCTGCGGCGCAGCGGGGCGAAGATCGAGCGGTTGTCGGCGAAGCCGTGCAGCAGCAGCACGGGCGGCGGCTCTGCCGGTCCGGGCCCCTCCGAGTCTCCGGCGGACACGGGACGGGCGGGGCCGGGCACCGCGCGCTCGGGCAGGACGCCGGTCGGGTACAGCAGCAGATGCCCCGCGAGGATGGCCATCTCCAGGCCCGCGACCCTCAGCAGGGCGAGCGCCCGCACCAGACCGCCGAGCAGGCCACCGGCCGTCGTGCCCGGCAGGACACCGGCCGTCGTACCGGGTGGCGCCCCGGCCGGCGTGGCCGTCCCGGCCGTCCCGGCCGGGCCCGCGGTCAAGGAGCCGGTGAAAGGCAGTGCACCCATACCCACCTCCCGTGCGGCACGCACGGGGCACTTCCTCGTGCCCCGGAGGCAGCCGAAGCCCGGAGGAGGCCCGGTCCCGAGGGTGGTGACCCGGCCGGAAGGTGCGGAGGGCGCACCTGAGGGGTGCACCGACCGCACTGCTGTGCCGTGCGGCTGCCGGCACGGCAGTGCGGTGTCCTGGCTGCGGCTCCCAGGAACGCGACCCGGTGGCCGCCCGCGTACGGCGTGCGCGGCAGCGGCGGCGGGTCGAGCCCTTGCGAACGTGTCCCACGTGTGATTTCCCCCTCGCTGAGTGTTGTGAAACTGCCGCGTGCGCGATGCTGTGAATAACGTTCGTTCACGTGTGAGCCCGATGGCACCGTTGGCATGGCATGGAGGCAGTAATGGGTGTGTCCGGTCCGATCCGCGTGGTGGTGGCCAAGCCGGGCCTGGACGGCCACGACCGCGGGGCCAAGGTCATCGCGCGGGCCCTCCGGGACGCCGGTATGGAGGTCATCTACACCGGCCTGCACCAGACGCCCGAGCAGATCGTGGACACGGCCATCCAGGAGGACGCCGACGCGATCGGCCTGTCGATCCTCTCCGGCGCCCACATGACGCTGTTCGCCAAGGTCATCGACCTGCTCAAGGAGCGTGACGCGGCCGACATCCTCGTCTTCGGCGGCGGCATCATCCCCGAGGCGGACATCGCGCCGCTGAAGGACCTCGGCGTCGCCGAGATCTTCACCCCCGGCTCGCCCACCAACGAGATCGTGGACTGGGTCCGCGCGAACGTCGGCGAGCGCGCCGGAGCCTAGGCACCGGCGCACGGCCCGTCCGGCCTCCCGGTCGCGCGGGTCCTGCCGGCCGGCCCGTACCGGTCAGCCGGGTATCGG
>JBEHXI010000142.1:0-18431 GCA_048498775.1 Actinomycetota bacterium | reverse complement strand
AAAATGTCGATGCGATATCGATTCTCCAGTCCGCTCGAAACGCCTACAACTATTGGAAGCGGAACACGGATCGCTTCGATCGGGTAAGAGAACTCGCCGAGGCCATTCCCGAGGGTAGATGGGTCGATATCACCGAGGTGGCCAGGGAAACAGGGCTGAAGGACGAAACGCTCGTCGGTTGGCTCCAGGGTGAACGACCAACAGGCTGGCGGCGCATCCTTGACCCGGGAGGATACCTGCCGGCCGCCGCCCATCTGGGAAGCGACGACCGGAATCAGTGGCTATCGATACTGCGTACGGATGGGATCGACACCGAACAGGGACGAGCCGATCCGACGCGACGCATCCCGATCGGCGACCTTCGGGACCTGGTACACCGCTCCGACGGCGAGGATGCACCGCGGCGGGCATGGCTGGTACGCGGCTCCAGCGTGGACGGTGAGAACCTGATCCGTGAGCTGTGGTTGCCTCAGGGCGTCTGCTCACTGCCCGCGTCCCGGCTGCGCGATCTACCACCAGGGGTGTCCGTAGAACGGGTCCGGGAGGCGATCGACGTCGACTACGCCCACAAGAACGCTCAGGACCGCGCCCGGCTGACCGCGGAGTACTACGCGTTCCTGACCCGCATACGCGAGGACGACATCGTGGTGACCAACGATGGCGCCGCCGTCTACCTCGGGACCGTCACCGGTGCCCCATCATTCGTCACCGGCACCGCGGGGCGTGCCAACCTTCAGCGGCCGGTGACATGGCAGAACATCGGGAACCCGATCAACTATGCTGAACTGCCCGATGAGTTCTCCGCACGGGTGGCCAACCCCGACGCCCAGCTCATCGAGCTGACCGACTTCGTCGAAGACCTCCAGCGCTTCTTCACCGACGACGCCACCTCGCCCGTCGCTCTCCGCGAGGTACGGCTACCGGACGCCACCGAGGAGCTCGCCGAAAAGCTTCTGATCGATCGGGGCTGGTTGCAAGAATACGTCGAGCTGCTGCGCGAGCGGCCGCAGTTGGTCTTCTACGGCCCGCCGGGCACCGGAAAAACCTATTTGGCCCTGCACTTGGCCGAGCACCTCGCTGGGGGCAAACCGGAGAACGTTCAGCTCATCCAGTTCCACCCCGCCTACTCATACGAGGACTTCTTCGAGGGCTACCGGCCGCGCACCACCGGTGACGGCACCATCGCCTTTGAGCTGGTGCGTGGGCCGTTCCGGCGGCTGGCCGCGGCAGCCAGCGATCACCCTGGTGATCCATACGTTCTGGTCATCGACGAGATCAACCGGGGCGACCTGGCGAAGATCTTCGGTGAGCTGTACTTCTTGCTGGAATACCGCAAGCGCTCGGTCAATCTGCTGTACGGCTCGGACGACGGACAGGGCTTTTCGCTGCCGCCCAACCTGTTCATCCTCGGCACGATGAACACCGCCGACCGGTCGATCGCGCTGATGGATGCGGCGATGCGGCGCCGGTTCTCCTTCGTGGAGTTGCACCCGGACCTCCCGCCCGTCAAAGACCTGCTCGGCAGATGGCTGATGCGTCACGAGCATGACGACACGCCGGCGCGGCTGCTGACCGAGCTCAACAACCTCATCGCCGACCGCGACTTCCGGATCGGCCCGACGTACCTGATGCGAGAGGCCGCCACCACCGAAGAAGGGCTGCGGCGTATCTGGCGGACGCAGCTCCTGCCGCTGCTGGAAGAACACCATTACGGTGACGGCACCGACGTGCGGAACCGCTACGACCTCGACACCCTCCTGGCCCGGTTGTGATGATCTCGCTCGTCGAGAACGGTGACTGGAAGGAGGCGGAACTCACCGCCCGACAGGCGAACATGCTCAGGGCAACCGGGATCGTCCATGTCGAGCTCGTGAGAAGCAGCCGGTGGCGGCTGAAGGCCAAGAAGGAACTGGTGGGCGCCGCCCGGATCGACACGCCGGACGGGCCGGTCGAGATCCGCATCGACCCCAAGATCTCTATCGAGCGGCTGCTGTTCCTTATCGGCTACGCACGACGCTCCCTCGGCTGGCGCGACGAAGAGGTGGACGCGGGAAAGCGTCCCGAGCTGCTGCCGGCCGTGGCGCATGCGTTCGCGCGGGCCGCCCACCGCGCGCTACGCCAGGGCGTGCTGTACGGCTACCGTACGAAGGAAGAGGCGCTCACCGTCGTCCGCGGCCGGATCCGCGAGGCCGACCAACTCCGCCGCGCATACGGCCTTCCGGTGCCACTCCAGGTCCGCTACGACGAACACACCGCTGACATCGTCGAGAACCGCCTGCTGCTTGCCGCAGCTCGGCGGCTGCTCGAACTCCCGCGGGTTCCCTCGGCCACCCGGAAACTGCTCCGCCATCTGCTGGCGCAGCTGGACGGGGTGCGGTACATCCCCTACTGGCAGCCCGAACATGATTTGCCGAAGTGGACACCGAACCGGCTCAACGCACGCTACCAGACCGCGCTCAACCTCGCCGATCTGGTGCTGCGCGGCGGATCGTACGAGCTCGCCGACGGTGAGACCGTCCGGGTGGACGGCCTGGTGCTGACGATGTGGCAGGTGTTCCAGGACTTCGTCACCACGGCACTCACCGACGCGCTGCATCCTCAGGGCGGGTGGATCCAGGCCCCGGGAAAGGATCTCTATCTCGACCGCGCCCGGCGTATCAAGCTGGAACCGGACGTCCTGTACTACGACGCCTCAGGGCTGCCTCGTGCCGTGGCGGACGTCAAATACAAGATCGGCGCCAGCAAGGCGCGCAACAGCGACCTGCTCCAGGTACTGGCGTACGCTGCGGCGACGGGGCTACCCGAAGGCCACCTCATCTTCGCCGCCGGCACGCCGAGCCCAGAACGCTTCGTAATCGACCACACTGGGATCGAAATCATCTGTCACGCCCTCGACCTGAACCGACCACCGGCAGACCTCCTCGCCCAGATAGCCGACCTTGCCGTCCGGCTCGTCGGCGGCGCCAGCCAGCCGCGGCTCGCTACCTCCACGGTATAGATCTACAGAGAAACGTGTTGTCCTTGCCCCATCGGCAGAACCGACTCCGCAGCGAGATTCGAAACAGGCCCTAACGAGTCGGGGTCTTGCGGTCTCCGTTGCCGGTGAAAGGAGCTGTTAGGAGTGTGTTAGTGGCTTCGACCAAGTCGTCGCCGGTCTCTCGAATCGAGTGAAGGAGCTTGGTAAAGCGTGCGACGCGACGGAACTCAGCACCGAAACGGCGTTGAATCTCTATAGGCAGAACGGGCAGACGCAATCGGCGTAGGTCGATCCGTAGCGCCCGCTGGATGCTGGAACTGGCGCGCGCAATTTGTCGCGCCCTCGCCAGTCGACAGCATGCCCGCTAGGAACCATGGGTCGACGACGAGTTCGTCGGGGCGCAGGACGTACACGTTGGGGCCCGGGTAGGCGCCGGTCTCCTCATCCTCCGCTACTCGGGCGACGGGTCTACGCGCCACCGCCGGGACGAGCACATCGCCCTTAACGCCTGGATGCGTGGCCAGTCATGCGGCCAGGGCATCGGCGGATCGGTCCGCCAACACATCGATGGGCTGGCTGGTGGTGATGTCGATCAGCACGGTGCCGTAGATGTGACCACGGCGCAGTGCGAAGTCATCGACGCCCAACACCCGCACCGGCCCGGCGGCAGCCGGGTCGGGCATGGCACGAATCAGCCGCAGCAGCGTCATCCGGCTGACGGTCATGGCCAGCCGCCGGCTCAGGCGTGATCCGGCCCGACCCCCCAACGCCAGCGCGACCGTGCGCAACACCTGACTCAACCCGATGCTGCGGCGGCCGTATCGGACGGTCAGGCCCGGCACCTGCTCGCTGAAGATCTTCTTCGAACATGCCTCATTCAGACAGAAGAACCGGCGAACCTGCAGATGGATCACCGTCTCCCGGCCACAGACAGCGGAGTCGGAAACCCGCCGCTCATACCGGGAATGGACCCGCCATGAGGCAACACCACACGCCGGGCACACCGCGTCCCGATCGCCGGTACTGGCCTGGACACGCACCGACCGTCCGGTCTCGAACACCCCGGTGATACGCAGACAGGCCAGATGAGGGAACAAGATCGTGAGCGGTTCACTGATCGACACCAACCATGATCACGAACCTCCACCTGGCTCCGCTGCAAGATCATCAAAAGCGTGCCAGAGCCAGGATTCAGCCGTCGTTGACAACGGGTGCGCACCGCTTCCGGCCCGTATCCACCAGGTTTGAGCCGGTCCACGTTTAAGAGCGTAAACGCCGGTTCCTTGCGTGCTCCTTTCTGTCCCGTTCGCCGGACCCGCCTCATCTGGCAGTGCTGAAACGTCCCGGCTTTGTCAGGGCCGCTTTCGCCCTCTCCGGCACCACCCGGAGCAGACTGCTCTCAACTCCACCCCTCGCTGCGACGGTGCAGGTGGACACAGGGGCCAGGTGAGGAAACAAGATCGTGAACAGTCCGCTGATCGACACCGACCATGATCACGAACGTCTGCTCGGCACACCCGCAAGCTCATTGAATACGAGCCAGACGCCAGAATTCGAGCGTCGTTGACAAGGCTGTCCTCAGCTTCGCTCCCCGCTACGACAGGGCAGGCGGCGAAGCTCTCCCCCCTCCACTCGAATCACAGCGCCTCACGGCGTAAGCCGTTAGTTGTACAGTCCCTCACGGGTCGGGCGCGGTCGATGAATTCGGCCACGCTGGCCGATCTCCGGTACGGCCTAAGTGAATCGATCAGGCGGGCGAGGTGGCCGATACAGCGGGCGGAGTCGACTTCCCCGGCAAGCGTGTCGACCGCTCGGCTGCCGTGAGCGAGAGCCTGGTCCAGCTCGGGCTTGTCCTGGTGCAGGTAGGTTTCGGCGAGCAGGACGTGACGCAGCGCGCCTTCGCGGGAGTAGGAGGAGTCCTGCAGGGCCAGGCCGCTGCGCAGGTGGCTGCGGGCGCGGGTGTGGTCGCCGAGCTTGAGGTAGCAGTAGCCGGCTTGGGCGTGGGCTTGGGCTTCGTCCATCCAATAGCACCAGTCCGGTGGTGCGGATGATGACGGCGCGTCGCTGAGGGCGTCGAAGGCCGCGTCGATCGCCCGCCGGGTCTGGGCGGTGGCGTGGTCGCCTGCGTGCGCTTCGGCTGCCCGCAGTTCCAGGATCGCGGTGACGGCCGGGGTAGCGCCGCGGTATCCGGCCCGGGCGGTCTCGGCCAGGGTGATCGCTTCGCGGATCTGCCCGATGTCTTTGGCCTGGCAGGACCAGAACCCCAAGATGTTGGCGCCGAGCGCGTGGTCTCCGGCGGTATGCGCGGCGTGCAGGGCGGCGATCCAGTACCGCTGGGCGCGGGAGTGCAAGCCGGAGTCGAAGCAGATGAACCCGGCTAGGCGCAGCAGCTCGCCGGCAGTGCCGTGCAGTCGTCGGCCGACCGTGTCGGTGTAGCGGTGCTCGTTGAGCAGGCCGGTGACGTAACGCAGGTGCTGGTGGACCAGGGCGAGCATCTGGCCACCGCCGAGCTGGTCGTCCATCCGTCGTAGCCGCGCGGTGATCTGGTCGAGATGGTCGACGACCTCCATCGGCACGCGAGCTCCCCCCGCCTGGGCCACCGGCCCGGCTTGGTGGGCGATCAGCCACTCGTGGGCCGGTGAAGTCGCCGCGCTGCCCAACAGCATCAAGAACAGGCGTCGATCCATGGCCCCAGCCTGAGTGACGGCCCGTAATGCCCGCAAGGTTCCGTCCGCATCCCAGGGCACCAGCAGGCCCGAATCCGCTGGCACACACTCCAGGTCGTCGGCGGGCCAGCCGAGCTGGTCGACAGTGACCTCGCGGCGGGTGACCTCGCTGAGCAGCGCTGCGGTCAGCGCCCGCCACGGCGGCCGCGGGACATCGCCGGCCACCCACTTGTATGGCGTCTTGTGATGGATTCGGTCGGGGATCTGCTGCTGGGCGGCGAAGGCGTTGAGGCGGTGGCCCAGGCGTTGAGGCGTCCAGCCCACCGTGCCAAGGAGCGTTGCCAGCGGTGAGACGTTCGTCGAGTCGGCCATCAGGATCTCCCGCGTCCATCGGCGGTATAGGTCGCCGGTGGCCGCACCGTAACCGGGGCCGCCTTGCTCCGCTACCGGGTTACACCGCCAGGCACTAAGCGCACCGAACCTCACTGTTCGCACCGGTCCGTTCGGGCCGCTTCGGCTGCTTACTGGAGGCGGACGCGCGCCCGTCGGGTGCCATGACAAGCAGCGGGAGGAACGGTGCGGCTTACCGACGCAGAGCAGCTCATAGGTGCGAGGGTGCTGGTCACCGGAGCCGGTGGTCTCATCGGCAGTCGCCTGACGGCCCGGCTCCGTCGGATCGGTGCTCGACCGGTGTCGGTGTGCAAGATTGACGCCTACCCCTGGCGGGTTTATCACGACCACTTCGGGATCACGCTGGATGACCCGGACTTTCACGTCGGGGACATCGCCGATCCCGGCCTGATCCGCGAGGTGATCCGCGGCTGCGACTATGTGATCCACGCGGCGGCGCTGGCGGATGTGGCGGCATGCACCCGTCGTCCGTTGGAGGCCATCGAGGCCAACATCGTTGGCACGCAGCGGGTGCTGGAGGCCGCCGCGGCGACGCCGAGCGTGCGGCGTGTGGTGTTTGTGTCTTCGGCCAGCGTCTACGGCAATGCAGCCGAGGTGCCCGGCGAGTTCGCCGAGGACGCGCCGCTTCGGCCGTTGTCGGTCTATGGCGGCAGCAAGGCGTGGGGGGAGTTCCAGACCGCAGCGGTGCTGGGCGAGGCGGGGATCTCTTATGCGATCGTCCGGTACTTCTCGGTCTACGGAGAGCCGCAGGTCATCAAGGAAAACAGCCATTCGTGGGTGGTGGCCTGGTTCTGCATGCGCGCCGCGCTCGGCCTGCCGCTGTACCTGAACGGCGGCGGCAGCCAGGTCCGCGACCTGGTCCACGTGGACGACATCGCCACCGGCACCCTGCGAGCTCTGGTCGCCCCCGCGGCGCACAATCAGACCATCAACATCGGAACCGGGGTCGGGACGACGATCCGGCAAATCGCCGAGCTGGTCCGCGTCCACTACCCGGACGTCACCTTGACCGAAACACCACTGCCGCCCGGTGATCCCCTGGGGGGTTACGCCTCCACCCGACGCATGACCCGGGTTCTGGGATGGCGGCCCGGGATCACCATCACGCAGGGCATCGCCCGGTACGTGGCGTGGCTGAAGGACACGCCGTCGGCCATTCCCGACTGGCTGCGCCAACCCGCCATCCAACCCTGACCTCGACCTTCATCTTCTTAAGGAGGAGCCCATGCCGCCGCGCCCGCCGCAGCCTGGCCCGCTCCGGGAGCTGGCCCGCACCCGCCGCCTGCCGCCCCATCAGGTCATGGATCAGCCAACCTTGACGTGGATCGCCGAGCATCGCCCCGCCGCAGCGGCCCGCACGATCGTCGTGGCGGACCAGCCCGTCATGCTGGTACCCGACGACGCCTGGTTCGCGACCGGGCAGGCCGCCGACTCCCTCCACGGAGTTCGGCATAACGCCCGTGTCTGCCTGCTCGCCGACCTGCTCGCCCAGCACCACCACCTGGATCCCGACCAGACCGTGACCCTGCGTCTAGCGGCCGCCGTCCACGACTGCCGACGCCGCGACGACCGGGCCGATCCGGGACACGGGCAGCGGGCCGCCGTATGGCTGTCGCGCCATCACCAGGCCGTCACCGCCGCGTTCGGCTTGGACCTGGCGCTGGAGTCAGTCGCGGCGGCGAGCACAGCGATCAGCCTGCACGACGTCCCCTACCCGGCCTTCTCCCGCGCCCAGCGCCACGCCTACCAGCACGCTGCGCGCCTGACGGACCTACTGAAGGCCGCCGACTGTCTAGACCGCTACCGGCTCCCGCTGCCCCGGTGGTGGCCCGACACGTCCCTGTTACGCGTACAGGTGCCCGCCTGGCTGCACGGGGTCGCATTCGACCTGATGCTGCACAGCGAGCAAGCCCGCCTCGACGGCGCATCACACCACGACGCCCTCACCCACGCCCGCCGGATCGTCTGCGATCAGGAGGAGGAGACGCGCCTTGCCCCCTGGCTCAGATCCCGCATGGGATGACGCCCACACCGACTACGGCCCCCGTCGCCGCCAGCGCCCGGCCCCCAGCGGTCTGGCCGTCAGCGAGGCCGGGTGGCGGTCCTACCTGGAGGAGACCCCCAATGGATGGCTGCTGCGCGCAGGCTCCCTGCTGGAGACGCTGGCCAGCGGCAACCCGATCTACCTGATGCACACCACCACATACCTGGAGGCCATCCGCGCCAGCCACCAGCTCTACCAGGCCGCCGGGTGTCTGGTCGGGGCGCTGTACTGCGCCCCACTCACCCCCGAACCCTCCGGATTGCGGCCGCACAACCTCGGCGCCTGGCTGCTGGAAACCAAGCCCCACACGCGCACGATCGTGTTCGAGGTCACCCCAGACCGTCCGGTCCCTGTCAAGGGCATCGACTACCTGCGGCTGGGCGGTATTCACCTGCGCACCTACCTGGAGCACCGCGCCTTCCTCACCGACACCGAAGACCACCAGCTTCGCCAGACGGCTGTGGAACGGGTGCGTCGAGCGGCGGGGTTCCTCGACGTCCTGCTCGCGGAGGCGTGCGGGGCCGACATACAAGAGGCGCAGTTCCTCGATCAGCTCGCCGCCACCGTGCCCCTGGTGCCGTTCCTGGGTTACCTGTACTTCGAGGTGGTGGCGGAGTATTTGATGCTCCACTCGACCTCCCCGCAGACCAAGGCGTGTGCCCAGGTCGGGGAGATGAACAACCGCCTGTACAAGCAGTTGGCGTACGCGGCGGTGGACACGATGGGGCACCTGTTCGACCTGGCGCTGTTCCGGCCCGGCCATGATCGGCTCCGGCAGTTGATCGGGCAGATCGAACCCGGCTTGGTCGCGGGCGCAGCCGGGGAGATCCGGCGGCGCCTGGCGCACCTGTTCGCCTGCGTAGCGCTGGCTCCGTCCCAGGACGCGACCGCCTTCACCTTCCGCGACGCCACCTTCGACGATCTCGCCCAGGCCGCTCCCGGCCTGCTGGGGCAAATGGTTTTCCGGCAGCTGCGCACCAGCCCCCGCTACCCGCAGTTATTCCCGATTTTCGAGCAGGCCAAGGCGACCGCCGCGTCCGCCTACTGGAACGCCCAGGGCATTCCGACGCCGTTCAACGGCGTGATCCCCAAGGGGGAGATCGGCCTTAACCTGGCCTGGCCCACCGGCGCACGCGCCTGGGTGGCCGAGACCTGCCAGCGGGGCCTGCTCCACCCGATCGAGAATCTCCCGCTCACCTTCGTGCCGCGGCTGGCGGATCTGCGCGACACCGCGCTGGGCCGGGCACGGTTCGCCACCGACACGATCGCCACGCCCTTGTCCGTTCCTGCCCCCATCTCGCAGAACTGCTGAAAGGACCCCATTCCGTGCGTGTTGTGCTACTCGGCGGCGCCGGGTACCTCGGCACCGTCGCCACCCGCCACCTGACCGCCCTGGGCCATCACGTCACCGTGGTCGACGGCCTGATCTACAAGCGCGACGACGACCCGCAGCGCCTGCTGCCCACCGCCAGCGCCTTCGTCCACGCCGACCTGCGCGACGCGGACGTATTGCGCCGGGCGCTCACAGGCGCCGACGCGGTCGTCCACATGGGTGGCCTGGTGGGCGAGCCCGCCTGCGCCGTCGACGAGCGCCTGGCCGTCGAGCTCAACTTCGCCTCCCCCGTCCTGGCCGCCACCGCCGCCCGCGACCTCGGCGTGCCGCACTACGTGCTGTTCTCCTCCTGCAGCGTCTATGGGCAGCACGAGGGAACCGTCGATGAAGACACCACACCCAACCCGCTGGGCATCTATGCCCGCACCAAAGTGCTGGCCGAGCAACGCGTGCGCCAGGTGCTGGCCGACCGCGCCGGCGTGACGGTGCTGCGGTTGGCGACCGTACACGGCCGTTCCCCGCGTCAACGCCTGGATTCGGTCGTCAACCGCATGACCGCTCAGGCGGTCGCGACCGGACGCATCCCGCTCAACGGCGGATCCCAGCGCCGCCCGCTGGTCCACGTCGCCGACGTGGCCGAGGTCTTGGCCGCCGTGCTTCACTATCCCGACGGGCACCGTCACCGCATCCTCAACGTGGGTGCCGACCGCGAGAATTACACCATCGCCCAGATCGCCGAGATCGTCGCGCAGGCAGTGCCCGGCGCACGGATCGACCGCGGCCCCGAACGCGACGAGGCCGACGCCCGCGACTACCGCACTAGTTTCCGCCGCCTCGCAGGCTTGTTCCCCGGTGCCTGTCCGACCCGGCTGATCGACGGCGTCCGCCAGATCGCCGACGCGATGACCGACCACCAGATCACCGACCCCAGCCAGGACGAGTACGACAACCTCAAGGGCCTGCGGGCCTCACGCACCGCCGGTCACATCCGGGCGATGCGCTCGACCGAATGCGAGCACCTGTACGAGGAGTACGCCCGCACATACGGAGGTGTTCTGCGGTGAACGCAGACGTCCAAAACCCGCCGGAGCTGCCGTGGAACCGGCCGTCCCTCGGGGACGAGGAGATCGCCGAGGTCATCGACACCTTGCGCTCGGGCTGGCTGACCCACGGCCCCAAGGCCACCGCGTTCGAAAACGCCGTCCGCGACGCACTCGGCGTGGCCGACGCCTTCGCCGTGTCCTCCTGTACCGCCGCCCTCCACCTGGCGTTGCTGGCCGCTGGTATCGGCGACGGCGACGAGGTGATCACCCCGAGCCTGACCTTCTGCGCCGCCCCGAACGCGCTTCGGCAGGTGGGAGCGCGGCCGGTCTTCGTCGATGTCGAACCCCTTACCTACAACATCTCCCCAGAGCAGGCCGAGTCGGCGATCACCTCCCGCACCAAGGCCATTGTGGTCATGCACTACGGCGGCCACCCTTGCGACCTGCACGCCGTCCGCTACCTGGCCGACCAGCACGGGCTACTGCTGATCGAAGACGCCGCCCACGCGCTGCTCGCCCGCCGCGACGGGCTCCGCGCCGGGGCCGTCGGTGACCTGGCCGCCTTCAGTTTCTACGCCAACAAAGTGATCACCACCGGAGAGGGCGGCATGCTGGTCGGCCGCCGCGACCTGGTCCAGAAGGCCCGGCTGCTGGGACGGCACGGCATCGACGCCTCGGTCTGGCAACGCCACGGCACACGCCGCACCGCCGACTACGAGGTGACGGTGCCGGGCCTGAAGTACGTGATGTCGGATCTTGCCGCCGCGGTCGGGCTCCAGCAGTGGCGCAAGCTCCCGGACTTCACCGTGCGCCGCGCCGAGATCGCCGCCACCTACACCCACGCCCTGGCCGGACTGCCCGGCCTGGCCACACCGACCGTCCTGCCTGGGACCGAACCGGGTTGGTTTCTCTACTCGATCTTCATCGACCCTAATCGCGCCCCGCTCACCCGTGACCAGACGGCTGAACGCCTGCGAACCCAGTACAAGATCGCCACCAGCCAGCACTTCCGTCCCGCGCACACATTGCAGGTCCACTCCGGGACCGCCACTCGTCCCCTGCCGGTCACCGAAATCGCCGCCGACCGGCAACTATCCCTGCCCTGTTACCCCGCAATGACCGCCGAACAGGTGGACCGGGTCATTACTGCCATTCACTCTCTGTGGAAATGCTGATCACGGCACAGGCCTGCGTTTGGTCGACTCGCGGCCCAATCCGGCACCCGCTCCCAGCAGCGGCCCATTAAGGTAGACCATCCGTAGCATGACGAAACAGTGAGCGGCAGGTGAACATTCACGCCGCCCATCACATCGTCGCCACCAGCGCCTGACGCAGCAAAGGAACACCGTCCGGTGAGCACTGGCATCCCGCGCCCGACGATCGGCGCCGTGGTCCTGACCATGAACGACCGCCCCGATGAGTTCCCCGCCGCCATGGACTCCCTGCTGTCTCAGAAGCGCATCGAGCTGGACGTGGTAGTGGTCGGCAACGGCTGTGTCCCAGCACAGGTGCCTGCGGAGGTACGCACCGTCGAACTGCCGACGAACGTGGGCATCCCGGAGGGACGCAACATCGGCGCCGCCAACGTTAAGGGCGAGTACCTGTTCTTCTTCGACAACGACGCCGTGCTCCCGAGCCCAGATGTTCTGGCCCGGCTCGCGGCCGAGTTCGCCCGCGACCCACGCCGTGCCTACGTCCAGCCCCGCATCGCCGACCCTCAGACCGGCGTCACCATGCGGCGCTGGGTGCCCCGCCTCCGCGCCTCCGACCCCGACCGGAGCGGCACCGTGACCGTCATGGCCGAAGGCGTGGTCATGATCCGCCGCGATGCGTTCGAGGCCGTAGGCGGCTGGCCCGGCCACTTCTTCCTCTTCCATGAGGGAATCGACCTGGCCTGGCGGCTCTGGAACCAGGGCTACACCGGCCACTACGCGCCTGACGTCGTCGTCCACCATCCGGCGACCCACCCGACCCGACACGAGCTTTTCTACCGGCTCAACGCCCGCAACCGAGTCTGGCTGGCCCGCCGTAATCTCCCCGCCCCGCTGATCCCCCTCAACCTCGCCACCTGGACCCTGCTGACCCTCTGGCGCGTCCGACGCCCTTCGGCGCTACGCGCTTCCCTCACCGGACTCGCCGAGGGCATGCACGGAGGCCACGGCGTCCGATCACCGATGCACTGGTCCACAGTAGCCCGGCTGACTCGGGCGGGTCGGCCTCCCATCTTCTGAGGGTCTGTCCAGTTAACGGCACCTCTCTGTGTCAAACGGCTGCGAGCAGAGAGGTATCCGCATCGCGGATCATGGTCCGGTAGACCACGTCACACAGGCGCCGTTTCAGGCAGCGCAGGCCTCCTTGCGACTCTTGCCATCGGCGTGTTTGCTCTGGTAATAGGCCTGACCCGCGGTCGAACGCCGGATCTAGGTGATGGCCATGATGTGCAGGGCGGAGTTGAGTTTCGTGAGAGCCGGTGACGGTCGACACCGCGGTGCACGCCTTCATCCTCGACACCGTCAACTACCGGCAGTTCTGCCACAAGTACTTCGACGGGAAGTTCCTCGAGCACGTCCCGGAGATCGACCGCAAGTGCGACGGGTCGGTCGAGCGCACCGCCCACATCATCGAGGCCAACGGGTTCAAGGTCGACTGGCCGCTGTGGGAGGCCGACTTCGCCGAGTGCACGCCCTGCTACCCCGGCAGCGACTGCCACTGCGGCGAACCCACCACACCACTGCGAGGGGCCGGAACCGAAGCGTTCCGACCCCTCGCCACTTGTTGGGCCGGTACGGTGACGCGGGTCCGGTCACTCGCGTCACACAAGGGCTCACATGGCCATCATCGACTACACCGGCTACTGGGACCGCTACGCCGCCGGCGTCACCGAGGAAACGCCCGAGGAGGCGTTGAAGAACGCCTTCGGCTGAACCCAATACGACGGCCACGGACCCGGCGATGAACTGCTCGCCGACCCGGCCACCGCCCTCGAACTCGGCTCCGGGCGCGGCAACGCGGTCGCCGCGCTGGCCACCAAGGGCATCGACGCGACCGGCATCGACATCTCACCGGCCCAGTGCGAACGCACCCGAAGGCGTTGGGGGCACCTGCCCGGCGCCCGCTACGTCCACGGCGACGTCGTGGACTACCTCACCGCGACCGAGCAGCGGTGGGAGGCGATCTACTCGATCTGGGGCGCACTGTGGTTCACCGACCCGGCCCGGCTGCTTCCCCTGATCCATGAGCGGCTGGTTCCGGGCGGGAAGCTGGTGTTCTCCCACGCTCCGGCGGTCCCGGGCAGCTACGGCGTCCAAGGCTTCTACGCCGCCGGGTTCACCGGCCGAC
Source organism: Actinomycetota bacterium (assembly GCA_048498775.1). Lineage (GTDB taxonomy): Bacteria > Actinomycetota > Actinomycetes > Streptomycetales > Streptomycetaceae > JBEHXI01. The sequence continues at coordinate 4,618 of JBEHXI010000142.1, read as the reverse complement.
AGGTGTGGGCCTACCGGTGGGCGTACGAACGACGGCCGCTGCGCGCCGTGCCGCTGCTCATCGATGTGCTTGACCGATACGACGCGACCCATGCGCGGGAGTTGGCGCTGTACCTGTCGTGGCTGGCGGTGGCGCTGGCGGACGCGAACGAGCCAGAGGAGGCCGCAACCACGGCCCGGCGAATGCTCAAGCTGGGCGCCGACATCAGCAGCGACCGGACGGCAGAGCGGGCCCGGGTGGTCCTCGACCGGTTGGAAGGCTACCGGAATGTTCCGGCGGTCAGAGAAGTCCTGCAGTCCGCCCGCTGAACGCAACAGGCGGCTACACTGGCCCTGCGTGCACCAAGACACCCCGCCAGGGTTCGCCCGGCGGGGTGCATCGCAGTGGGCGTGGCGCCCATCGTCGACGCATTCCGTCTGTACGGGGCTGCGCGTGAGGCGCACCAACCCCTGAACGATCTTCTACGAGTGCTCGTACACGCGGGATCGCCCGCATGGGGACGGGTGTCAAGGGCGTGCCGGTGGCCCGGCGAGCCGTCGAGCCCGGTTCGAGGTGGCGAACCTGCCGCTCGAGCATGGGTGCAGCGGCCATCACGGGCGAGTTCCGAGTGTGGTGTGTGCGTGATCCTCGTTGATGCGGATGATCTGCTCGACGGCGTCGATGAGGTCGAAGTACGGCACCCGTATCGCCTGGTCGCCGTTCGCCCAGGTGAAGCTGCCATTTCGGCACCAGATGGTCAGATGCCGCAGGGACAGTACGGAGTGGCCGTGCAGATCGTTGTGGTACATGCCGCCCAGGCCGCGGCCGATCAACTCTGCCCGGAGCTTGCGTACGGCGTCGGCCGGGCTGAGATGAATGGCCGGAGGGCTGGCGGCGAGCGACGTGGGCGGGATGGGAACCGCGAACCAGGCGGCCTTTCCCGACACGGGATAGCGCCCCAGCCGGGATCGGGTGCGGTAGAAGCCGTACCGGCCATCCGACAACTCGCGGACGGTGTCGAGGCCACGCCGGCCGGACCACCACTGCGGGGGCAGCTCATCGATGGCAGCGGATGGTGACTCGGGCAGCGGATTGTCCGGCAGGTCGCGGAGCAACTGATCGAGGAGGGCGGGCGGCAGCGACTCCTTCTGCGGCTTGTCCGGCAACCCGGCCAGGGGGTTCGCCGGGACCGATCCAGTGACGGCACCGAGATCACAGCGAGGGTCGAACACCGTGACGACCAGCTCGGCACCGTCCACGGGTCCGCGCCGGTAAATGGCGAGTTCGGAGCGCCCGGCGACCGGCGCCTGCCGGTCGTCGAGCTCCCTGCCGCCAAGACCGTGGAGCCAGGCGTTGGTCGCGAGCTCGCTCGCCATGACGAGACAGTCGTCGAGCCGGTCGGGCACCAGTCCGGCCAGTGCCGTCCGGACGATCGATCGCGCTGTTTCGGCGCATGCGCGCGTATGGGGTAGCGGCCATACGGGGCAGCCGCCGGTGATGATCATTGCGGGGGGAGTCGGTATCGGCGCCCCCGCCAGGGTCGTAGTCATCGCACCGCCTGCACGGATGGTAAGAGAGGGAAGGAGATCCGTGTTGCCCCAACGGCCACGAACGTCGGGCAACACGGGTACTGAGCGGCTCGGCCGAAGTGATCGGCCGCCCGATCCTGAGGAGGCCCACCGCGAGCGAGGGCACCCCGTCGGGGAAGGCCATCCGGAACGAGGGGGACGTTCCTGGACGGCGAGGCTGATAGGGGAATTCACCGGCTGCTCGTCGGCGTCGTATCGCTGGCGCAACGTTGCTTCCCGCGCAGCAGACTTCCAACGAGTGGTGTTTTCCGGACAAGTGTTGCATTTCCCGGGTAAACCGTGGAGGCCACTGCACTACCTGTAGGACCGTCATAACCTTGCCTCGTCTTTCGCTGAAGACCTCGCTGTCTGCATGAAATTGCGGACTGGCTACATCGTCCGCAAACCTGGATACTTTCGATAGCCACCCGCCACTGTGCGGGAACCGAACGGTGTCCGGATGGGTAGGCCAGTGGTCGAGCAGTGGTCGCTAGTGGTTTTCAGCGACACCGATGGCGTATGGAGTGGTCGTGGTAGTGAAGAGGCACAATCGCCCCCACCCTCTTCGAGCATTCGGGCGGGAGGTCAGGCGATACAGAGAGCTGGCAGAGATATCTCAATCCCAGCTCGCAGACAAGATCCACATCAGCAGCTCGCACATCGGCAAGATCGAACGTGGCGAGACTCGCTGTGACCGTTCGTTCGCGGTGGCAATGGATGAGGTCCTCGACACCCGAGGCGCCTTGCCGTCGCTCTGGGATGAGCTTGTGAAGGACGCGGCCTTCCCAACGTGGTTCGACTGGCCAGAGGTCGAGGCCAACCCGGACACCATCGTCCTGGAGTCCTACGAGAACTGTGTCGTGTACGGACTCCTCCAGACGGTCGACTATGCACGTGCGCTGCTTCGCGGAGACGAAGCGGCCGTCTCAGCTCGCATGAGTCGGCAAGAGATCCTTACTCGGGAGGACCCGCCGCCACCGCGACTCTGCGTGCTGCTCGCAGAACACGTGCTGACCAACCAGATCGGAGACGAGAAGATCATGCGTCAGCAGCTCGAGCACCTGCTCATGACCTCGTCAGACCGGATCCAGATCCACGTCGTACCCGACCCGATGCCCACAAGCGGCACAGATGGCTCGTTCTGCATCGCTACCCTGGCTGATCGCAGCGAGCTTGCGTTCGTTGAGACCCCCGCTCGCGGGTTCACCCTCAGCGAGCGGGAGGATATACAGACGCTCTCGGAGAAGTTCGCGGACATCAGGGCGCATGCCCTGCCGCTGGACTTGTCGAGGGATTTCATCCGTAGGGTCATGGAGGAAAAATGGACCTGAACAGCGTCGACTGGCGCAAGAGCAGCCGTAGCGGTGGCGGCGGTGGTAACTGCGTCGAGCTGGCCGCCCTGGAAGCAATAGAGGGCTCCGGCCAGAAGTAAGGCCGAGCAGACCTCAATTGGCCCACCGTGTGAAGCCCTCCGCAATGAGTAACCTGCAGGGGGCATCGTTAGCACTGAGCTTTTTCAGCCTCGGCCGGAGGCGCCTTGATCACAGGTAGATCGCGAGCCGGCCGTCTCCCCTGGTTGAGTCGGCCTGAGGAAACGGACCGGGAGCAATCCCGGCACCGCGCCCCAGGCCGACTCAACCACGAATCGGGCCAGGTTGCGATCCCTCCAGGGATGATCAGCGACGAGACCGGCGGCGAGACGCCGCCGCCCGTGTCGGCGTTGCGATCCCTCCAGGGATGATCAGCGACGCCACCGGCCGGCCGCGGTCCGGCATCCTCGACCTGTTGCGATCCCTCCAGGGATGATCAGCGACCGGATCTTCGGCCCCGAGGTGTTCCGGCTGCCGTTCGCGTTGCGATCCCTCCAGGGATGATCAGCGACCGGGGTGAAGATCGGGATGCCGGTGGAGAAGGACGCGTTGCGATCCCTCCAGGGATGATCAGCGACGCCCGGCCGCGACTGTGGTGTGGGACGGCGTGCAGGGCTGTTGCGATTCCTCCAGGGGTGATCAGCGACTCGGCTCGCCGCACGGCCTGACCAACCCCCAGCCGTTGTTGCGATCCCTCCAGGGATGATCAGCGACGCGGAGTGAAGGCCGCGAGGCGGTTGTCGGGGTTCTGGTTGCGATCCCTCCAGGGATGATCAGCGACCCGGTGACCGGTGAGCGCATCGCAGGTCAGAGCCCTGCTGGAGCTCACAGGATGGGGTCGGTGTTGCCCAGTTGTTGTCCGATCGTTCGATCTGCATGAGATGTTGGGATTGGACACGGTATATGAGGATACTGTCGTAGCCAGGGTCGATTTGTTGTTCGAGGGCTTTCGTCAAGGATCTATGTTGAGCAACAGATAGTTCCCCCTGAAAGACACTGGGCCTTTTCCATCACGCGCCGACCTCGCGGTTCTGCAGGACGTGGATGGCTTTGGCGAGGTGGCCGGCGCGGTGAGGGCAGCAGTTCTTGCCACAGGCGGGCGGCATCGCGGCAGCCCTGGCTCCACCGCTGGTGCACATAGCCGGCGTGGGTGTCCAGGAGTTTGCGGCGGCGGCCGGTGCCGTCGTTGACCAGCAGTTCCTCCGCGGAGGCGGCGCGGGCGAAGCGCCGGACGGTGTTCCGGCTCAATCCCAGCTCAGCAGCGACCTCACGCAGGCTGGCCTGCTGGGCGAGCAGGGTATGGACGGCGGCGTGACGCCGGCGGGTGCGCTCGGCCAGCCGGCCCTGCCGGACCGGAGCCTCGGCCACGGCCGATGGCGGCACTGTGGCCTCGGGCGTGACCGCGCTCGTCTGCAGACAGGCGCGGTGCTTGGCCACCACCCGTTCGACGGCGTTGCCGAGGTTCCGCCACAGGTGCCACCGGTCGGCGACCTGCATCGCCTGCGGTGCGCCCCGGGCGCGCCATCGCAGTAGCTTCCCGCCCGGTCGCGGCAGATGACCTCAACGCCCGGATGCGTGGCCAGCCATGCGGCCAACGCGTCGGCGGATCGGTCCGCCAAGACATCGATCGGCCGGCTGGTCGTGATGTCGATCAGCACGGTGCCGTAGACGTGACCACGGCGCAGGGGAAGTCATCGACGC
>JBEHXI010000141.1:0-18594 GCA_048498775.1 Actinomycetota bacterium | reverse complement strand
CACACGCCGAAGACGCTGGTCCGGGCCTTTCTGCGGGCCGCGGCCGCGGCTGTCGAGGAGGCGGGGAGCGGGGAACGCCGGAACGGGGACCGGCGCGGGGACCGGCGCGGGTAGATCGTCGGGGTGATCCGGCGCGGGCGCGTCCGGCTTCACCCACCGGGTTGTTTCAGCGGGGAGTCACCCAGCGCGGTGTCCAGGTTCCGGGGGTGTTGTGGCCGGCCGTGGTGGTGGCGAGGTGGGCGCGGAGGGTGGCGAGCGCCGGGTGGGGGTTGTCGCGGTGCCACAGGAGTGAGTGCGGGTAGACGGGCGTCGGGTCGGTCACCGGGATGCGGCGCAGGCCGTGCCCGGCGGGCCAGACCAGCCGGGTCTGCTCGCCCATGAAGGTGGCCAGGGCCGGGGTGTCGGCGATGGTGTCGAGGAGGGCGTCGGAGCCGAAGTTCGGGCCGGTGGCCTCGATGGTGAGGCCGAACTCGGTTACCAGGTCGTCGTAGTAGGCGGCCCACTCGGTGCCGGGGACGATGCCGGGCATCCAGATCCGGTGCCCGGCGAGCTGGGCGACGGTCACCGAGCGGGCGCCCGCCAGCGCGTGGGCAGGGCCGGTCAGCAGTTGGAGCGGCTCGTCGAGCACCCGGGCGGAGGCGATGTCCTCGGGAAGGGGCCGTCCGGGCGCGGCGACGGCGCGGAAGGACGCGTCGATCGCACCGGATCGGATGGCGGCCACGGCCGTCTCGACGTCGAACAGCATGACCACGTCGAGGTCGATCTCGGGGTGCGCGCCGTGGAAGCGGCGCATCAGGCCCGACGGCGCGACGCGTGAGGCGATCACGTCGATGCGCAGCGGGCGGCGGCCGGAACCCACCGAGGCGGCCGCGCGGTCGGCGACGCGCAGCAGCTCGCGCGCGTGGGGAAGGAACGCCTGCCCGTCGATGGTGAGTCCGGCGCCGCGCGCGGTGCGGGTGAACAGCCGTACGCCGAGGTCGCGCTCCAGTGCGGCGATGCGTTTGGAGACGGCCTGCTGGGTGATCGCCAGCTCGGCGGCGGCCTGCTGGAACTGCCCCGCGTCGGCGGCGACGACGAAGGTCCGGATGGTGTCGAGGTCCACGCCGAAAGCCTAGGGCCACAACCTCGGGTTGTGGCTGACGGCCGTGGCGTTGTTTGATCCCCGGGTGGGGTGCTCGCTTTGATGGTCCGGGTCGCGGATCGGTTGTACGGGCGAGTGCGAGGGGGCGTCGGGCATGAGCAGCGGGCACCGGCTGGGGCGGCGGTTCGGGTGGCTGTGGGGAGCGTACGGGACCAGCGCGCTCGGCACCTGGCTCGCCTTCGGCGCGTTCCCGCTGATCGCCATCCGGGTGCTGCACGCCGGGCCGGCCGAGGTCGCCGCGCTCTCCTCCGCGGGCGCCGCGGTGGGCGCGGCCGTGGCGGTGCCGCTCGGCCCGTGGGTGGAGTTCCGCCGCAAGCGGCCGGTGCTGATGGCGATGGACCTGGCACGGTGCGCGGCGCTGCTGACGATCCCCGCCGCGTTCGCGCTCGGCGTGCTCACCTTCGTGCAACTGCTGCTGGTCTCGGTCGTCGTCGCGGCGGCCGACATCACCTTCCGCGCCGCCTCCGGCGCGTACCTGAAGACCCTGCTGCCGGACGAGGACCTGCTCGTCGCCAACGCCCGGTTCCAGTCCACGACCTGGACGACCACGATCATCGGGCCGCCGCTGGGCGGCGCGGCGATCGGGCTGCTCGGCCCGGTGGCCACCGTGGTGGCCGACGCGGTCAGCTATCTGCTCTCGGCCCTGGGCGTCCGCGCGACCGGGGGGCACGAGCCGCGGCCCGCGCGCCGGGAGGCCACGCGGCTGCGGGCCGGAGACCTGCTCGACGGCTGGCGGTACATCCTCGCCGACGCGACGCTGCGTCCGCTGCTCTTCAACACCACCGCCTTCAACGGCCTGCTGATGGCGACCGAGCCGCTGCTTGCCGTGCTGATGCTCGGCCGGCTCGGATTCACCCCGTGGCAGTACGGCCTCGCGTTCGCCGCGCCCTCGATCGGCGGGCTGCTCGGGTCACGGCTGGCCCGGCCGCTCGCCACCCGGTACGGGCAGCACCGCGTCCTGGTCGCCTTCGGGACGCTGCGCGCGCTCTGGCCCGTCGGCCTGGCATTCCTGCGGCCGGGCACCGGAGGGCTGCTGCTGGTGACGGGTGTCGAGCTCGGGCTCATCTTCAGCTGCGGGGTCTTCGGCCCCGTCTACGCCACCTACCGCCTGACGCGCACCGCGACCGACCGGGTCACCCGCACGCTGTCCGCCTGGACGGTGACGACCAAGGCCTCGACCGCGCTGTTGACGGCCGTCTGGGGCGTGCTGGGCGGCCTGCTCGGCCCGCGCACCGCCCTCGGCCTGGCCGGCGTGCTGCTGCTGGCGACCCCGCTGCTGCTCCCGCGTCGCGCGGCCGCGCCCGTTGTCGAGCCGGAGCCGGCGGCGAGCGGCGCCTGACGGGCCGGTCACGGTTCTTCGGTGGGCCCACGGCAGCGTCCCGGCAGCGCCTCATCGGGTGGGGCGTCCGCGCAGGTCACGGCCTGGGACGTCCCGACGTGGCCGCACCTGCCCGCGATCGGTGCCCCAGGGACGCGGATGGCGGACAGTCTCGGTGGTGCAGGTCGGCGGCACGGTCCACCCCGTGCCGCCTCATCTCACCAACGGGAGGACCGAACAGCCATGAACATCTCCAGGAGCATCGCCGCGGCCGCCGTGGCCGCCGCGCTCGGCGGCGGCGCCGCCCTCGCGACCCCGGCGCAGGCCGTCCCCGGTGCGCAGGGCGTTCCCGGTGCGGCGGCCGGAGCGAAGCACGCCGCCGCGTCGGCCCGGCCGCACTGGCACACCATCTGGCAGTCGAAGTTCAAGCCGCGGCACTCCACGTGGACGTCGGGCAACTTCGGTGTCCACGCCTACAACCTGACGGTCAAGTACCGCTGCTGGAACGGCGGCGACGGCACCCGCGCCTCGGCCTCGGTCGTCGAGGCGGACAGCCCGCACCGCACCATGGGCCGGCACGCCAAGGCGTACTGCAACGGCACCTGGTGGAGTTTCACGGCGCACGACGTCCGGCCCAGCACCCCCTACCGGGTGACCGTCGAGCAGGACAGGCACGGGACCCACACCGAAGAGGTCGGCGCGTACGAGTACTACTAGGCCGTGTCCGACCGACCCGAGGAAAGGACATCCCCAGCATGACTGCCCCGGTTCGACGGCGTCTCGTGCTCGCCGCGGCGGCCCTGGCGCTCGGCGGCGCCGCCGCTCTCCCCCAGCCCGCCCAGGCCCGTCCGGCGCCCGCGCCCGCCTCGGCCACCACCCCTCAGGCGGCCCGGGCCGGCCACAGCTACCTGCGGTTCACCAAGGGCTCCGATCCGCAGAACTCCCGGCTCTCCTTCGTCGTGGCGCAGACCGACGGCTCCGGCCACACCACCTCCCGTACGGTGGGCAGGTGGCGTGCCGGTTCCGGCAACGGCAGCAAGGACAGCTGCGCGCCGTTCGCGGGCTGGCTGCCGGACGGCACCTATCCCGTCAAGGCGTTCTACGAGCACCACGACGGGGGGCCGCACGGCGTCAACGGCATCGCCTGGTACATCGGCGACCACCGCTGCCCGAGCGGGCGGATGCGCACCGATCTGTTCATCCACAGCGAGATGCTGCCCAGCGGCGCCGCCGGACGCTCCGAGCCCTACCGCTGGGACGGCGACTCCGACTACCGGTCCAACGGCTGCATCAAGCTCAAGCCCTCCGACATCCGGGCGCTGCGGGCGATGCAGGCCGCCTACCCGGCGCCGCACACCCTCTACGTCTCCTGACGTGCCCGGGACGACCGGCCGGCAGCCGGTCGTCCCGGACGGGTGCTCAGCGGCGGGGCCGCTACTGCCTCTTCCACTGCTGCGAGGCCGAACCCGCCGAGCAGGTCGCCGTCGTCACACCACCGCCGAAGGCCAGGTCCAGGCACTTGCCGTCGTAACCGTCCGACAGGGCGCTGCCCGACGCCGACGTCCACGACTCCAGGCCGCTGCCGTCGCAGCCGGAGATCGTGGAGGTGTTGTTGAACATGCCCGCCTGCAGGCACTGCCCGGTCTGCTCGTTGACCACCTCGAAACCGCCACCCGAGACGGGCTTGAAGGACCACGAGGCCGCCGTGCCCGAACAGCCGCCCAGCGCGAGGCCGTTACGGTAGGCGTTGACCTGGAGGCATGCGCCGCTGCCGGCGTTTCTCAGACGGACGTAACCCGAGCCGCCCGACCCCGCGGTGGAACCCCCTCCGGTGGAGGAGGTGCCGGACGATCCTGAGCCGCTGCTCCCGGATCCGCCCTGGGCTCCGCTCCCGCCGCGGGCACCGCCCGCTCCTCCTCCCGCCGCGGCGCCCGTCCTCGCGCCGCCCGGGGAGGTGGTGACCGTGGGGCCCGCGTCCGCGGATGCCGACGTCCTCCCCGCCGCGGTGGGCGAGCTCGCCGACGTGGACGCGGCCGTCGCCGGTGCGGACCCCGAGGCCGCCGGGGCCGCGCTCGCCGGCGGGGAGGGCAGGAGCTGGGGAAGCAGTTGAACGGCCAGGGTGGAGCCGGCCACCAGCACGACCGGGACGACCGCCACCAGAACGTGCCGCCGACGGCGTGGCCGGGCCTCCGGCCGGGCGGACGCGTCCGGCACCGTCGCCGGCGGAGCTTCCGGCTCGTCGGCGGCCGGCACCCGCGGTATGGGCCGGGAGGCGAAGGCCGACCGCTCGGCCAGCACCTCCATCACCCGCTCCGGCCAGCCGGAAGCAGCCGAGACGCCTCTGTCGCCGACGAGTTGGCGCAGCCGGCCGGCGGTGGGACGAGCCTGGGGGTCCTTGTCCAGGCATGCCTCGACGACCTCGGCCAGCTCCCGGTCCAGCCCGCGCAGCGCCGTGAGGTCCGGTTCGCCGTGCACGATGCGGAACAGCTGGTCCACCCCCGACCCCTCCCCGAAGGGAGGCTGACCGGTGGCCGCGTAGGCCAGCAGTGAGCCGAGCGCGAACACGTCCGTCGCGGTGGTCAGCTGCCGTGCGGTGGCCTGTTCCGGTGACATGTAGGCGGGGGTGCCGACCACCATGCCGGTCCGGGTCAGCCGGCTCTGGTCGGCGGCCCAGGCGACCCCGAAGTCGATGAGCGTGACGCCGTCCGGCGTCAGCATGACGTTGGACGGCTTCAGGTCCCGGTGCACCATGTCCAGCGCGTGCACCGCCCGCAGGCCGGCCGCCGCCTCGCCCAGCAGCAGCCACAGGGCCTGGACGGGCAGCGGGCCGCCGTGCAGGGTCAGAGCGTCCGCGAGCGTCAGGCCGGGGACGTAGGCGGTCGCCAGCCACGGCGGCCGCGCGGCCCGGTCACTGGCCAGCAGCGGCGCGGTCGCCTCCGCCGGCAGCCGCGAGAGGTTGTCCAGCTCATGGCCGAAGTGCCGCAGGAACTCCTCGTCCTCCGCGAAGTTCGGCAGCACCTGTTTGACCGCGGCATAGCGGTCGCCCACCACGCCCAGGAACACCCTGCCCATGCCGCCGGCGCCCAGCCGGCCGATCAGCGGAACCGTCCCGATCCGCCGCGGGTCCTGCGGCTTCAGCGGCTGTGCTCCGCTGCCGCGCAGGTCAAACCCGTCCACCCCGTTGGTTGTCACAGCGGAGCACAATAACCAAGACCCTACGGGCCGTCAGCGCACGCCCCCGGCATCCGCACAACACACCCTCTGCACAACACACCGGGGGATGCCGGCTCCTTCCACCCGGCACGGGTCACTCGAACGAGTGAAAGTGCGGCTGGGTGCGTTGACGCCGAAAGGCCGCTCCACCCTGCGAGGACGGGAGGGCCGGTGCCTCCCGCGCCCGCCAAGACACCGGGCGCTCCGACGCCGGCCGGCCGTCTGGAATGATCTACTGCCATCTCTCAACCCAGGACCATCCGTTACCCACACCCAAGGGGGAGATTCCATGCGACTCAGCGCGGCCGGCACCGGGCGAATCGTGGTCACCGTGGCAGCACTCGCCGGCCTGCTCACCGCCTGCGGCGGCGGAGCGTCCTCCACGACGTCGGCTTCCTCGGCCGCGCCGTCGTCGGCCGGCCAGGAGACGACGGCGCCGCAGCTCCCGACCGGCGCCCTGAGCGCGGACTGCCAGGTGTACGCGAAGGCGGTGCAGACCAGTCTCACCGCCGGTGCCGGCGGCGTCGACCGCATGCAACTGGCGGCCGTTCAGGCCACGGACGCGGCGAGCAAGATCACCGACCCCAAGCTCAGGACCGCGGCCCAGGGCCTCGCGCAGTACGACAAGCAGGCCGTGGCCCACAAGCAGAATCCCGCCAACGCCAAGCCGGCCGACAGCAACCTGCTGAACTCCGCCACCGAGGCGCTGGGCGGGTGCGTGAAGCACTAGCGCGGTGACCGGAAGTGGCCGCTGCCCGGCCGGGGTGAGTCCCGGCCGGGACAGGCGGTACCCGAGTGCCGTCACGCCCCTGACGGCGTCCCTGACGGCGTCCCTTGCGGATGAGAACACCCGGCTCCGGCGTGAGCCGCCGTCAGGCCGCCGCGATGTGCAGCGTTCCGGAGCCGAGCTTCGCGAGCGTGACCGTCGCGCCGACAGCCACCCGGATGCGGGCGCTCCCGTCACCGGAGACCACCAGGACGTGATCGGTGTTGTTGGTCACGCTCTGCACCATGGTCAGCGGGATCTTCGTGTCCAGCGTGCTCCCGACACGGAACATCACACCGGGGAACGGCAGTTTGATCCCGCCCGTCAGGTTGATTCCCACCGTGCCGGAGACCACCGGAACGGTGTCCACGGTCGCCGGTGGAGCCGTCGCGGCCGGGGCGGCGACCGCCGCCTCACCCGCCACCGCGGGCCAGAAGGCCGCCACCAGGGAACACAACGCGAAAGACAGGGCCCTGCGGCGAGTGCCGGTCATCAGGGATCGCCCCCTTGGTCGAGAAGGAGTTCGCGGAACGGGACCGCCCTGGGCGGCCACGCCTCCACACAAGCAGCCCGACCCACGGAGCGACAATCGGCATATCCGGGGCGCTCACAGCACAAGGGCGACAGATCCCCGCACATACGACACCCAGCGCTCCGCGTCGCCACGGGAACACCACCCATCACACCCCGCCCCGCGCGGGCCTATTCCGCGATGCCCCTGGTGAGCAGCACCACGGTGACGAACGCCCGGTAGAGGCGGATCGGGTCGTCGTCCCGCAGGTGCACCACGGTCGGCTCGCCACCGTCCGGTCGTACGCCGTTGATCCAGGTGGCCATCTCGGCCAGGTCGGGGTTGCGGAAACGCACCGAGAGCGTGGCCGGCAGGTCGATGCGCGGCGGCGCGGCCCGCGCGAGCCCCCGGACGGCCTCGCGCGCCGCGTCCCGGATCGCCTCCCGCGCCTCGGCCGGGTGCAGGCTGTCCGCCGCGAAGCGGTTGAGGGAGTCCTTGACCACCACGGCGCGGGCGCCGGGGCTGAACGGCCGGAGTTCCTCCGCCGTGGTGCCGTCCCCGGTGATCAGCGCCACGGGAACGCCGTGGCCCAGGGCGACCAGGGCGTTGATGCCGCTCTCGCCGGCCGGGACACCGTTCAGCCGCACCTCGCTGATCGCCAGCGGGTTGTAGGTGTGCGACAACGTGGCCCGGGTCGCGGACATCGACCCGTGGTAGGACACGAAGAAGACCCCGTCGAACGAGGCGTCGAGGCCCTGCATCATGTACATCGGCTTGTGGCGTCCCGACAGGTACCGGGTGCCGGGCGGCAGGTCGCCGGGGCGCAGGTTGGCCATCCTGCCGTGCGAGTCGTTGACCAGGAACGCCTCGGCGCCGCCGTCGCGCGCCCCCTCGATCGCGGCGTTCACCTCCCCTTGCAGCAGCTCCCGGTAGTACGGGTAGTCCGCGCCGCCCGGGCGGCACTGTTCCCAGTCGACGACTCCCGCCGTCCCCTCCATGTCCGAGGAGATGAAGATCTTCACCTGGCTCCTAGTGAGCGATGTCCCGGCCGCGCCGGGAACGCCGACATCGACGGCCCCACGGACCGGCCGGGACGCCGTGCTGCCACGGCGGATTCGCCGGGCCGCTCGCGGCACGTGCCCGGGGGCGAGGGAACCAGGCTGTCACGGCGCCAGGTCCGGGACCAGAGAGGGCGGATGCCGGGCCGTGCGGCCGGCGAATAATTCCGCGTCCTTGGTCTATGCGCGTCAACCGGTGGCCCTCACACTGGCTCTCACCCCCCACACACAAGCACGGCAGTCCTGCCCGGCGGCCGCCCACCCCCGCGCGCCGCCGGCCCGTCCCCAGATCGGGAGGCGCTTGTGCGTCACAGATGGTGGAAATACCCGGCCGCCCTTCTCATCGCCTTCCTCGCGGTCGTGCTGACCGTGACCTCCGGCGACGCGGGACCGCGTCACAGCGCGAACCCCGACGCCGAGGAGCACGAAGCCGTCCTGGCCAGTGCCTACTCCACCACCGGGAGCTGCGGGGTGGAACGCTGGTCCGTCAAGACCGGCACGGACGCCGACGCCGGGCTGATCAACCTGCAGTCGACGACGTCCACGACGATCGCCTCGCTGACCGGCCTGACCGCCCCGAGCACCCTGCCCGCGAACAACCGGATCCAGCCGACCGAGACGACCGTCTTCCAACTGCACACCACCCTGGACGAGTTCAAGCTGGAGGCCGACTCCGACTACCACCTGGTCCTGGACGACCAGTCCGGCCACACCATGATCGCCGAGATCCCCGATCCGGCCTGCGTGGGAGCCGGCAGTCCGCTGCTGTCCGGCATCCAGAAGGCACGCAACGAGTTCGACGCGAAGTACTCACCGACCGGCACCTTCCAGACCGTCAACACCCCGGTGACGGTGACCGGCGTCGGCTTCTTCGACTACCTGCACGGGCAGACCGGCGTCGCCCCCAACGGGATCGAGCTCCACGCCGTCCTCGACATCCAGTTCGGCTCCAGCGCCGGAGGCACCGTGACGGTGACCAACCCCGGCAACCAGACGGGCACCGTGGGCACCGCCACCTCGCTCCAGATCGCCGCGTCCGACACCGCGGGCGGCACCCTGGGCTACACGGCGGCCGGGCTTCCGGCGGGACTGTCGATCAACTCCTCCACCGGTCTGATCAGTGGCACCCCGACCACTGCCGCGACCTCCAACGTCACCGTCACGGCGACCGACTCCACCGGGCCGTCCGGCAGCACCTCGTTCACCTGGACGATCAACCCCTCCGGCAGCGGATGCACGGCCACCCAGCTGCTGGGCAATCCCGGCTTCGAGACCGGCAGCGCGGCACCCTGGAGCGCCAGCTCGGGGGTCATCAGCAACAGCGGCAGCGAACCGCCGCACTCCGGCAGCTGGGACGCCTGGCTGGACGGCTACGGCAGCGCCACCACCGACACCCTCTCCCAGTCCGTCAGCCTGCCCAGCGGCTGCACCACCTACCGGCTCGGCTTCTGGCTGCACATCGACACCGCGGAGACCAGTGCCTCCACCGCCTACGACACCCTGCAGGTCCAGGTCCTGAACGGTTCCGGGAGCGTGCTGGGGACCCTGGCCACCTACTCCAACCTCGACGCCGCGAGCGGTTACACGCAGCGCACCTTCGACCTGTCGGCCTATCAGGGCACGAGCGTCACGCTGAAGTTCACCGGCACCGAGGACTACACGGCACAGACGTCCTTCGTCCTCGACGACACCTCCGTCAACGTCTCCTGACGTGACGGCACCGGGTGGCGGCCGGCCCCGCGGACGTGGATCCGGCCGCCGCCCGGTCACCAGCTGATCGTGTGGTCCGTGGCCGCCAACACGAAGAAGACCACCAGGTCGGCCACGCCCAGGGCCATGCCGAGGTAGGCGCGGGTGCGGTGCCTGGTGCCGCGCAGCAGGGCCAGTGCCGCCAGGGCGATCGCGGCCGGTCCGAGCAGCACGTTGAACACCAGCAGTCCGACCAGTCCGAGGACGAACGATGCCACGGCCAGGCCGTAGGCCTCCTTGCCGGGTGCGGCCTCGGCGCGGCTGCGGGTCGTCGCGTGGTTCATGTCTCCCTCTCGTCGGCGCGCGGGCCCGGGCGGCGGGTTCAGTCGTTCCGCCGGTGGGCGTACCGCTTGCGCAGTGCGTAGATCGACAGCCAGGCGAGTATGGCCGCGGCCGCGGCGACCGCGACCGGAGCCGGCAGGTGCACCACCGCGCCGAGCAGAACTCCGAACAGCAGCAGTGCCGCCACCAGGAAAACCATCGTCTCCCTCGCTTGTCTCGTTCCCCGTCCGGTGGGTCCGGTGGGTCCGGCCGGCCCCGCGGCACCTTCCGCCCCGGGGGCATGCGGCTACGCGTGCCCCGAAGCCAGGCCCCGAAACAGGCGGAAAACCGGACAGGGCGGGCCGCGGATCCCCCACCACTGGCCTCTTCCGCCACACAGCGTTATATTTAGACATTGTCCAAATAAGTCGAGGAGCGGCCGGGAGGCGATCCATGGCGGACCGGAGAGTCGCCGACGAGACCATGGCGCGGCTGCGCCGGGCCGGACTGCGGGCCACCGCCCCACGGCTCGCGGTGGCGACGGCGCTGCGGGCGATGGGCGGCCACCACACCGCGGACGAGGTGCACGCGTATCTCGGGGAGCACGGCGACGCCCTGCCGCGGACCAGCGTCTACAACGCGCTGACCACCCTGGCGGACCTCGGCGTCGTGCTGCGCGCGGACGTCGGCCCGGGTGCGGCGGTCTACGAGTTCGCCCAGGTCTGGCACCACCACTTCGTCTGCCGCCGGTGCGGGCGGGTCAGCGACGTGTCGTGCGTCGTCGGGACCAAGCCCTGCCTGACCGCCGGCGACGACGTCGGCGAGGTCGACGAGGCGCAGGTCATCTTCCGCGGCGTCTGCCGCGCCTGCCTGGCGGCCGGCTCCTCACCCGGCACCGACATCCCCACCACCGTCACCCCGGCGGGAGATCCATCCGATGAACACCCACACCCATGACACCGAGACGCACCCGCGGCGTGACCGGCGGGACGGCGGCGCCCGTGGCGACCGCCAGGCGGCCGCGCGCTTCCGCACCGCCCTGCGTTCCGAGCGGCGCAGCGCCGCCCTGTACCGCGGGCTCGCCGACGGAGCGGCCGGAGAGCGCCGAGACATCTTCCTGGAACTGGCGGCGGTGGAGGAGCGGCACGCCGCGCACTGGGCGGACAAGCTGACCGCCCTCGGCGAGAGCGTTCCGCGGTCCGACGGGCCCGGGGTGCGCACCCGGCTGCTGTCCTGGCTGGCCCGCCGCTTCTCCGCCGACGCGGTCCTGCCACTGGTGGAACGCGCCGAGCACGCCGACGCGGGCCTGTACGAGGCCGATCCGGACGCCACCGCCGGCATGGCCGTCGACGAGCGCTCCCACGCCCGGGTGCTGACCCGGCTGCGCGACCAGGCGGAGGCGGTGGCCGCGGAGGGCGGCCGGGGCATCGTCCGGCGTGAGCGGTGGCACCGCAGCGACCGCTCCGGCGCGCTGCGCGCCGCGGTCTTCGGCGTCAACGACGGCCTGGTCTCCAACACCGCCCTGGTGATGGGGTTCGCCGGGTCCGGGGCCGCCGCCACCACGATCCTGTTCGCCGGGATCGCCGGGCTGCTCGCCGGATCGTTCTCGATGGCGGCCGGCGAGTACATCTCGATGCGCGGCCAGCGGGAGGCCTACGAACGCGAGATCGCCCTGGAGGCCGACGAGCTGCGGGACGACCCCGAGGCCGAGGCGGAGGAACTGGCGCTGATCTACCGGGCCAAGGGGCTGGACGCCGAGGAGGCCGGGCGGGTCGCGGCCACCATCATGAAGGACCAGGAGGCCGCCCTGGAGACCATGGCCCGCGAGGAACTGGGCCTGGACCCGGAGGAGCTGGGCTCGCCGTGGTCGGCCGCCCTCTCCAGCCTGGTGGCGTTCGCCCTGGGCGCCGTCGTGGTGGTGCTGCCCTACCTGTTCGGGTCCGGCACGGCCGCGCTGGCGGCGGCGATCGGCCTGGCCGCCGCGGCGCTGTTCACCGTGGGCTCCGCGCTGGGGCTGCTCAACGGCCGGGCCGCGCTGCGCTCCGGTGCCCGGCAGCTGCTGGTCGGCGGGGGCGCGGCCCTGGTGGTCTTCTTCATCGGGCAGGCGATCGGCAGCGGCGGGGTCTGACGGAGGTTCCGGCAACGGGCGGAAGCGGCGGCCGGATCAGCGGCCGGATCGATACCGCTCCCCCGGCCGACGCCGGCGGCGGGAAGCGCTAGGGTCTGCACATTCGGTTCCGGCGTGATGGGGGGCGGCGGTCGGCGGTGCGAGACGAAGCCGTGATCGGGTGTACCGGTGTGCTGACCATCGGCACACGCGGTGCCGGGGGTCCCGGTGAGGTCCTGGTGCGGGTCAGAGGCGGTTCGGAGACCTTCCTCGCCTGGTCCGCGCAGCCGCTGCCGAAAGGCGCGACCGTCCTGGTCGTCGAGTCCCGCGGCACCCGCGAGGTCGACGTCATCACGTGGGCGGACCCGCTGGACGCGTTGGCCGGCGGCGCCGGCGACGCCGGTTGAGGAGATGAAGGATGTTCGGTTACCGCGTTCCCGCCCCCGATGAGGCGATGCTGATCTCCGGAGGCAGGCGTGGACAGGGGGGCGCGCCGTTCCGGGTGGTGACCGGCCACGGCTCGTTCGTCCTCCCGGTCTTCCGCAAGGTCCGGTTCCTGACGCTGGCGATGTGCGAGGCCGAGGTGGCCGAGACGTGCGTGACCCGGCAGGGCATCGCGCTGACGGTCCGCGCGGTGATCGCCTTCAAGGTGGGCAACGACACCGAGAGCATCGTCAACGCCGGTCAGCGCTTCCTGTCCGACCAGGACCAGATGTCGGTGCTGACCGGGCGGATCTTCGCCGGCCATCTGCGGTCGATCATCGGCTCGATGACGGTCGAGGAGATCGTCACCGAGCGGCAGAAGCTCGCCACCGAGGTGCTGGAGACCTCCAAGTCGGAGATGGCCAAGATCGGCCTGATCGTGGACTCGCTGCAGATCCAGTCGATCGACGACGGCGACACCGGCTACATCGAGGCGATGTCGGCGCCGCACAAGGCGGCGATCCAGCGGCAGGCGCAGATCGCCCAGGCGCAGGCCACCCAGGCCGCGGTGGAGGCGGAGCAGGAGGCCGCGCGCAACCAGGCCGAGTACGCCCGGCGGACGGCCGTGGTGCAGGCCCAGTACTCGGCCGAGGTGGAGCGCGCGCAGGCCCAGGCGGCGCAGGCCGGTCCGCTGGCCGAGGCGCACGCCCAGCAGGAGGTGCTCGCCGCGCGGACCGAGCTGGCGCTGCGCGCCGCCGAGTTGCGCCAGCAGCAGCTGGTCGCCGAGGTCGTCAAGCCGGCCGAGGCGGAGGCCCAGCGGATCAGGCTGCTGGCGATGGCCGAGGCGGAGCGGATGCGGATCCAGGCCGAGGCGGCGGCCTCCAACGACCGGGTGGCGCTGGACCGGATGCTGATCGACCAGCTGCCGCAGATCGTCAAGGAGGCGGCGAACGGCCTGTCGGGGGCCAACGTGAACGTGCTCAACGGCGCCGACGGCCTGGGCGAGATCGCGGCCGGGCTGGTCGGGCAGGGCCTGACGATCCTGGACTCGGTGCGGCGGAACCTGGGCACCCCGGGCGGCCGCGCGGACGACGGCGCCCGTACGTCCTCCGACGGGCCGATCGAGATCGCGTAGCGGCGCTCCGCGCGCCTGGTGGGGGCCGGTACCGGACCGGTGCGGGCCCCCGTGCGCACCTCGCCCGCGCGCGGTGCCATGATGCGCGATACGCCTCGGATGCCGCGGCGTGCGTGACGCAGCGAACGCCCGGATCGGCGGAGAGGACATGCCCGTGCTCGCCAACGGTGGAGTCTCCTTCTGGCACGCGCAGCTCGGCCTGCCCGAGCGCCGGCCGGCACTGCCCGGGCCCCGCGAGACCGACGTGTGCGTGGTCGGCGCCGGATACACCGGCCTGTGGACCGCCTACTACCTGAAGAAGTCGGCGCCGGAGCTGGACGTCACCGTGCTGGAGGGGGAGTTCGCCGGTTACGGGGCGTCCGGCCGCAACGGCGGCTGGCTCAGCTCCGCGATCGCCGGCTCCCCCGCGCGGTTCGCCCGCGCCGCCGGCCGCCCGGCCGTCGTCGCCCTGCAGCGGGCCATGATCGAGACCGTCGACGAGGTCATCGCGGTGGCCGCCGCGGAGGGCATCGACGCCGAGGTGGTCAAGGGCGGCATGCTGCGGGTGGCCACCACCCCGGCCCAGTTGGCGCGGTTGGCCACCGATCTGGAGGCGCTGCGGGAGTGGGGGAACCCGGACGCCGGATGGCTGTCCGCCGCCCGGACCGCCGAGCGGATCCACGTCGACGACGCGCTCGGCGCCATCCTCGACCCGCACTGCGCGCGTATCCATCCGGCCCGGCTGGTCCGCGGCCTGGCCGCGGCGGCCGAGGCGCTGGGGGTGCGCATCCACGAGTCCACGCCGGTCACCGCGATCGCGCCGCACCGGGTGGACACCCCGCACGGCACCGTCCGCGCCCGGTACGTCCTGCGCGCGACGGAGGGGTTCACCGCCTCCCTGCCGGGCCGGCGGCGGGTGTGGCTGCCGATGAACTCCTCGATGATCGTCACCGAGCCGCTGCCGCCCGAGGTGTGGGAGACCATCGGCTGGTCCGGCCGGGAGGTCCTCGGCGACGGCGCCCACATGTACATCTACGCCCAGCGCACCGCGGACGACCGCATCGCCATCGGGGGGCGCGGTGTCCCCTACCGGTACGGGTCGCGGATCGACGCGGACGGCCACACGCCCACCTCGACGGTCCGCTCGCTGCGCGGGATCCTGAGCCGCATGTGGCCGGTGACCAGCCGGTTCGCCATCGATCACGCCTGGTCGGGGGTGCTGGCGGTGCCCCGGGACTGGTGCTCGACGACAGGGCTGGACCCGCAGACCGGGCTCGGCTGGGCGGGCGGCTACGTCGGGCACGGCGTGGCCACCGCGAACCTGGCCGGGCGCACCCTGCGGGACCTGGTGCTGGGCCGGGACACCGAGCTGACCAGGCTGCCCTGGGTGGGCCGCAAGGTGCGCCGCTGGGAGCCGGAACCGCTGCGCTGGCTGGGGGTGCACGGCATGTACGCGGCCTACCGGACCGCCGACCGCGCCGAGTCGCGCGGCGGGCCGGGCACGTCGTGGATCGCGCGGGCCGCCGACCGGCTCTCCGGGCGCTGAGCGCCGAAACACGGGCGGCGGGAGCCGACAGCCGCGCCGGCTGCCTGTACTATGCCGACCGCGGTAGTTACTGGCCAGTAGGGTTCGACTGGCCGGAACACCGCAGGTCCGGACCCCCAGGAGGCGCCTTGATGCTCGACGGCCCGCCCGCGGCGAACGCGCCCAGCGCGACGGCCGCCGCAGGGGTGACCCCGGCTCGCCATACCCGGTCCTCCCGGACCGCCGACCTCTCCCAGGGAGCAGCCATGCCCACGCTCGACCGTCAGGACGACGTCTTCATCCTCGACATCGGCGACACCGAGAACCGCTTCCACCCCGACTGGATCGCCTCGGTCAACGCCGCGCTGGACGAGGTGGAGAACGCGGAGGGCCCGCGTGCCCTGGTGACCGCCGCGACCGGCAAGTTCTTCTCCAACGGCCTGGACCTGGACTGGCTGTTCGCCCACAACGACCAGGCGGGCGAGTACGTCACCGCCGTCCACGAGCTGCTGGCGCGGGTGCTGGCCCTGCCGCTGGTCACCGTGGCCGCCCTGCAGGGGCACACCTTCGCGGCCGGCGCGATGCTCTCGCTCTCCCACGACTTCCGGGTGATGCGCGGCGACCGGGGCTTCTGGTGCCTGCCCGAGGCCGACATCAACATCCCCTTCACCCCGGGGATGTCCGCGCTCATCCAGGCCCGGCTGACCCCGCAGACCGCGCACGAGGCGATGGTCACCGCCCGCCGCTACGGAGGGCACGACGCCCTCGCGGCCGGGATCGTCGACCGCACCGCGGACGAGGACGCGGTGCGGCGGAGCGCCATCGAGATCGCCGCCGCCCTCGCGGCCAAGGCCGGACCGACCGTCGGCACCATCAAGAGCCGGATGTACGCGCCCGCGCTGGAGGCGCTGCGGGACAAGGACGTCGCCCTCGGCTGAGACCCGCGGCACGGTCCCGGCGTCCGCCCCGTCGTGCGGCGCGCCGGGGCCCGGCCGACCGCCCCTGGCGGGCCGTCAGGAGAAGACGACCCGTTGGGCGTGGAGGGTGTCGATGTACTCGCGGACGGCCGCGATGCGCCCGTCGCGGACCGTGAACACCGCGAGGCAGTGCTGGTCGTAGCGGCCACCTGAGCGCGCCAGTCCCCGGGTGTCCCACTCGGCCAGCACCCGCTCGCCGTCCGCGATCACTCCCCGGAACTCGAACTCCATCGAGTCCGGGACCAGCCGGGCCCGCATCGCGGGCACGAACTCCCCCAGGATCCCGTCCGGTCCCGTCCACGTCCCGGACAGCGGCAGGTCCCCGGCGAGCGTCCACGTCGACTCCGGCCCGAAGAAGCCGCGCAGGGCGCCGAGGTCCCCCTTGATCAGGGTGTTCATGTAGTCCAGGACGACAGCCCTGCTGCGTTCGGTGAGGTCGTGGTGGCTCATCCGTGGCGCCCTTCGTGTCATGGATTGCTGCGGTGCCGGCACCGTATGCGGGGCGGGCCCCCGGAGGGAAAGTCCGGTTCGCGAACGCTTGAGAACCCGTCGGCATCACCACGGGCGGGCCTATGCTGGCCGGCATGGCTGAGCTGCGCCGACTGCGGTACTTCCTGGCCGTCGCCGAGGACCGCAACTACACCCGCGCCGCCGAGCGCCTGCACATCGCCCAGTCGGCACTCAGCCGTCAGGTCCGGCTGCTGGAGAAGGAGTTGGGTGTCCGGCTGCTCGACCGCACCACCCATCACGTCGAACTCACCGAGGCCGGACGGCTGCTCGTGGAACGCGGTACGGCGCTGTGCGAGGAGGCCGACCGGCTGTGGCGGGATGTCGGTGCCCTCGGCGCGGAGCAGCAGGGCGCGGTGACCCTCGGGTACAGCACCGGCACCGGCTACGGCACCGCCCCGGCGCTGCTCGCGGCGCTCGCCGAGCGGCATCCCGCGCTCACCGTGACGGCGCGCCTGATGCCCACGGCGGACATCCTGGCCGGCGTCGCCGACGCCACGCTCGACGCCGGACTGGTGCGCTGCGCGCCACCCGGACCGCGGCTGGCACGCGTCGTCCTGCGGCGGGAGCGGCAGGGGGTGCTGATGCCCCGGGGCCACCGGCTCGCGGACGGCCCCGCCGTCGACGTCACGGCCCTGGCGGACGAGACGGTGCTGCTGCACGCCCGCGCGGACAATCCCGGGCACTACGACGCCGTCATCGCCATCCTCACCCGCGCCGGGGTCGCGCCGCGGCTGCTGCGGCGCGTCGCGTTCGACGTGGCGCACGCCCCGGTGGCGGACGGCGCGGCCGTCTCGGTGGTCGGGGAGTCGGCGGTGGGCGGACTGCCCGCCGGGCTGGTGTGGCGGCCGCTGGATCCGGTCGCGACCACCGAGATCCACCTGGTGACCCGCCCCGGCCCGCCGCGGCCCGCCGTCGAGCGCCTGGTCGGGACCGCCCGCGCCACCGCGCGCGCCGCCGGCTGGCTGGAACCCTCCGGCACCGCCCCGCCCGGCTCCCCCGCCGGTCCGGCCGCGGCGGCGACGCGCGCCGGGGATGCCGGAGGAGGAGCCGGGAATGTGACACGGTGACCATGCGCCCCGCGGGCCACGCGCGCACCACCCGCGGCACGGACCGGGGGCGCCGGCGCAACCGAGAGGACAGCCCATGTCGAAACCGCCGCTTCCCGAGGAAGCCGTCGCCATGCTCCGCAAGCCGAACCCGGCCGTCATCACCACCCTGCGCTCCGACGGCCAGCCGGTGTCCACCGCGACCTGGTACCTGTGGGACGACGGCCGGGTGCTGGTCAACATGGACGAGGGCCGCAAGCGGCTCACCCACATCCGCAACGACCCCCGGGTCTCACTCACGGTGCTCGACGAGGGCGGCTGGTACAACCACATCAGCATCATCGGCCGCGTCGCGGAGATGCGGGACGACGAGGGCCTGGCCGACATCGACCGGCTGTCGCGCCAGTACCTGGGCAAGGAGTACCCGATGCGGGACCGGGCCCGGGTCAGCGCCTGGATCGAGATCGAGCGCTGGCACGGCTGGGGAGCCCACAAGGACAGCAGCCAGCCCGGCTGACGCACGCCTCCGCCGCGCGCGGGCAAGCCGGGCGGACCGGCCTCACACGCCGGCCCGGCTGCCGATGTACACCTCGCAGAAGGCGTCCAGCGCCGCGTCCGACTCCAGGAGCCGTTCGAGGCGGGCCTGCGCCATGCGGGCCCGGAACAGGTCGCCCGCCGGCGTGCCGTCGGGGCCGCCGGCGGCGTGCCCCGGCCCGTGCAGCAGCTCGGAGAACCACTGCGAGTACTCCTGGTACTGCCAGACCATCCGCAGGCAGGCCGGCCCGTACCCGGCCAGCGGCTCCGCGTCGCCGTCCCGCAGCCACGCCGTCAGCGCCTCGGCGAGCAGGAAGGCGTCCCGCAGCGCCAGGTTCATC
>JBEHXI010000140.1:0-18714 GCA_048498775.1 Actinomycetota bacterium | reverse complement strand
GCACCCGCAGTACCCGCAGCGCCCGCAGTACCCTCCAAGTGGCCGGTGTCGTTCCAGCGCTCGATCGCCGGCTCCCCGTACGCCCAGCCCAGGATGGAGAACGAGGCGGGGCTCAGGTGCAGGGCGGCGCCGCGCGACGGGTCCAGGCCCAGCCAGCGGGCCGCCAGGGTGCGCAGGATGTGGCCGCTGGAGAACAGCAGCACGTCGCGGTCGGCCGAGCGGGCCCACTCGACGACCTCGTCGGCGCGGGCGGCGACCTCGGCCAGCGTCTCGCCGCCGTCCACCCCGTCCCGCCAGATCACCCAGTCCGGGCGCCGCTCGCGGATCTGCGCGGTGGTCAGCCCCTCGTAGGAGCCGTAGTCCCACTCCAGCAGGGCGTCCCACTCCTTGGCGCGGTCCCCGAAACCGGCCAGCCGGCAGGTGACGGCGGCGCGGGCCAGCGGGCTGGTGCGCACCTCCACGTCGGCCAGGCCGTTCCACGGCTCGCGCCGCAGCCGCTCGCCGATCAGGTGCGCGCCGCGGCGGCCCTGCTCGGTGAGCGGCACATCGGTCAGACCGGTGTGCCGTCCGGTGACGGCCCACTCGGTGTGGCCGTGCCTGACGAGCAGTATTCGGGGTGCCATGCCGTGCGGGACCTTTCGTGGCGGACGAGGGGGGAGACTCCCGCCCGGGGGACGTTGGGATGCACGCCCATCATCGCCTACCGGCCTTCCACGGGGGCCGGCGGGCGGACGGCCACCGCGGTTCGCCTACCCCCGGCGGCGGCGGACACCCCCGCTCCCGGGAGCCGGATACCCGCGCTGTCAGAGGCGGATGGGAGACTTCCGCGGGTGAGCTACTTCACCGACAGCCCGGCCGGTCCGGCGCTCCCCCGGCAGGCCGCCACGGCGCTGCGGGACCGGCTGGCCGACGTGCGCGGACCGGCGGTGCCGCCGCAGCCGCTCACCGCGCGGGCGCTCGCCGCCCTGGCCGCCAATCCCGGCTGCGCGCGCCGGGCGCTGCTCGACGCGGCGGGAGTGGACAAGGCGGCGGTGGCCAGACGGCTGGGGGCCCCGGCGCCGTTCGGCCAGTCGCAGTTCGCGTTCGCCCGGGGCAACGCCTTCGAGGCCCGGGTGAAGGCCGACGGCGGCCGGGAACTGCTGCGCCTGCTCCACGAGTGCTCGGGCGGGACGGGCGAGCCGCCGCGGGACGCCGCGCTGCCCGACCTGTCCGCGCCCGGGCCGCGGGGCCGCGCGGAACGCACCCGGCTGGCGCTGGCCGAGGCGACGGCGGCCGGCGGCTGGGCGCTGCTCGACCACCCGCTGCTGGCGCTGGACGTCGCCGGGGCGCCGGCCTTCGTCGAACCGGACGCCGTCGCCGTCCACCCGGACGGGTCGTGGACGGTGCTGGAGATCAAGTCGTTCCCGATCCTGGACGGCGGGGCCGACCCGGTGAAGGTGGGGGCGGCGGCGCGTCAGGCCGCGGTCTACGCACTGGCCCTGGAGCGCCTTTCCGACGTCCCGCCGGGCCCCCGGCACCAGGTGCTGCTGGTGTGCCCCAAGGACTTCTCCAACCTGCCCACCGCCCAGCTGATCGACGTGCGCAAGCAGTTGTCCGTCACCCGGCGGCAGCTGGCCCGCCTGACGCGGATCGAGGAGATCGCGGCGGCCCTGCCGGAGGGCACCACGTTCGACCCGCGGCGCCCGGCCGGGGAGCTGGCCGAGTCCGTCGAGGCGGTCGAGGCCACGTACGCGCCGGAGTGCCTGGCCACCTGTGAGCTGGCCTTCCACTGCCGTGACCGGGCCAGGTCCGCGGAGGCGGTCACGGCGCTCGGCCGGTCGGTGCGCGGCGAGCTCGGCGGGCTGACCACCGTCGGCGAGGTGCTCGCCGCGGCCGCGGGCACCGGCGATCCGTCCGATCCGGCGGCCGAGGCGCTGCGCCGCGCCGCCGCGCTGCGCGAGCAGGCGCTGCGGGAGGCGGCGGAGCGGGAAGCGGCACAGCGGGAGGCCGCCGGATGTCGCTGATGGACACCCTGGCCCGCGCGCAGGCCGTCGCGGCGGGCCGGGCACAGCCGCTGGCGACGGTGCTGCACCGCAGGATCACGGCCCGTCCGCTGGTGTTCGTGCCGCTGACCATGGCGGGCGAGGCCGGCGCGCCGCTGGGCGCCCTGGTCGGGACGGACCCCGGGCAGCCGCGGCTGCTGGCCGTCCCCCAGCCGCGCGACCGCACGCTGCGCTTCGCGTTCCTCGCCGAACTGGCCGAGATCGTCGTCCCGTACCTGGAGGCGTACCAGGACGAGGTGGAGACCGAGCCCGGCAAGGAGACGGACCCGGAGACGGGGCGGAGGGTCACGGTGGAGCGGGAGCTCGTCGCCGACGCCCCGCAGCTGGTCGTCCCCAACTCCGCGGCCGTGGAGTACGTGCGGCTGCTCGGCCGGTCCACGCGCTTCCGCCGCACCGCCGAGGAGGATCCGTCCGAGCCGTATCCCGCGCCGTCCCGGGTGCCGCTGCTGGGCCGCTGGCTGACGCACTACGGCGAGCGCGCCCGCACCCCGGGCAGCGCGCTGCTGCTCGCCATGACGGAGGTGCTGTCCCGGCACTGGGCGACGGGCCAGAGCGTCCTGGAGGACCAGCACCTGGGCGCGCTGCTGGCGTGGATCGATCCGCCCGAGGGGATGAGCGGCGCGGCGGCGGCCGGGCGTGCCGAGCTGGCCCGCGACGAGCGGGGGCTGCTGGTCAGCCCGCCCGCCGGCCCGGCGACCGACCCGCACTTCGACAACACCCTGCTCGCGCCCGCCATCGCCCGGTTCGACGCGGCGCGCACGGCGGGGCGGGAGGCCGACGCGCGGGCGGCGGAACGGGAGATCCGCGCGCTGGTGGAGAGCCAGACGCTGCCGGCCTGGCGGGCGGTGTGGCGCGGCATCGAGCTGCTGCGGGCCCTGCCGGAGGGCGCCCATGTCGAGGAGCGCTGGAAGCGGGACCGCTGGTCGTTCACCGGCCACCGGGACCGGGTCCGGGCCGGTGAGCCGCCGCAGCCCCGCCGCGACGACGCCGTCTCGGCGGCCCAGAAGCTCGCCGGCCGGGAGGTCGCGCAGGTCCGCCTGGAGGCGCAGGAGGCGCTGGACGATCCGCTGGTGATGGCGGGGCGGCGGCTGGCCGGAGAGGCGTTCGCGGGCGAGGTGACGGCCGTGGAGATGGCGTACTCCGAGGCGAAGGTGCCCCGCCCGCGCCCGCTGGTGTCGGTGCTCACCGAGGACCGCCCGCAGCTGGACCAGGACACCGTCGTCCACCGCGCGCTGGCCGGCGGACGCACCCAGGAGGCCCGGGTGGTGGACGGGTCCGCGCCCGGCACGCTGACGCTGCGGCTGACGTCCGGCATGGGCCGCGGGAAGGTCCCGGAGGAGGGCTCGGTGCCGGCGCCCGGTGACCGCGTGGTGTGGACGCTGTTCGAGCACGCCCCGCGCGGCGGCCCGGAGCTGCCGCCGGCCGAGGCGACGCCCTGGACGCACGGCGGCCCGCCGCCGGCCCTGGTGGCCGAGGTTCCCGACCAGCCGACCGGCGAGGACTATCTGTGAACGACGAGCGCGCGGCCGCGGTGCCGCGCTCAGCGACGGCAGCGACGGCAGCGGCGATCCCCGGGCAGCCCGGCGCCGCGTCCGGTCCGGGCGCCGAGGCGGCCGCCGCCACCGAGGCGATCCTGCGCGACACCCGGGAGGGCGCCCACCGCGGCGTGGTGGTGGACTCGCCGCCCGGCGCGGGCAAGACCACGCTGGTGGTGCGCGCGGCGCGGGAGCTGGCCTCCGGCGGCGAGACGCTGATGATCGTGGCGCAGACGAACGCGCAGGTCGACGACCTCGCCGACCGGCTGGCCACCGCCGACCCGAAGCTGACGATCGGGCGGCTGCACGGCAGCGACTCCCCGCCCGACCCGGTCCTCGACCGCCACCCCTCGATCGCGAAGTCCGCGCAGGTCAAGGAGCTGGCCGACCGGCAGGTGGTGATCGCGACCGCCGCCAAGTGGGCGTATGTGAAGGACCGCGACACCGGGCCGTGGCGGCACGCCATCGTCGACGAGGCCTACCAGATGCGCTCCGACGCGCTGCTGCGGGTGGCCGGGCTGTTCGAGCGGGCGCTGTTCGTCGGCGACCCCGGGCAGCTGGACCCGTTCAGCGTCGTCGGCGCGGAGCAGTGGGCCGGGCTGTCCTACGACCCGTCGGCCAGCGCGGTCGTCACGCTGCTGGCGCACAACCCGGGGCTGCCGCAGCACCGCCTGCCGGTGTCCTGGCGGCTGCCGGCCTCGGCGGCGCCGCTGGTCTCCGGGGCCTTCTATCCGTACACGCCGTTCCGCAGCGGCACGACGGCCGGGCAGCGGCGGCTGTCGTTCGCGGTGGGCTCCGACGGGCAGGGGCCGGACCGGGTGCTGGACGAGGCCGCGGCGAGCGGCTGGGGCCTGCTGGAGCTGCCCGCCCGGCACACCCCGCGCACCGACCCGGAGGCGGTGGCCGCGGTCGCGCTGGTGGTGCGGCGGATGCTGGACCGCGGCGGGGCGACGGTCAGCGAACGCTCCGCCGAGCCGGTGCCGCTGACCGCGGACCGGATCGCGGTGGGCACCGCGCACCGCGACCAGGCGGCGGCGGTGCGCGCGGCGCTGGCCGGGCACGGTGTGACGGGCGTGGCCGTGGACACCGCCAACCGGCTCCAGGGCCGGGAGTTCGACGTGACGGTGGTGCTGCACCCGCTGTCCGGGCGGCCCGACGCGACGGCGTTCCATCTGGAGACCGGGCGGCTGTGCGTGCTGGTCTCCCGGCACCGGCACGCCTGCGTCGTGGTGTGCCGGGCAGGGGTGGCCGACCTGCTCGACGCGCACCCGTCCACCGAGCCGGTCCAGCTCGGCGTGACCGTGAAGTTCCCGGACGGCTGGGAGGCCAACCACGCGGTGCTGGCGCAGCTGTCCGAGCACCGGGTGCGCTGGCGGCCGTAGAGCTCCTGGGAGTCCTGGCAGGCGCACTGCCCGGCCGCGGCGCGGCTGGGGGACAATGGATGGCGGTCCACGACCCTGGAGGTAGGTACATGTCCGAGCCGCGACCGGCTCAGCAGACACCCGGTGGTGCCCCGCGCAGGATGCGGCCCGCACCGCTGCTGTTCGATCCCCAGGACTCCGCCACGGACCCGGAGCACTTCTTCGACCTGGAGTCGATAGAGGACCCGCAGGTGCTGCTGACGCGCTCGACGGAGCTGGCGCTGGCGTTCCGGGCGGCGGCGGACCGCGCGACGGAGTTCCAGGCGATGGCCGCCGCCCAGCTGGCCGATCCGCGGCGCTTCGACCGGCTGACCCTCGACGCGATCGCCGAGCGGGCGAACTGGTCGGAGGACTACGCGAAGCGGATGGTGGAGTTCGGCGCCGGACTGCTCCGGCAGGAGCACGACCCCGACCGGGACTGACCCGGCGGCCCCTCCGGCGCTCCCCTCAGGCCCTCTCCGGCAAGGAACGTTACTGCGGACCATGCCGTCACGTCCCGATTTCGGGGAAATACAGCGATGGAACCGCCCATACCGGTAGATCTGTCGGGCATGAGCGATGGCATCTGGGACGAGCGGTACGCCGACCACGTCACCCTCTCCGGAGCCGAGTGGCTGGCGTCGGCCGCCCCGTCCCCGGCGAGCGTCCAGGCCCGCTGGGCGGCCGGCCCGACCGAGCCGGCCGTGCTGCCCTGCGGCACCGTCTTCGACGTGGTGAACCTTCCGTCCCTCTTCGGCCGCCGGGTGCTGGACCGGCTGTGGTCGGCGGGGCCGGGCTGCGGTCCGGCCGCCGCGTACCGCGGGCGCACCCTGCTGTTCGCCGCCCCCGGGACGGCCGACCGGCTGCCCGCCCTGCTGGCCTGGGAGGAGTGGGGCTCCCGGGTGCCGCGGATGCTCTGCTACGGCCGCGGCGACACCGTGACCGTCCCTCCGCTGATCCCCGGCCCCGGACCGGCCCGCTGGCTGATCGCGCCGGACGGCCCGCATCCCTGGCTGCCGGGCCCCGGCGAGCTGCTGTGGGCCTGTCTGCGGGCCGCGCGCAGCCGGCCGCCCCTGAACCGCCCGGCCCCCTGACCGCCGCCGCCCCACCCCCGCTCCCATCTGCGGAAAAGCCGATTTCACAGCTTCCCCACCCGGGTGCTAAGGTCTGCTACGCAAGCGCGCGCCGCTAGCTCAACTGGCAGAGCAGCTGACTCTTAATCAGCGGGTTCGGGGTTCGAGTCCCTGGCGGCGCACCATCCACGGCATGGCCGTTGACCTGGGCGTTCTTCCTGCGGGAAGGACGCCCTTCGTCATGCGGGCCCATTGTCGCGCCCTTCGCCGCACCCTTGGGACGCCTTGGAGGCTCTTACGTCCACTGCGCCCGTTTTCACAGCATCCGCCCGGGTAGGCGGTCGCCGACCGCAACCGCATGACGAAAGGGCGTGGACTGACGTGAAGGTCGCTTTCCTCGTGGCCCCCGAAGGCGTCGAGCAGGTGGAGCTGACCGACCCGTGGCAGGCGGTGTCCGGAGCGGGCGGCACCCCCACGCTGGTCTCGACCAAGCCGGGGCGGATCCAGGCGTTCAACCACCTGGACAAGGCCGACACCTTCCCCGTCGACCGGACGGTCGGCGAGGTCTCGGCATCCGACTTCGACGCGCTGGTGCTGCCCGGCGGTGTCGCCAACCCGGACTTCCTGCGCATGGCCCCGAAGGCCGTCGCCTTCGTCAAGGGCTTCTTCGACGCCGGCAAGCCGGTGGCCGCGATCTGCCACGCCCCGTGGACGCTGATCGAGGCGGACGTGGTGCGCGGCCGCACCCTGACCTCCTGGCCGAGCCTCCGGACGGACGTGCGCAACGCGGGCGGCACCTGGGTCGACGAGCAGGTCAAGGTCTGCACCGGCGGACGCAGCACCCTGATCACCAGCCGCAAGCCGGACGACCTCAAGGCGTTCGACCAGGCGCTGCTCAAGGAGTTCTCCAAGGTCACCGCGTAGTCCGGCCGGCCGCCCCGGCCCCCGGGGCCGGTGGAACAGCGCACGCTCACCGGTGCGGTACGATCTATTCACACCGGTGAGCGCCGCTAGCTCAACTGGCAGAGCAGCTGACTCTTAATCAGCGGGTTCGGGGTTCGAGTCCCTGGCGGCGCACCATCTCTGATCTGGGCAAACGCGAACCGTCGCGTTTGCCCGGTGTCATTTTCGGAACGTGCACGCGCGACCGGCGGACGGGGCCGCGGGGCCCGGTGGTCAGCGCCGGGTGACCCGCACCGTCCAGCCGCCCTGGGGGTCGGTGCCCCGCACGCTCACCGAGAGCCGGCCGCGCGCCGCCGCCAGGTGCTCCCCGGGCCGCAGCGGGGCGTCGTTGAGGGAGGCGAAGGCGCCGCCGGAGTTGCGGCAGGCGCTGGTGCGGGGATGGGCGTCGACGATCCTGACCGGCCCGCCGCCCGACTCCACGTCGGTGCGGACCGAGTAGACCAGGACGCCCTCGGTGCAGGCCGTCACGTCGTTGCCGAGCGCCCGGCGGGCCTCGATCACATAGGCCAGGGTGCGCCCGAACGGCACGATGACCGCCTTGCGCCCGCCGGGCGTCTCGACGGGCGCGAGCCGCACCTCGGCGGTGCGGTGGTGGGCCAGGCAGACGACCTGGGAGGAACCCAGCCAGCCCAGCCGCCACTTGTGCCAGGCCAGCAGGTCGCCCTGCATGCCCCAGTCGAGGGACATGGTGTCCCACTGCCCGGCGAGGGTGTCGGTGCGGCGGAAGTCGTCCACCGCGTACAGGTCGGGCAGGCCCAGGACGTGCCCGTTCTCGTGGGCCAGCACCCGGGCGCCGGCCTGGTCGTGGCCGTAGATGACGGAGACCCGGTCCAGCGGGGTCCCGTCGGCGGCGGTGGCGGCGGTGGCGCCGGTCCAGGTCACCGACAGGACGGTCTGGTCGGCGGGCGGCCCGGCGTTGGGCGTGACCAGCACGTTGACGACGTCGAAGCCGCGGAAGCGGACCCGGCGCCCGGCGACCGCCACCAGGTCCCGCATCATCGCCCGGTGCACGTCCCAGCCGTAGCCGCGCTCGATGTGGTACCAGGAGAACGGGTGGGGCATCCGCAGGTAGCGCAGCACGGGATGGGGCCGGTAGCGCAGCCGGCCGTAGGAGGCCCGCGCGTACCAGCGCGGCACCGCCGGGAAGAACTCGGCGTAGCGGACGGTGGCGGGAGCCCGCGCGGGCGCGTCGGGGAAGTCGACGAAGAGCGTCAGGGCCCGCAGGTCGCCGGTGGAGGCGGCGTACTCGCGGCTGCGGACGGTGGGGAAGCCCTCGGACATCTCGGTGCCGGGGTGGGCGCGCAGCGCGCACGGCTGGACGGGGGCGGCGGGCAGCGGAGGGCCGGCTCCCTCGGCGCTCACCGACGCGGCGGAGCCACCGGCGAACAGCAGCAGCCAGGCGATGGCGGCGGCTCCGCCCCGGCCGCGGGGCGGGCGTATCGCGCGGCGCCCTGACCGGCGTCCCGGCGGGCGCCCGGATATGAGCCCGGATATGCGGGCCGGTATGCGGCCGGACAGGCGCGCCCGTATACGCCTGCGGATGCGGCCGGAGGGCGGCCGGGCCGGCAGCGCTGTCGGGGGCACGGCCGCGTCACCGCTCGGCGGTGGTGACGGTCCAGGCGCCCGGGCGGCCGGCGACCGTCACCCGTACGGCGGTGTGGCCGGCGGCCCCGAACCGGTAGGTGTACGACTGCCCCCCGGTCAGCGGCGCGTCGGCCAGCGGCGGGTAGACCGACAGGCCCGCGCAGGCCCCGGTGCGGGGATGGCCGTCGAGGACGCGGATGGGCCCCTCCCCGGACTCCACGTCGGTGCGCACCTCGTACAGCAGGACGCCCTCGGAGCAGGTGGTCACGTCGTTGCCGCGGGCGGCGCGGGCCTCCATGGCCAGGGCGGTGGAGGCCCCGGTGCGGACCACGACCAGCTTGGTGCCGCCGGGGGTCTCGACCGGCCGCAGCAGGGTGCGGGAGGTGCCCGGATGGTCGACGCAGCGGACCTGGCCGGGGCCCAGCCAGCCGTACTTCCACTTGTGCCAGGCGAACAGTTCGGGGGCGAGGCCGAACTGGCTGCCCATGACGTCCCAGTCGCCCACCCGGGTGTCCCAGGCCGCGGTGGGGCTGTCCTGCGGCGGCCGGTAGTACAGGTCGGGCAGGTCGAAGATGTGGTTGGTCTCGTGGGCCAGGACGTCGCGGTCCGGCGGGTGGTGCTCGAAGACGGTGACCAGGTGCCGGATGACGGCGCCGCGCACCCGCACCGGGTCGTCCAGGTTGAGCACCTTGGTGGCGTCGGCGTCCACGCCCGGGGCGTCCGGGTCGGCGATCACATAGACGACCCGGTAGCGGCGGAAGTCCACGGCCCGGGCGGCGGTGGCGAGGGCGTCGTGCACATACCGGGCGCGCAGTTCCGGCAGCCAGTCGCGGTGGATCCCGTACGCCGTGGAGGGGGCGGGCATCCGCAGCCAGCGGCCCACCGGGTGGGGGTGGAGCCGGAAGCGGCCGTAGGAGGCCCGGGCGAAGAAGTCGGAGGTCGCCGGGAAGTGGTCGGCGGTCAGCTGCCGGGGCGTGAGGGCCGGGACATGGTCGGGGAAGGAGAGGAAGATCAGGACGGCGTGGACGTCGCCGAGCGGGCGAGGATAGGCCGGATTCCAGCTTCCCACGCCCTCGGAGTGCCGGACCTCGGCGCGCCGCAGGGCGCAGGGCCCGCCGGAGGCGACGGCGGCGACCGGCCCGGGCACCAGACTCCAGGCCACCAGGGCGGCGAACCCGACGGCCAGGGCGGCCGCGCGCCGCAGCGGCGTACGGCGGTTTCCGGGCATGTCTGGCTCGCGCACTCGGCCTCCGCGAACTCGGTCGGGCCTGGACGCCCTCGGGCTTACCGTTCGTTTCCCTCACTTTCGGATGAGATGAGGGGAAAGGCCCGTTCTGCTACTCCAGGCGAGGCGAGGCGAGATAATGACGGAGAGTGACCGCGATCAGGAGCGATCGTTTTAAATCCACGTGGAACACCCGGAATTGCAGCAGTGGCCAGTAACGGTCACCTCTTGGACCACGTGCGGAGAATCACCGCGTCGGCGGTGGCTCTAGACGACCACAAGCCTTTATGATCGGCTCATTTCCGGCAGGAACGCGGTCTTCTGACGGTGTTCCACTGCCTCCCTGAATCTCCCCGACTACCTGTGCGAGACGACTGCCATGCGGGAGCAAGCTGAAGGCGGACCGCCGGTCGGCCCCAGCGGCGAGCCCGCGGCGCACCCCCAGACCGTCACCGAGGGTGACAGTTCGGCGCCGTACCCGCCCGCCCGCCGCGCGGAGGAGACGTACCGCCCCCCGGACCCCGCGGCGGCCGAGCTCCGCGACTACCAGGCCGCCTTCAACGTGGCCAGAACCGCCATGGCCCTCGTCGACCACGACGGCCGTCTGCTGGCCGCCAACCCGGCGCTGGGCACCCTGCTCGGCACCGATCCCGCCCGGCTCACCGACCGCCGCGCCGCCGACCTGGTGGGACTGCCCGGCGACGACGAGCGCCTGGGCGACGCCTTCCGCGAGGTACTCGGCGGCCACCGCGAGCGGCTGCGCTGCACCCGCCGGCTCAAGCACCCGGACGGCCGGCCGCTGTGGGCGGAGGTGACGCTCGCCTCCCTGCGGGACCGCCTGGGGCCGAACGGCCGCCCGGACCGGCCCGAGCGTCCCGGCACCGCCTCGCCCGGCGCCCTGCTGTCCGTCGAGGACGTCACCGAGCAGCGCGAACTCGGCGCGGCGCTGCGGCACCTCCAGATGCACGACCCGGTCACCCGGCTGCCCAACCGGGCCCTGTTCTTCGAACGTCTCACCGCCGCCCTGCGCTCCCCCACCGCCGACCGCGTCGGGCTGTGCTACCTGGACCTGGACGGCTTCAAGGCCGTCAACGACACCCTCGGGCACGCCGTCGGCGACCGCCTGCTGGCCGCGGTGGCCGCCCGGCTGCAGAGCTGCGCCGAGCGCGGCGGACACCTGGCCGCCCGGCTCGGCGGCGACGAGTTCGCGCTGCTGGTGGAGGAGTCCCAGGGCACCGAGCAGCTGACCCGGCTCGCCGACTGCGTCCTGGCGTCCATCCAGCGGCCGTTCGACCTCGACGGGCACCGGCTGACCGTCTCCGCGAGCGTCGGCGTGGTGGAGCGCCCGGCCGCCGGCACCTCGGCGACCTGCCTGATGCAGGCCGCCGACACCACGCTGTACTGGGCCAAGGCGGACGGCAAGGCCCGCTGGACGCTGTTCGACCCGGAGCGCAACGCCCACCGGATGACCCGCCAGTCGCTGTCCAGCACCCTGCGCCAGGCGGTGGAGCGCGGCGAGTTCGCCCTGGAGTACCAGCCGCTGGTCGCGCTCGACGGCGGCCGGCTGCGCGGCGTGGAGGCCCTGGTGCGCTGGGAGCACCCGCACTTCGGCCGCCTGACGCCGAATCGCTTCATCGGGCTGGCCGAGGAGAACGGCTCGATCGTGCAGCTCGGCCGCTGGGTGCTGGCCGAGTCCTGCCGCCGCGCCCGCGCCTGGCAGAAGGACCACCCCGAGTCGCCGATCTTCGTCAGCGTCAACGTCGCCGTCCGGCAGGTGTGGGACTCCGACCTGGTCGAGGACGTGGCCGCGATCCTGGAGGAGACCGGCCTGCCGCCCGCCCTGCTGCAACTGGAGCTGACCGAGTCCGCGGTGATGGGCTCGGCCGGGCGGCCGCTGGAGGCGCTGAACTCGCTCAGCGGCATGGGCGTCAAGATCGCGATCGACGACTTCGGGACCGGCTACTCCAACCTGGCCTACCTCAGCCGGCTGCCGGTGACCGCGCTGAAACTCGATGGAACGTTCGTCCAGGGCTTCCGCTCCCAGGAGCACCCCAACCCGGCCGACGAGACGATCGTCGAGGTGATGGTGGACCTCGCCCACCGGCTCGGGCTCACCGTGACCGCCGAGTGCGTGGAGAGCCCCGAGCAGGCCGAGCGGCTGCGGCGGATCGGCTGCGACACCGGCCAGGGCTGGTTCTACTCCCGGCCGGTCGCGGCGGAGCGCATCTCGGCGATGCTCGGGGCGCGCTGACGGTACGTCAGTACGTCAGATGCTTTCCGGCAGCTCGTAGGCGTCCGCGATCAGCCGGTAGGACCGCAGCTTCGCCTCGCCGCCGTGCGCGTTGGTGGTCAGCATCAGCTCGTCCGCGCCGGTCCGCTTCTGCAGGGCGTCCAGCCCCTCCCGGACGGCGTCGGGCGTCCCGTACACCACGTTGGCCAGCCAGGAGTCGGCGAACTCCCGCTCCAGCGGGCTGAACGGGTACGCCTCGGCCTCCTCGGGCGACGGGGTCAGCCCCGGCCGGCCGCTGCGCAGCCGCAGCATCGCCAGGGCCCCGGTGAGGACCTGCCGGCGCGCCTCCCGCTCGTCGTCGGCGGCGAACGCCTGCACCCCGATCAGCGCGTACGGATGGTCCAGCACCGCCGAGGGGCGGAACGTCTCGCGGTACAGCTCCAGCGCGGGCAGGGTGTTGCGCGCCGAGAAGTGGTGGGCGAACGCGAACGGCAGGCCCAGCGCGCCGGCCAGCCGGGCACTGAACCCGCTGGAGCCCAGCAGCCACACCGGCGGCCGCGCGGACGACTGCACCCCGCCCGCGACGGTGCCCTGCACCGGCCCGGGCACGGCGTGGATGCGGTGGTAGGGGTGGGCGGCGGGGAAGTCGTCGTCCAGGAAGCGGACCAGCTCGGCGAGCTGCTGCGGGAAGTCGTCGGCGCCCTCCGCCCGCTCGGTGCGGCGCAGCGCCGCCGCGGTGGCCGGGTCGGTGCCCGGCGCGCGGCCGAGGCCGAGGTCGATCCGGCCGGGGGCCAGCGCGTGGAGGGTGCCGAACTGCTCGGCGATCACCAGCGGCGCGTGGTTGGGCAGCATCACCCCGCCCGAACCCAGCCGTATGCGCCGGGTGTGCGCGGCGAGGTAGGCCAGGATGACGGCCGGGGAGGAACTGGCGACCCCGGGCATCGAGTGGTGCTCGGCCACCCAGTAGCGCTGGAAGCCGCGCGCCTCGGTGAGCCG
The DNA here is from genome assembly GCA_048498775.1 of Actinomycetota bacterium. GTDB lineage: Bacteria > Actinomycetota > Actinomycetes > Streptomycetales > Streptomycetaceae > JBEHXI01. Next base: position 5,666 of record JBEHXI010000140.1, on the reverse strand, counting down.
GGCCAGCTCGGCGGACGTGCGCAGCGCGTCGGTGGCGGTCAGACCGCTGCCGACGGTGGACAGGTCCAGCACGGACAGCGGGACGGGGGCGCTGCCGAGAGGCGTCGCCCTGATCTGCTCCGGCTCCTGCCGCTCGTCACTCACGTCGGGTCGCCTCCTGGTTCGTTCGGCCGAGACTGCGGTCGTCCAAGAACGGGGTCGTTCACGAACGGGGTCGTTCAGGAACGGGTCGTTCAAGGACCGCGGCCAGAGGAACCGGAGATACCCTCCGTTTATTCCCAGATTATGCCCGCCCGGGCCTCCCGCGGGGGCCGTTGCGGATCGATTCACTCTCCGGGAGGGTCCCGCCCGCCAATGGCGGACGACGGGCGGTGAGCCGCTGCTACGGTGCGTGCCTCACGTACCTGTCCGGTACGTACCCGTACGTGACACCGCCGTACCGCCGTGACACGAGGACCGCCATGCAGCCAGGCCTGCGCCGCCGCCCCCCGACCATCCACACCCACCGACCCGCGGTACCCCGCCTCCCGCTGCTGCTCGCCCTCGCGCTGTCCTGGCTCGGCGCCGCCGCGCTGTGGGCGTGCACCGCGTGGCCACTGCTGCGGCAGGGCAAGGACGAGCGGGTCACGGCGGGCAGCGCGCTGGCCGGAGCCGCGCTGCTGGCGTCCGCGGCGCTCGGGGTGCACACCCAGCGCTCGGTCTCCGGCCGGCTGGCGGCGCTGCGGGACTGGGCGCGCGTCCTGGCGACCCGGGACCTGCCCAGGGCCGCCGAGCGGATGGCCGCCGGCCGGCCGCTGGATGTGGCCCGGCTGGTGCCCGAACCACGCCTGGGCGACGACGAGTTGGGCCGCACCGCCGCCGAGGTCTGCGCCGCCCAGCGGGCCGCGCTCGACCTCGCCGCCCAGCAGTACGCGGCCCGGGAGAACGTGCGCGCGGTCTTCCTCAGCCTCGCCCGCCGCCTCCAGCCGCTGCTCCACCAGCAACTCGGGGTGCTCGACGTGATGGAGCGCGACCACGAGGACCCGGACCTGCTGCACCAGTTGTTCGCCGTGGACCACCTGTCCACCCGGCTGCGGCGGCACGCCGAGAACCTGGTGATCCTCGGCGGCGCCCGGCCCCCACGGCAGTGGCGGTACGCGGTGCCGCTGATGGACGTGGTGCGCAGCGCGGTCTCGGAGACGGCCGAGTACACCCGCGTCGAGGTGGAGAAGCTGCCGAACGGCACGGTGTGCGGCCACGCGGTCTCCGACGTCGTCCATCTCCTCGCCGAACTGCTGGAGAACGGCTGCACGTTCTCGCCCCCGCACACCCGGGTCACCATCAGCGGTGAGGAGGTCTCGCACGGGCTGGTGCTGGAGATCGAGGACCGCGGCCTCGGCATGAGCGACGAGCAGTACCGGCGGCTGAACGCCACCCTGTCCGCGCCCGCCCGCCTCACCGGCGACACCGGCGACACCGGCGACACCGCCGCGGAACTGGGGACGGACGGGCGGCTGGGCATGTTCGTGGTCGCCGGCCTGGCCCAACGGCACAGCGTGGACGTCGAGTTGCGGCGCTCCCCGTACGGCGGGACGCGGGTGATCGTGCTGCTGCCCAGGGGGATCGCCGCGGGGAGCGACGGCCTGCCGCAGTGCCAGCCGCCGATGCCGGGCCCGGGCCCGGATGCCGCCGGTTCGGCGCTCGACGGCCCGGAGCGTGCGGAGGACCTGCGGGATCCCGGGGATCCCGGGGATCCCGGGAGTTCCGGGGATCTCGCCGACCTCGCAGACCTCGCCGACCTGGGCAGCCTCGCGGACCCGACGGACCCGACCGATCCGGACGACCTGGATGACGCGAACGACGACCCGGAGGACCGGGATCCCTGGTCACCGGCGGTGGCCCTGCCGGAGCAGTCCCGCGGCCCGAGGCACGCGGCCGTCGGGCCGGACACGGGCTCCCACGCCCGGGCCGAGGGTGCGCGGGCCACGATGGCCGCCATCCAGCGCGCCACCCGCCTGGCCCGCCGCGTCGAACTCCCGGCGGCCGAGCCCCCGCACCCCAAGCCCCCGCACACCGACCCCCTGACGACCGACCCGCCGATCACCAACTCCCTGCACACCGAACCGCCGACCATCGAAGAGCACGGCGCCGAACCCGGCGGGGCCGACCACCCCGTCCCTCGAGCGGAGGACGACGCACGATGACAGCTTCCCCTGGTTTCCCCCGTTCCGCCCGATCGTCCACGGGGGACCTCGGCCGGCTGCTGGACGGCCTGGTGACCCAGGTCCCGGAGACCCGGCACGCGCTGGTGCTCTCCGACGACGGGCTGCCGGTGGCCCGTTCCAAGGAACTCGACCGGGCCGGCTGCGAGTACCTGGCCGCCGTCGCCTCCGGTGTGCAGAGCCTCGCCCGGGGGATCGGCCGGCGCTTCGGCGGCGGCGCGGTCCGCCAGACGGTCATCGAACTGGAGAACATGTTCCTCTTCGTCACCGCGGCGGGCCGGGGCGCGCGGCTGGCCGTGGTGGCCACCGCATCGGTCGACGCCGGAACGGTCGTCTATGAGATGAACATGCTGGTCAAGCAGGTGGGCCGGTTACTGGGCGCGGGCCCGCGCAACGGGATCCGCACCGAGGGCGAGACCGGCATCCGCGCGGAAGGCGACGCCGGCGGCGCCGCGTGACGAACCGGTGCCTCCGGACCGGCGGGGCGGCGGACTGGGCGGTCCACGCCGACACCGCCGCCCCCGGGCACCCCTCCTGACGTCCCCCTGACGACTCCCGCCGCGGCCTCCCCCGCCCTTCCGGCCGCGGCCGATTCCCGCCGGGTCTTTCCGGGCGCAATCCGGCGCCCGGCAACCGGCCGCCGGGCACGCCGCCGCATCACCGCCGTATCGCCGCTGTATCACCGCCGTATCGCCGCTGTATCAGCGGCCCTATCACCGCGGCATCACCGCGGCATCATCCGGCAGCGCGGTATCGCGCCGTACCAACCCGCAATGGCCTTCCGGCCATTCGCGCGCCCGACGCTTGTCGCGCGACGCCCGGCGCACACCCGCCGCCGCACGCCCCATTTCTCCGTCACCCCGGCGCGGGGCTCTCACCTGCGCAAGGATGTTCCCTTCAGCCCATCACCGGATATTCCGGCAGGCCAATCCATTTCCCACACCCGGGCGTTCAATGTCATTGGCATATGCCCATGGGACTCAGTGCTGCGTAGACGCCTGGAAACATGCCACTGAAACCTTCAACGTGGGTACTGCCGGGGCGTTGGTCGGGCTATCGTGGGATCGGTCCGGCTGCCGGGTCCGCGCCCGTTTCGTCCGCCCTGAGGGAGCGATCGGCAGCGGTCAGGACGCAAGCGGTCATACCTGCGAGGGGGGCCACCGTGGCGCTGGAGCACCGACAGATCGCGCCTGCGTACGCGGTCAAGCGCGCGATTCGCGTGCTGGAGACCATAGACCGCCATCACCACGGCGTGGACACCGACCAGCTCTCCCGCGAAGCCGGCATCCCGGTCGCGGAGTTGGCCTCGCTGCTCGCCATGCTCAGGCGCGAGCGCTACGTCCGGCATCTGCCCGGCGGGGCGTACGTGCTGGGCGAGTGCGCCGTCATGCTGGGCACCTCCCGGCGCAAGGACGCCCTGACGATCAAGATCAAGGCGGCCCTCACCGAACTGCGGGACGAGGTGGGCGCGGCGGTGTACTTCAGCCGCTACGACGACGGCGAGGTGCGCATCGTGGACTACGCGGACGGGCCGACCGCGCCCCGCGTCAACGAGTGGGTCGACTTCCGCTACGCCGGCCACGCCAGCGCGGTCGGCAAGTGCCTGCTCACCCAGCTCGATCCGGACGGCCGCCGGGAGCACGTCGCCCGGCACAAGATCGCCCGCTTCACGTCCAAGACGATCACCAACGAGAGGGTGCTGTTCGCCAAGCTGGACAGCCAGCCGGCCACGGTGCCCACCCTGGACCTCCAGGAGTACGCGGTGGGCACGGTCTGCGCGGCCGTGCCCATCACCATCGGCAGCCAGGTCGGCTGCCTGGCCACCTCGATGCCCGTCGACCAGGCGCACCGGCTCAGAGCCGCCGCCGAGACCCTCAACCGCCGCGCGGCGCCGGTGCTGCTGTCCCTGGCGATCTGACGCCCGGCCGCTCACACCGGCGGGGGCCGGACGCACCGCCCGGCCCCCGCATCTCACTCACCCCTCAGCAGGGGCCCTCGTCCTGCCAGACTCCCGAGCCGCCGGTGGACGGCGCCTCGCCCTGCGTCCACCACTTGGCCTTCCAGGTGTGGCCGTTGTACGTGACCTCGTCACCGCCGACGTAGACGGCCGTGCTGCTGTACGCGGGTGCGGTGCAGCCGGTCGGCGGCGGGGTCGGGGTCGGCGTGCCGGTGGGCGGGGTCGCCCCGGCGAACTGCGTCGCGTACTTGGTGAAGTCGTACGCGCCCTGCGGCACGCTGCTGCAGGTGCCCGAGGTCGTGCCGTTGTTGTCCGGCGGGCTGCACTGCCGGTCGCGGTTGACCGACCAGAAGGTGAAGCGGGCCATGTGGTGGCTCGTCGCGTAGTCCAGCACCGTCTGGAAGTCCGACTGGTAGAAGTACTCGCCGCTGTCGCTGCGCCCGTTCATCCCGGAGAAGCCCTCGTGGGCGTAGGCGGTGGCCTGGTCCCAGCCGAAGGTGGACTGGAGCAGGGAGTTGAACGCGGTCAGGGCGCTGGTCTGGGAGGCGGCGCCGTTGAAGCCGCCGTCGAAGGGCATGATCGAGAAGTTGTCGGGGACGAAGCCGTCCGACTTGGCCTCGTTCAGCAGCTGCTGGCCGAACCAGCCGGTGCCCGCCGAGGTGCCGGCGGTGGTGACCGAGAGGTAGATCCCCGGGTTGTTCTGCTGGAGGATCTTCGCGGCGCCGATCTCGTTGTGGATCGCCGTGCTGTTCTCGTACTCGGGCTCCTCCAGGTCGAAGTCCATCGCCTTCAGCCCGTACGTGTCGATCACCTGCTGGTAGGCGGCGGCGGTGGCCTCGGGGGTGCCGCAGTCCTGGCCGAGCTTGGTGCCGCCGTAGCCGCCGACCGAGACGGAGACGTCGCCTCCCTTGGCGCGGATGGCGGAGATCACGCTCGCGACCGCGGTGTCCGAGGAGACGGCGTCGGTGCCGCCCCAGGTCGGCGAGCAGCCGCCACCGTTCGGCGCCAGGACGAAGGCGAGCTGGAACGCCTTGATCCCGGTGGCGTCCATCACCGCGCCGGGGTCCGGCGGATCGTTGTCCAGCGGCATCAGGTAGGGCGCGGCGGCGTACCAGTTGCTGCCGAGCGCGTGGGGGGAAGCGGCGGCCGGCGCGGCCTGGCTGGTGGCCGCGGCGGCGGTCAGGGCGCCCACGGCCAGTGCGGCGGACGACGCCGCGGCGGCGAGGGCCCGCAGTCCGCGGCGGGATCTGTTGCGGGGTCCGGTATGGGACAAGGCAGCCTCCAGGTGGGGGGATGGAGGTGGTCCGACGGGAGGTGGTACAGACCAATGCACCACAGCGTGGCCGCATGGCGCGTCCGCGTCAATAGATTGGACTGGACCAATTCCGGGCATCCGCTCACGACCGCCGGTCAGGGGCACCCCACCGGATGCGGTAGAGTTTTCACAGGCAAGCGCCGCTAGCTCAACTGGCAGAGCAGCTGACTCTTAATCAGCGGGTTCGGGGTTC
>JBEHXI010000139.1:0-19061 GCA_048498775.1 Actinomycetota bacterium | reverse complement strand
CCGGCGTCCCCGGCAGGTAGGCGCCCACCACCTGCTGGTCCTCCACCAGCCGTACGGCCTGGGCCCGGTCCGGCACGGTGCGCACGTCGAGGGCGTCACCGGCCCGGTCCTGGAGGGTCTGCGCCATCACCTGGGTGCGGGGGCCGGACCCCACCACCGCGACCTCCAGGTGGTGCGGCGCGGGGTGCGCGAAGGCGCCCAGATAGGCCAGCCCCATCCCGATACACATCAGCAGCGGGGTCAGCAGATGGGTGAGGACGTGCCGCAGCGCGGGCGCCGCGGCGGGACGATCGGGGGCGTTCACAGGCGTTCCCAGAGCTCCAGTCGGCAGTCGGCGGGTGTCCGGACGGCATACGCGCGCACCCGCCAGGGGTACATGGTTGGCTTTTACAACCTCTTTCACGTTGTACTATACAACCAATTGGAAGGAGACGCCCATGCCGGCCTCCCGCGAGGAATCCGTCGAGATCATCCAGCGCGAGCTGACCGCGTTCGCCCGGCGGGCCAGGGCCACCGCCGCGCGGCTGCACCCCCAGCTGTCGCTGGTCTCCTTCACGCTGCTCGCCCATCTGCAGGACATGGGCGGCTGCCGGGCGACCGATCTCGCGGCGCACTACATGCTCGACAAGTCCACCGTCAGCCGGCAGGTCGGGGCCCTGGAGAGGCTGGGGTTCGTCGAGCGCCGCCCGGACCCGGACGACCAGCGCGTCCAGGTGCTGCACCTGACGCCCGCCGGGTGCGAGGCACTGCGCGAGGCGCACGCCAGCCGCCGCGAGGTCTTCCGGGAGCGGCTCGCCGACTGGCCGGAGGAGGATCTGGCCCGGTTCGCCGAGTACCTGGTGCGCTACAGCTCCTGACGCGCACGGCCCGGCCGGCTACCGCGCGGCGGCCGGACGACCTTCCGCCGCCGACTCGGTCCGGCACCTGCCGGACGGCGCGCGGCGGGACAGCGGCACGGCAGGACGGTGGCACGGCGGGACGCCGGCCCGGCGGCACGGCAGCCCGGTGGCACGCCGGCCCGGTGGCACGCCGGCCCGGCGGCACGGCGGCACGCTGGCACGGCGGCGGCACGGCGGCACGGCAGCCCGGCAGCACGCCGGCACGGCAGCCCGGCGGCACGCCGGCCCGGCGGCACGGCGGCGGCCCGGTCGGCTACCGCCGGGCAGCGGCTACATCGTCGGGGTGCCGCGCGGACAGGGCGGCGCCTCCGGCATGTGCTTCTCGGCCCAGTCGGCGAGCGCGTCCATGGCCGGGGCGAGCGCCCGTCCGGCCTCGGTGAGCCGGTAGGAGACCCGCAGCGGCGGCCCCTCGATCACCTCGCGGACCACCAGCCCGGCCGCGGCCAGTTCGGCCAGCCGGTCGGAGAGCATGCGCTCGCTGATGCCCGGGATGGCGCGGCGCAGCTCGGCGAAGTGCGCGTGGGTGGCGCGCATGAGCACGGCGACGATCAGCCCGGTCCACCGCTTGCCGAGCAGCGTGAACACGCGCGTGATGCCCTTGTCCACGGCGCTGCACGGCTGGAAATCGTCTGCCATGCACCAAGGATACTGCGTCATGGCAAGCAGCTGAGGAAAAGTAAGCGAGTGTGATATCTATAGGAGAGCTACGACTTTCAACCAACCATGGAAGGGCACACACCATGGCCACCCTGCTGCACATCGACTCCTCGCTGTACCCGGAGGGCTCCGCCTCCCGCGACGTGACCGCCGCCTTCCGCGCCGAGTGGGAGAACCAGCACCCGAACGGCACGGTGATCTACCGCGATCTGGCCGCCGCGCCGCTGCCGCACCTGGACCTGCACGCCGCGCTCGCCGGCTTCTCCGCCCCGGCCGACCACAGCCCCGAGCAGGCCGCCGCCTTCGCCCTGCGCGACGAGCTGGCCACCGAGCTGGAGCAGGCCGACGCGGTGCTGATCGGCGCCCCGATGTACAACTTCACGATCCCCTCCACCCTCAAGGCGTGGCTGGACCAGGTGATCATCATGGGCCGCACCTCGGGTGAGAAGCCCTCCGCCGCCGGCACCCCGGCCATCGTGGTGGCCAGCCGCGGCGGCTCCTACGCGCCGGGCACCCCGCGCGACGGCTTCGAGTTCGTCACCACCTACCTGGAGAAGGCGCTGAACGGCGCCCTCGGCCTGGACGTGGAGTTCATCATCCCGGAGCTCACCCTGGCCCGCGTCAACCCGGCGATGGCCGGCCTGGTCGACCTGGCCGACGCCTCCAAGGCCAAGGCCTTCGAGGACGCGGCCGCCAAGGCCAAGGCCCTCGCCGCGCGCGTGGCCTGACAGCCGCACGCGCACACACGACGGCGCCCCGCACACATCGCCCGTGTGCGGGGCGCCGTCACGTTCGCGGCACCGGCGGAACGTCGCCGCCCTACAGCGCCACCCCGAAGTCGGCGGCGATCCCCGCCAGGCCGGAGGCGTACCCCTGCCCGATGGCCCGGAACTTCCACTCCGAGCCGTTGCGGTACAGCTCGCCGAAGACCATCGCGGTCTCCGTGGAGGCGTCCTCGCTGAGGTCGTAGCGCGCCAGTTCGCTGCCGTCCGCCTGGTTCACCACGCGGATGAACGCGTTGCGGACCTGGCCGAAGTTCTGGCCGCGCCCCTCGGCCTCGTAGATCGAGACCGGGAAGACGATCTTGGCGATGTCGGCGCCGACCGCCCCGAGGTTGACGCGGATCACCTCGTCGTCGCCCTCACCCTGACCGGTGAGGTTGTCGCCGGCGTGCTCCACCGAGCCGTCCGGGCTCCTGAGGTTGTTGAAGAAGACGAAGTGGCCGTTGGACGGGACGCGGCCGGACGCGTCCAGCAGCAGCGCGCTCGCGTCGAGGTCGAAGTCCGTGCCGGTCGTGGTGCGCACGTCCCAGCCCAGGCCGACGGTGACGGCGGTGAGACCCGGCGCCTGCTTGGTGAGCGAGACGTTGCCGCCCTTGCTGAGGCTGACCCCCATGAGATCCCTGCGCAATCCGGCGCTGACCGCGCCCTCGGTGGTTCCTTGATTCCCTGGTTCCCTTGATTCTCCTGCCCGCTCCTGGAACGCCGCCGGGCGCCCCGCGGTTCCCGCCCGGGGCCGTCAGCCACGCACGCCACCCGATCGGCGGCCGCGGTGGTGAAGCGCCGGCCTCGCGCCGCCCGCCGGCGCACTCCCGCGCCCTCCGGTGAGACGCGCCACGGCACCGCGCACTCCGGAAACGCGAAAGGCCCCGCAGGTCATCGACCTGCGGGGCCTCATCGGTGCGCGAGGGGGGAGTTGAACCCCCACGCCCTTTCGGGCACTGGAACCTGAATCCAGCGCGTCTGCCTATTCCGCCACCCGCGCATTGGGTGTTGCCGTTGATTCTCTCACATCCCCCCGGACCGCCTTGCGGCCTTCCGGCTTCGGTGGGAGCCCCTTCCGACATGCAGAACAGTAGCACGGGCCAAGGGGTGGGTTCACATCCGATTCCCGGGCCTCAGGCGGGGAAGCCTCGGCACGTGCGCGACACTGACAGGAGCCGCATCTACCATCCTGTGAAGACATCGGCACGCCAGTACGACAAACGGACGGAGAGCTTCAGGCGATCCCGGCCCCGGACCCCCGGACCGGCCGGTCCGCCCCCGGTCCTCCGTGTGAGAGCCGACACTGGTGCGCCGGTCAGCGAAGGGGAACCACCTGATTTCCCGGTGCGTGGATACGATCAGTAAGCAGTACGAGCCAGAGGCGAAGCACGCAGACCACGTCGAGACAGTGGCGACGTCAGGGCGCGCGGAGGAAGGAGGTGCCCGATGGGAGTACTGAAGCGCTTCGAGCAACGACTCGAAGGGCTCGTGAACGGCACCTTCGCCAAGGTGTTCAAGTCCGAGGTCCAGCCCGTCGAGATCGCCGGCGCGCTACAGCGCGAGTGCGACAACAACGCGACGATCTGGAACCGCGAGCGCACGGTGGTCCCCAACGACTTCGTCGTGGAGCTCAGCGCCTCCGACCACGAGCGGCTCAGCCCCTACGCCGCCCAGCTCGGCGAGGAGCTGTCCGGCATGGTGCGCGACTACGCCAAGCAGCAGCGGTACACCTTCATGGGCCCGATCAAGGTCCACCTGGAGAAGGCCGACGACCTGGACACCGGGCTGTACCGGGTCCGCAGCCGCACCCTGGCCTCCAGCGAGTCCCAGCCGCAGGCCGGCGCCCGTCCCTCGTACGGCCAGGCCCCGCCGCAGGCCCCCGCGCAGCGCGCCGCCGGCTACGGCTACCCGCCGCAGCCCGCCGCGCCGCCCGCGATGCCGCCGGTACCGGCCGGCCCGCCCGGCGCCCGTCCCGGCTACGCCTCGGTGACCCGGCTCCCCGGGACCGGTGACGCCCCGGGCGGCGCGGCCCGCCGCTGGATCGAAATCAACGGCACCCGCCACCAGCTGTCCCGCCCCTCCGTGGTGCTCGGGCGCAGCACGGAGGCGGACGTGCGGATCGACGACCCGGGGGTCTCCCGGCGTCACTGCGAGATCCGGGTCGGCTCCCCCTCGGTGATCGAGGATCTGGGGTCGACGAACGGGATCGTGGTGGACGGGCAGCACACCCCGCGCGCTACGCTCCGCGACGGCTCGCGAATCGTCGTGGGCAGTACCACCATCGTGTACCGGCAAGCCGAAGGGTGAAGCGGGGGCAATGTCAGAGCTGACCCTGACGGTCATGCGGTTGGGCTTTCTCGCCGTGCTGTGGCTGTTCGTCATCGTCGCGGTCCAGGTCATCCGTAGTGATCTGTTCGGAACCAAGGTGACGCAGCGGGCCGCCGCCGGCCGCCGCGCCGAGGCCCAGCGCCCGCCGCAGCAGCGCCAGCAGCAGGCCCCGCCCGCGGGCCGCCAGCAGGGCCGCGCCCGCCGCGGCGCGCCCACCAAACTGGTCATCACGGAGGGCTCGCTGACGGGCACCACGGTCGCGCTCCAGGGTCAGACGATCACCCTGGGCAGGGCGCACGACTCGACGATCGTGCTGGACGACGACTACGCGTCCAGTCGGCATGCCAGGATCTATCCGGACCGCGACGGCCAGTGGATCGTCGAGGACCTCGGATCCACCAACGGCACCTACCTGGACCGCGCCCGGCTCACCACGCCGACGCCGATCCCGCCCGGTGCCCCGATCCGCATCGGCAAGACCGTCATCGAGCTGCGGAAGTAGTCCCACAATGAGCCAGCGAGCGCGAGCGAGAGGGTGGGCACCGTGCGGATGCACCCGGAGCAGCCGACGGGCGAGGTGCGCATGACTCTGTCCCTGCGCTTCGCCGCCGGCTCCCACAAGGGCATGATCCGTGAGGGCAACGAGGACTCCGGATACGCCGGTCCCCGGCTGCTCGCGATCGCCGACGGCATGGGCGGCCAGGCGGCCGGCGAGGTCGCCAGCTCCGAGGTCATCTCCACCCTGGTCACGCTCGACGACGACGTGCCCGGCTCCGACCTGCTCACCTCGCTCGGCACCGCGGTGCAGCGGGCCAACGACCAGCTGCGCGTGATGGTCGAGGAGGACCCGCAGCTGGAGGGCATGGGCACCACCCTGACCGCCCTGCTGTGGACCGGGCAGCGCCTGGGCCTGGTGCACGTCGGCGACAGCCGCGCCTACCTGCTGCGCGACGGCGTGCTCACCCAGATCACCCAGGACCACACCTGGGTGCAGCGGCTGGTCGACGAGGGCCGGATCACCGAGGAGGAGGCCGGCACCCACCCGCAGCGCTCGCTGCTGATGCGGGCGCTGGACGGCCGCGGCCAGGTCGAGCCGGACCTGTCCATCCGCGAGGTGCGCGCCGGGGACCGGTACCTGATCTGCTCCGACGGCCTGTCGGGCGTGGTCAGCCACCAGACCCTGGAGGAGACCCTCGCGAGCTACCAGGGCCCCTACGAGACCGTGCAGGAGCTCATCCAGCTCGCGCTGCGCGGCGGCGGCCCGGACAACATCACCTGCATCGTCGCCGACGTCCTCGACATCGACGACGGCGAGGGCTACGTCAGCCACGTCACGGAGAACCCGGTGGTGGTCGGCGCGGTCGCCGAGAACCCGCACGGGCTCACCGACCAGCGCCACCTGCACACCCCGGCCGGCCGCGCCGCCGAGCTCGGCCGCGGCATGCCCACGCAGCCCGGTGCCCCCGAGGGCGCCTTCGGGCCGCCGGAGGGCGGCGACCTGGCGACGATGACGGCGCCGGCGCCGCTCGGCAGCTTCGGCCCGTACCAGGAGCCGACCGGCGAGGGGCACGCCAAGCCCAAGCGCCCGCGCCGGTGGATCAAGCGCTCGCTGGTGACCGTGGTCGTCCTCGGCGTGCTCGGCGGCGGCGTCTACGGCGCCTGGCAGTGGACCCAGAGCCAGTTCTACGTCGGTGCCAACGGCGACCATGTGGCCGTCTACCAGGGCATCAGCCAGAACCTGCTGGGCCTGCGGCTGTCCTCGGTGCACACCGACTACCCGTCGATCGAACTCAAGTACCTGCCGACCTACCAGCGCAACCAGGTCCAGGACAGCATCACCGAGGGCAGCCTGACGCAGGCCACGGACAAGGCCGGCGACCTCCAGAAGCAGGCGGCCGTCTGCAAGATGGTCGCGGACGCCAGGAACCACCCGGTCACGCCGGCGCCCTCCGCCAGCCCCTCGCCGCACCCCTCCGGCAGCGCGAGTGGCACCGGCAACCACACCACCGCCAAGAGCACGCCCCGCCCGAGCACCTCGCCGTCGCCCGCGCCGGGCCCCACGCTCTCCCCCGACGAGCAGAAACTGGCCCAGCAGTGCAGCAGTTGACGGCTGGAGGAGGTGTCGCCTGGTGAGCACGAGCAACACCACGACCATCACCCCGATCGGACTGCCCAGCAGGCGCAACACCGAGCTGCTGCTCCTGCTGTTCGCCGTGGCCGTCCCGGTCCTGGCCTACGCCAACGTGGGCCTGGCCAAGGACGGCTCGGTGCCGGTGGGCATGGCGGGCTACGGCCTGGGCCTCGGCCTGCTCGCGACGATCGCGCACCTGATGGTGCGCAGGTTCGCGCCGTACGCCGATCCGCTGATGCTGCCGATCGCCACCCTGCTCAACGGCCTGGGCCTGGTGTTCATCTACCGCCTGGACCTGGAGCCGGCGGTCACCACCAAGGCGCTCGGCGGGCCGCAGGCGCCCGGGCAGCTGATGTGGTCGGCGCTGGGCGTGGCGCTCTTCGTGGCCGTGCTGGCCTTCCTCAAGGACCACCGCATCCTGCAGCGGTACACCTACATCTCCGGGGTGACGGCGCTGGTGCTGCTGATCGCGCCGGTGTTCTTCCCGGCGGTGAACGGCGCCAAGCTGTGGATCGTCATCCCGGGTGTGGGATCCATCCAGCCGGGTGAGTTCGCGAAGATCATCCTGACGGTCTTCTTCGCCGGGTACCTCATGGTCAAGCGGGACGCGCTGGCGCTGGCCAGCCGCCGCTTCCTGGGGCTGTACCTGCCGCGCGGCCGGGACCTGGGCCCGATCCTGGCGATATGGGCGCTGAGCATGATGATCCTGGTCCTGGAGACGGACCTGGGCTCGACGCTGCTGTACTTCGGCCTGTTCGTGGTCATGCTCTACGTGGCCACCGAGCGCACCAGCTGGATCGTCTTCGGCCTGCTGCTGGCCTCGGCCGGCGCGGTCGCGGTCGGGTCCACCGAGGCGCACGTCAAGGTCCGCATCCAGCAGTGGCTGGACCCGTTCGCCGGGATCGCCCAGCACGGCGCCACCGAGGCCGCCCAGGTGATGTGGTCCTTCGGCTCCGGCGGGGTCCTCGGCTCCGGGCTGGGCCAGGGCTACTCGCGGCTCATCGGCGGGATCGGCGTCAAGAGCGACTACATCCTCGCCACGGTCGGCGAGGAGCTGGGGCTCGCCGGGCTGATGGCCGTCCTGCTGCTGTACGGGCTGCTGGTCGAGCGGGGCATCAGGACCGCGCTGGCGGCCCGTGACCCGTTCGGCAAGCTGCTCGCGATCGGCCTGTCCGGCGCGATGTGCCTGCAGGTCTTCGTGGTCGCCGGCGGCGTGACCGGCCTGATCCCGCTGACCGGCATGACCATGCCGTTCCTGGCCCAGGGCGGTTCCTCCGTGGTCGCCAACTGGGCCCTGGTCGCGGTCCTCCTCCGGATCAGCGACACCGCGCGCCGCCCGGCGCCCGCCCCCGCATCGTCCCCCGACTCCGAGCCGACCCAGGTGGTCCGCCTGTGAACAAGCCACTGCGACGAGTCGCCATATTCTGTGGCCTCCTCGTCTTCGCCCTGCTGCTGAGGGACAACTGGATCCAGTTCGTCCAGGCAGACTCGCTGAAGAACGACCCGCACAACCGGCGGGTCCAGATCAACGAGTACGCCCAGCCACGCGGCGACATCATCGTGGACGGCAAGTCCATCACCGGCTCCACGACGACGAACGGCGACTTCAAGTACAAGCGCACCTACACCGACGGCCCGATGTGGGCGCCGGTGACCGGGTTCGCCTCGCAGGCGTTCGGCACGTACCTGCTGGAGGGCGTCGAGGACAAGATCCTCACGGGCAACGACGACCGGCTGTTCTTCAACCGGACGATCGACATGCTCACCGGCAAGTCCAAGCAGGGCGGCGACGTCGTCACCACGCTGAACGCCAAGGCGCAGCAGGCGGCCTTCCAGGGGCTGGGCGACAAGAAGGGCGCGGTCGCCGCGATCGACCCGCGCACCGGCGCGATCCTGGCCCTGGCCAGCACGCCGTCCTACAACCCGTCCAGCATCGCCGGGAACACCGACAAGGACGCGGAGAACTGGAAGAACCTCAACGCGGACAAGGATCAGCCGATGCTGAACCGGGCGCTGCGCGAGACCTACCCGCCCGGTTCCTCGTTCAAGCTGGTCACGGCCGCCGCGGCGCTCCAGAACAACCTGTACTCCAGCATCGACCAGCAGACCGACTCCCCGCTGCCGTACACCCTGCCGGGCACCACCACCCAGCTGAAGAACGAGGGCAACATCCCCTGCCAGAACGCCACGCTGCGGGTCGCCCTCCAGTACTCCTGCAACACGGTGTTCGGCCACATCGGCGCCCAGCTGGGGGAGAGCAAGATGCTGGCCGAGGCCGAGCAGTTCGGCTTCAACAAGCAGATCCTCACCCCGGTGCGCGCGGTGCCCAGCGTCTTCGGCACCAAGATGAACCCCTCGCAGGTGGCGCTCTCCTCGATCGGCCAGTTCGACACCGCCGCGACCCCGCTGCAGATGGCCATGGTGGCCGCCGCGATCGCCAACGACGGCAAGCTGATGACCCCCTACCTGGTCGACCAGCTGCGCGCGCCCAACCTGAACGTCATCGAGCAGCACACCGCGTCGGTGATGTCGCAGCCGCTGAGCCCGGAGAACGCCCAGAAGCTCCAGCAGATGATGGAGACCGTGGTGCAGCAGGGCACCGGCACGAACGCCCAGATCCCGGGCGTCACGGTCGGTGGCAAGACGGGTACCGCGCAGCACGGTGTGGCGAACAGCGCACTGCCGTACGCGTGGTTCGTCTCCTACGCGAAGACCTCCAGCGGGTCGCCGGTCGCGGTGGCCGTCGTCGTCGAGGACGGCGCCGCCAACCGGGACGACATCTCCGGTGGCGGTCTGGCCGCCCCGATCGCCAAGTCCGTGATGGAGGCCGTGTTGAACAGGTGACGGGGGTCACGCCGTACAGAAGGCGTGACTCCGGTCACGTCCTGCTGCTCGGATCTGCCGGTTTCCGCCGCTGACGGTACCGGTCGGATATCGGCTCCCGGTCTCGGTCGGGTTCCGTGCGATGTGCCGGGTACGGTATGCGCCAGCAGAGCACAGCCGTGAACGCACCTGACGAAGCGCTGGGCGGACGGTCCGGAAACGGTCCGGCAACAGGGAACAGGGAGAGGCTGGGAACTATGGAAGAGCCGCGTCGCCTCGGCGGCCGGTACGAGCTGGGCTCGGTGCTCGGCCGCGGTGGCATGGCGGAGGTGTACATCGCCCATGACACCCGGCTCGGTCGCACCGTCGCCGTCAAGACGCTGCGCGCCGACCTCGCCCGTGACCCCACGTTCCAGGCCCGGTTCCGGCGGGAGGCCCAGTCGGCCGCCTCGCTCAACCATCCGGCGATCGTCGCGGTCTACGACACCGGCGAGGACTACGTCGACGGCGTGTCCATCCCGTACATCGTCATGGAGTACGTGGACGGCTCCACGCTGCGTGAGCTGCTGCACAGCGGCCGCAAGCTGCTGCCGGAGCGGGCGCTGGAGATGACCGTCGGCATCCTGCAGGCGCTGGAGTACTCCCACCGCAACGGGATCGTGCACCGCGACATCAAGCCGGCGAACGTCATGCTGACCCGGAACGGCCAGGTCAAGGTCATGGACTTCGGCATCGCCCGCGCCATGGGCGACTCCGGCATGACCATGACGCAGACCGCGGCCGTCATCGGCACCGCCCAGTACCTCTCGCCGGAGCAGGCCAAGGGCGAGACCGTCGACGCCCGCAGCGACCTGTACTCCACCGGCTGCCTGCTGTACGAGCTGCTCACGGTCCGACCGCCGTTCATCGGGGACTCCCCGGTGGCGGTGGCCTACCAGCACGTCCGCGAGGAGCCGCAGCCGCCGAGCAACTTCGACCCCGAGGTCACGCCCGAGATGGACGCCATCGTCCTCAAGGCGCTGACCAAGGACCCGGACTACCGGTACCAGAGCGCCGACGAGATGCGCGCCGACATCGAGGCGTACCTCGACGGCCAGCCGGTCGCGGCCACCGCCGCGATGGGCGCGGTCGGCTACGGGTACGCGGGCGGCGGCTACGGCGACGGCGCCCCGACCACCGCGATGCCCTCGCACACCGGTCCCGGCGCGACGTCGATGATGCCGCCGATGCGGGACGACGACGGCCCCGGCGGCTACGACGACCGCCCCGGCGGCCGGCGCCGCCAGCCGCCGAAGAAGAGCAACACCTCCACGATCCTGCTGATCGCGGCGGCCGTGCTGGTCCTGATCGGCGCGATCTTCATCGGCAAGGCGATCTTCTCCGGCACCGCGGACAACGGGCAGATCCCGGCGCCCAACCTGGTGGGCCAGACCTACGCCGACGCGCAGAACTCGGTGAACAACGTCGGCCTGAAGATCACCAAGGGCCCCGACGACTACTGCGACCAGGACAAGGGCAAGATCTGCCGCCAGAACCCGGCGGCGGACACCAAGGTCGCCAAGGACTCCACCATCACCGTGACGGTCTCCAAGGGCCCGGCGCCCGCCTCCGTCCCGGACGAGACCGGCAAGTCCTTCGACGCCGCCCAGCAGGACCTGACGTCCAAGGGCTTCACCAACATCCAGCGCAAGGACGACAACGGCACCTCGGGCCAGACCCCCGGCACGGTCCTCAGCCAGAGCCCGGCCGGCGGCACCCAGGCGCAGAAGAGCGACCCGATCACGCTGACGGTGGCCGCGGCCCCCACGCAGATCACCGTGATCGACGTCACCAACAAGCCGCTCGCCGACGCCCAGCAGACCCTCCAGAAGCAGGGCTTGAAGGTGGCGACGCAGCAGCAGCCGTCCGCGACCGTCCCGGCCGGCACCGTGATCAGCCAGAACCCGGCCGGCGGCAGCCAGGTCGCCCCCGGCTCGACGGTCACCCTGACCGTCTCGTCCGGCGCCCCGACCGGCGGCACCATGCCGAACGAGGTGGGCAAGACCCTCAAGCAGGCCCAGCAGGACCTGGCCGGCATGGGGATCACCAACATCCAGGTCGCCGGACCGCAGGACGACAAGGCCGTGGTCGTCGCCTCCAGCCCGGGGGCGGGCCAGCCGGTCACCGCGGGCCAGGCCGTGCAGCTCACCACCGTGGACTCCGGTGGCGGGGGCGGCAACGGCGGCTTCATCGGCGGCATAGGAGGCTAGCCGCCGAGGGCGGGAACGGAAGAAGGCCGGGGGCCGCGGACACGATGTCCGCGGCCCCCGGCCTTTTCCCGGTGTTCCAGGCGTGCCAGGTGTTCCCGGTGTGCCGCGTTCTCAGCCCAGCTCGGGGGGCGGGGTGCGCTGGGCGTCCACCTTCTGGGTGCGCACCAGCCGGCCCCAGACGATGTAGCGGTACTCCGAGGTGAACACCGGGGTGCAGGTCGTCAGGGTGATGTAGCGACCCGGCTTGTTGACGCCGGACTCCTTGGGGACCTGGTCGATCACGGCGACGTTGTACTTCGAGGTCGGCGCGAGGATGTCGTAGACCTTGTAGATGTACCAGGTGTCGCGCGTCTCGAAGACGATCGCGTCGCCGACCTTGATCTTGTCGATGTTGTGGAACTTCGCGCCGTGTCCGTCCCGGTGCGCGGCGGTGGTGAAGTTGCCGGTCCTGTCCCAGGGCATCGCGGACTTCACGGGGCTGGTGTAGTAGCCGGCCACGCCCTGGTTGAGGACGTCCACCGAGGTGCCCTTCTTGACCAGCACCTCGAAGCCGTCGCCCATCGCGGGGACGTGGAGGAAGCCGATGCCGTCGGCGGAGTCGAACGGCTTGCCGGGCACCGTGGGCTGCGCCCACTGGCGCCGGACCTGGTCGCCCTCGCGCTGCGCCTGGCGGTCGGCGAGGACGTTGGTCCACCACAGCGAGTAGACGACGAACAGCCCGAGGATCACGCCGCCGGTGATCAGCAGTTCGCCGATGACGCTGACGGTCGCGGCGATCCGGCCCCGGCCGCGGCGGGGCCGGACCCGGTTCGACGCCGGTTCCGGCTCCCGCGGACCGTTCGTGTCCCGGTCGTCCTGGTCGTGCTCGGTGGTCGCCACCGCCCACCCCCGTTCTGTGCTCGTTGTCGCCGGCGTCCGGCGCTCAGCCCTGCCTCAGGGCGGCCGGGAGGCCCTTGCTCCGCGGCTGCTCGTCGACCATCTTTCCCCAGACGATCAACCGGTAGGTGGAGGTGAACTCCGGCGTGCAGGTCGTCAGCGTGATGTAGCGGCCCGGCTGGGTGAATCCGGAGCCCGCCGGGATCGGATCGATCACCGCGATGTTCGACGGTGAGGTCTGCGGCAGCATGCTGGTGACCTGGTACGTGTAGTACGTGCTGGAGGTCTCCACCACGACCTTGTCGCCGGGGACCAGCCGGTTGATGTAGCGGAACGGCTCGCCGTGGGTGTTGCGGTGCCCGGCGAGCGCGAAGTTGCCCGTCTTGTTCCAGGGCATCGCCGTCTCCTGGGCACCCGAGTAGTGGCCGACCATGCCCTTGTCGAGGATGGTGTCCTTGTCGGTGCCCTCGGCGATCGGCGCCTTCACGTCCAGCTTGGGGATGTAGATGATCGCGAAGCCCTGCCCGGGCGAGAAGGCCCCGGGGCTGCGCTGGTCGCTCTGGTTGCCGCTGTTCCACTGCTGCTGGAGGCGGTTCTCGGCGCTGCTGGTCGCCTCGTCGGCCAGGACGTTGGTCCACCACAGCTGGTAGGCGACGAACAGCAGCATCAGCACGCCCAGGGTGATGAACAGCTCGCCGGCGACACGGCTGACCACCACGGCGGGGCTCTCCTTGGCCGCCCTCGCCGCGCGCCGGGCCTCCACCCGGGACATGGGGCGCCCCGTGCCGCCCTCGCCGCCCTGCGGGGCGGGGGCCGCGGGTACCGCCCTGGCGCGCCGTCCGCCGTGCTTGGCGGCCTGGCGGCGGGCGGCACGGCCGCCGGGCACCGGCGCGGCGTCGTCCGCGGCGCTCACGGCGTCCCGGGCCGGGTCCGCGGGCGACGGCGTGGCCGTCATCGTCTCGGTGGGCGCCCCGGCCTGCGCGGCGCGCCGGCGGGCGGCCCGGCCCAGCGGCGGGGCCGCGTCCTCCCCGACGTCCCCGACGACCGGCAGAGCGGCCGTACGGGCGGTCTGCGGCTCGGGGAGCGGAGGAGTGGGCTCCGGGCCCATGGGCGTCCGCGGAGGCGGCTGGAAGGCCTGTGGGGCCGCCGGAGCGGGCTGCTGGTACCGCGGCACGGCCTGCGGGTACGGCTCGGCGTAGCCGGGGTCGTAGCCCGGGTCGTACCCGGACTGCCCGTAGCCCGCCCAGCCGCCGGCCTGCCCCTGGGCGGCCCGCTCCGGCCGCGGCGCGGACGGGTGCCCTGGGAGGGGGTCGCTCAGCGGATCGCCGAGCTGCGAGACCGCCGCCTCGAACGCCCCGGTGTCCTCGTAGGACGGCCGGCCCCCCGCGTTCTCGGGGCGTACTGCGGTCACGCCCCGACCCTGCCGGAGCCGTCGCCGGCGCCCACCACCGGCGTGAGCCCGGCCGACCGCGCGACGGCGCCCGTGTCGCCGCAGATGGCCAGCCAGTTGGCGAGCATCAGATGGCCCCACTCGGTCAGCACCGACTCGGGGTGGAACTGCACGCCCTCGACGGGCAGGTCCCGGTGCCGCAGTCCCATGATCACACCGGAGTCCGTCCAGGCGGTGATCTCCAGCTCGGGCGGCACGGTGTCGCGCTCCACCGCCAGCGAGTGGTACCGGGTCGCGGTGTACGGCGAGGGAAGCCCGGCGAAGACCCCGGCGCCCTCGTGGGTCACCAGCGAGGTCTTGCCGTGCAACAGCTCGGGCGCCCGGTCCACCACGGCGCCGTACGCGACCGCGATCGACTGCACACCGAGGCAGACGCCGAAGACCGGCACGCCGGTTCCGGCACAGTGCCGCACCATGTCGACACAGACCCCGGCCTCCTCCGGGGTGCCGGGCCCCGGGGAGAGCAGGACGCCGTCGAAGCCGTCCTGCGCGTGGGCCGGGGTGACCTCGTCGTTGCGCAGTACCTCGCACTCGGCGCCGAGCTGGTAGAGGTACTGGACGAGGTTGAAGACGAAGCTGTCGTAGTTGTCGACGACGAGAATCCGTGCGCTCATCAGCCTGCGCTGCCTCCGCCGTTCACCGTCACGTCGTTGAAGGGCAGCAGCGGTTCCGCCCAGGGGAACACCCACTGGAAGAGGACGAAGACGACCGCCAGGACCAGCACGAGGGAGGTCGCTGCCTTCACCCACGTGTTGCCTGGCAGATGTCGCCAGATCCAGCCGTACATGCGGTGCCTTCCTTCCGTTCCGCACCAGACTAAGGGGAGATGGGCGGGACAGGAGGGCCGCCTGAGCAAAGCTCTCGGTATCCCTTCTCCGACAGAGCGTGCGGCCCGGCCCGGCGGCCCGGTGCCGCGCGCCGACGCGCTACTGGTCCAGCGGCTGCGCGTAGTGGGCCTCGACCGTGCCGGAGTACCCCGGGAGCGTGATCCGGTCCTGGACGGCGGTCTTCCAGCCCAGTCCGTAGGCGACCACGTACTCACGGTAGTTGATCAGCGCCGGGTCCTGCTGGACGGCCTTGCCCAGCTGCCCCGGGTCACCCACGGCGGTGACGGTGTAGGGCGGCGAGTAGACGCGGCCCTGGAGCAGGAGCGTGTTGCCCACGCAGCGCACCGCGCTGGTGGAGATCAGCCGCTGGTCCATCACCTGGATGCCGCGCGCTCCGCCCCGCCACAGCGCGTTGACCACCGCCTGGAGGTCCTGCTGGTGGATGACGAGGTCGTTCGGCTGCGGTTCGGGGACGCCGGGGATGCGGGCGGTGGCGTTCGGCGGGGCGTCGTTCAGGGTGACGCTCAGCCCGGCGCCGGTCAGCGGGGCGGTGCCGGCCTGCCGCGCCAGATCGTCGAGGCGGCGGCGCTGGCCGGCGCTCTGACCCGCCGCGCGGTGCGCCAGGTCGTCGACCTGGCCGTGCTCGCGGGCGAGCTGCTGCTCCAGAAGGGCGTTGGTGCGGCTCTTGGCCTGGATGAGGTCGGAGGTGCGCAGCAGCGAGTCGTCGGTGCGGATGTTGGTGCCCCGGGCGGTGTCGAAACTCGTCCAGAACAGCAGCCCGGCCAGCGCGAACACGCCGCCGGAGAGCACCCTGAGCACAATGCCCCGGCGGGGCCGGCCGGCCGCAGTTTCTCCGGAGTTCCTCATGGGACCCTTATCTCCTTCGCACCCGCGGAAGCACTACGCTAACGGACGCCGGGGGCGAGTCCTCGCCCGCTCCCGTCCGGCGAGACAGACCGTATCCGCCTGCGTGTCCCGCAGCGCATCGACAGGAGAGCTCCTCGTGCCGAAGTCACGGATCCGCAAGAAGGCCGACTTCACCCCGCCGCCGGAGAAGACCGCCACGTTCAAGCTCCAGAGCGGCCGGCGCTGGGTCGCGCCGCTGATGCTGTCGCTGTTCGTGATCGGTCTGGCGTGGATCGTCGTCTTCTACGTGACCACCGGCAGCCTGCCGATCGAGGCCCTGCAGAACTGGAACATCGTCGTCGGCTTCGGCTTCATCGCCGCGGGGTTCGTGGTCTCCACCCAGTGGAAGTAGCGGCCGTCAACACCGCGCCGCGATCGTCCACAGAGTTATCCACAGGGGCGTCCACAACCGGGGAAAAGGTCGGAAGATCTGTGGATAACCTTCCGCGGGTTGACGCCGGTATGACCGGTGACCGCCCTGGGTGACGCCCGGCGACCCTGGGTGGCGGCGCATCGTTTGGCCCACAACCACTGACGTTCCGGACAATTACCGCGGGGGACGGGCGGTGCGGCGGCCGCGCGGATGTTACCCACAGGTCGCACAGGGACCGGCCCCAGGCTGTGGATAAGTGTGATGAACGCCAGGTGGGCGGGGTCGTCAGGGGTCCCCGCCCGCTGGTGCCGGGCGGCCTCAGCCGTTCAGCCGGGCCAATCCCCAGACGGCGACCGCGATGATCGCCCCCAGCACCACCGCCGACGTCCCCCACTGCACGGCCGCCCGCCGCTCGCGCGGGGCGTGCACCATGCCGTACGCCACGGCGGAGCCCGCCACCAGGCCGCCGACATGCGCCCGCCAGTCGATGTTGGCCCAGGTGAAGGTGAACAGCAGGTTCAGCGCGATCAGGATGACGATCGGCTTCAGGTCGTAGCGCAGCCGGCGCATCAGCACGAAGGTCGCGCCCAGCAGGCCGAAGATCGCGCCGGACGCGCCCAGGCCCAGCTGGTTGGCCGGGGCCAGCGCGAAGGACAGCGCGCTGCCGCCGAGCCCCGACAGCAGATAGAGCACCAGATAGCGGGTGCGGCCCAGCGCGGCCTCCAGGCCGGGGCCGATCCACCACAGCGACAGCATGTTCAGCGCGATGTGCGCGAGCTGCTGGTGCAGGAAGACCGCGGTCAGCAGCCGGTAGTACTGCCCGTCCGCGATGCCGATCCACTGTGCCGAGGCCGGATCGTAGGCGTGCCCGATCAGGCCGAGATCCACCACCAGCTGCTCGCCGTAGGCCTGGACGGCCAGGAAGACCGCCAGGTTGATCCCTATCAGGATCATGGTGACCAGCCGTGGGTTGGCCGTGACCGTGCCGCCCACGATGGTGCGCGGGCGCACCGCCCGCTCGGTTCGCCTGCCCTCGCCCACGCACTCCGGGCAGTGGAAGCCCACCGAGGCGCTCACCATGCACTCGGGGCAGATGGGCCGGGCGCAGCGCGAGCACCGCACGCCCGTCTCTCGATCGGGGTGCCGGTAGCAGCAGACCGCCTGGTCCATGGCGCCTTCTCTCCCTGTGGCGGGCGTGGTACGTGGGTCGCCCCGCTCATCCTTCTCTACGGATGAGCGGGGCGGTGAAGTTCCGGTGCGGGTCCTTGAGCGGGGAGGTCAGCCCTCGCGCCGCTCGATGGCCACGGACTCGATCACCACGTCCTGGACGGGGCGGTCGGTGCGCGGGTTGGTCTGGGTGGCCGCGATGGTGTCCACGACCTTCTGGCTCCCGGCGTCGAGCACCTGGCCGAAGATGGTGTGCTTGTTGTTCAGCCAGGTGGTCGGCGCCACCGTGATGAAGAACTGCGAGCCGTTGGTGCCCGGGCCGGCGTTGGCCATGGCCAGCAGGTACGGCTTGTCGAACCGCAGGTCGGGGTGGAACTCGTCGGCGAACGTGTAACCCGGGCCACCGGTGCCGTTCCCCAGCGGGTCGCCGCCCTGGAGCATGAACCCGGAGATGACGCGGTGGAAGATCGTGCCGTTGTACAGCGGCGCGTTCGTCGGCTTGCCGGTGGCGGGGTCGGTCCACTCGCGGGTGCCCTCGGCGAGCTCGACGAAGTTCTTCACCGTCTTCGGCGCGTGGTTCGGCAGGAGCTGGATCTTGATGTCCCCGTGATTGGTCCTGAGGGTGGCGTACAGCTGCTCAGCCACGACGTACCTTCCATAGATTGCAATGACGACCACAAATCCTCGCACGGCCGGACCGCGCGGTGTGACGCGCCGTGCACCCGTATGCGCGAACGCACGTGCCGTAATCGCCCTCGGCGGGCATGATCTCCAATCGGTTGGAAAGGCGAAAAATCGTATGCCACCGAGGAGGAGGTACCCGTGACCCGCACAGACAGCGTGCGCCACGCAGCCGCCATGACGAAGGAGAACGTGCGGCACGCGGCGGAGGTGGTGGCGCCGTACGCCGGCACGGCGAAGGACACCGCCGTGCACTACGCCGACGAGGCGCGCCGTCGGCTCGGCCCCAAGGTCTCGTCCGCCGCCGAGCAGGCCCGCAAGACGGCCCGCAGCCAGTACGGCTCGCGGGTCGCGCCCGTCATCGGGCAGGCGAAGGACGCGATGCCGGCCAAGGTCACCACGACCGTCGGCGTGGCCGCGAAGCAGACCCGCAGGACGGCCCGGAAGGCCCGGAAGTACGCCGCGCCGAGGGTCGGCCACGCCGTGGAGGCCGCCCGGTCGGCGGCCGAACCGGTGCGCGAGGAGGCCACCGCGCGCGGCACCGCCGCGCTGGCGGCGCTGCGCGGCCAGGTGACGGCCGCCCAGATCGAGAAGCTGGCGCGGCGCAACAGCCGCCGGGCCCGGCGGGGCCGCCTCGCCCGTCGGCTGACCGTGTTCGGCGCGCTGGTCGG
Organism: Actinomycetota bacterium; assembly: GCA_048498775.1. Taxonomy (GTDB): domain Bacteria; phylum Actinomycetota; class Actinomycetes; order Streptomycetales; family Streptomycetaceae; genus JBEHXI01. The sequence continues at coordinate 259 of JBEHXI010000139.1, read as the reverse complement.
TGGCGGCGTCGCGGCCTGGATGTGGTGGACCCGGCAGACCAACCCGCAGTGGCTGGTCGAGCCGGCCGCGGCGACCGAGATGGTGTCATCGTCGGGCGGAATCAGCGCGGTTGACGGCACCGGGCCGTCGATGGAGCCGGGGCTGCACGCCGCCGACACCGAGACCGAGCGCCGCGAAGAGGGTGCCTGACGCCTCCGCCTCCCACGGCCGCCATCTCAGCACGCGCACCGGCCGGGGCGCACTTCTCGGGCGGCCCGG
>JBEHXI010000138.1:0-19063 GCA_048498775.1 Actinomycetota bacterium | reverse complement strand
GACCTCCAGCCGGGTCCTGTCCCTGGAACGGGCAGGCTTCAAGCGGCTGCTCGATGAGGCCGCCGTCGGCGACACGATCCGGATTGCCGACGCGGCCCGTCTCTTCCGGTCCGTCGCCGACGTCCTGGCCCTGCGGCCGGTGCTCATCCGGCGGGGCCTGCACCTCAAGGTGGAGTCGGGCCTGCTGTCCGGGATTGACCTGGCGGCCGACGACCCTGGGACGAAGATGGTCGTCTCCGTGCTCGCGGCCGTCCTGGAGTTCCAGCGCGACATGATCTCCGAGAACACCCGCGAGGGCGTGGCTGCCGCCGAGGCCAACGGCAAGACCCTCGGCCGGCCTGCCGCGCTCAGCGACGACCAGGCCGCCGAGGTCGTCCAGGCGCACCGCCAGGGCATCGCCATCAAGGCCCTCGCCCGGCAGTACGGCACCTCCCCCAAGACGATCCGACGCGTACTCGACGCCGCCGGCGCCCGCGAGGTGCCCGAGCTCCTGGACGACCCGGTCGACGGCGAGCCCACAGAGCAGACTCCCGATCGCCCGGTGGCCATCGACGTCCCCGGCCTGCTCACCGGGCACCTGCAGAACACCCCGGACGCCGCGGTCCGTGAAGCGCTGAACACCGGGCGAACCATCCGCCGAGGGCAGGGCTACTCCGTGCGCGTGACCGCCCCGCTCACCCTCCACCAAGTCATGCTGGAGCAGTGCGCCGACCTCGCCGACAACTCGACGCCTGCCGGGCGCAAGGCGTACCGGATCTATGCCGACCGCGTCACCGCTGCCTCAGCTCCTGAGCCTGCTCGGTAAGCAGTAGCAAGCGAGAGCGCCAGCATTTCCGCAAGCCGGAATGCTGGCGCTCTCGCCATCTGTCCTCGGCAGTCCTGCCCAGCGCTTACTGCTGGGCCTCGGTGTGCTCACGGATCGCGGACGCGACATCCAGCAGGGCATAGGCCACCGCAGAGAGACCCTCCCCGATGGCGTCCGTCTGCTCCTCCCCCTGCCGCCCAGCCGCACGGTCCGCGTTACGCTCCGCCCACCTTCCGTAGATGCTGTAATCCGGCATGCCGCCCCCTTCATGCTTCCGCCGGCTGGTCCGGCGGCCCGCCCTGGACACTGCCCACGGCCCGGCCCGGCGATACGTCCGCACACACGCGCGGGCCCAGCCGGACCGACAGCGGGGGCGGGATATCTAGCTAGACTGCGCACCATGTCACTGATGCCATTCGTTGTCGCTATCGAGCCGGACGACCTCTCGGCCCTGGACGAGGTCGTGAGGGCCGGCCGAAAAGCCGAACTGGAGTGGCTGAACGAAGCGCGGGAGAGGCACGGAACCCAGTTCCTGAGGGGAAAAGCACTGAGCCGGGCCCGCGGCGCCATCCGGCTGGAATTCCGCAGACTCCGCGAGCAAGGCAAGCTCGCTGGCACCCGCGACCTGGTGGTGGCACGTGAGCTGCGGGCGGAGCTGAAGCACCGACAGATGGACGGGCCCTACGAGCCGGTGCCCGCCGAGAGCACAGGCATGCCCGGCCGCCGGGTTGGCACCGGACCGCACCACTACCAGCGCAGCGGCTCGGAACCAACCAAGCTGACCGCGAGGATGGCCGTCCGACTTCCGGCCGCCCTCGGCGACCAGCTCGTGCGCGCCTGCCACTGGACATCCGCCCCGGCCGTACAGGCCCTGTGGCAATGGCAGACCATCTGGGGTGACGGGCCAGAGGTAATCCTGCGCGAGGCCGAACGCCGTGGCGCCATCACCATCCTCGACCTGTGGTGCGCGATGACCGCATCCCGCCCCGACGCCGACAGCATCATGGAGAAGGCCAAGTTGCAGGCCCAGATCGTCACCACCGGCGATGTCCTGCGCGCCGCAGTAAAGCGCGCGACTCCCTGAACGCACCTCACTGACACAGCCATCACCTGCGGACTTGCGGACAATCTAGCTAGATAGAATGCAGTTCTTGGGTTCCCCTGCTGGCATTTCCGCTTGCTATAAAGCGTGCAAGTCGGCTTGCGTTTAGGCATTCCCGGTCGGCAGTCTTCGGCTATCTACCGGAAGGGAGGCCCGATGGCCGTTGACGGGCTCGACACCATTGCCGAGGTGTCGGAGAAGGGCGGGGTCGGCAAGACCTCGGTGACATCCGGCATGGCAGCCGTCGCCGCCGAGTGGGGGCTACGGGTCGGTGTCGCCGACCTGGACCCGCGCTGCACCCTCACCGACGAGATGGGGATCACCGACCCGGAGTACTCGGTGAACGACATCTTCTACACCGACCCGAGCAAGCGGCCCGCGGACCCGGCGGAGATCGCCCGCAAGGTCATGACGCCCGCCGGCCCGGCGTGGCCATCAAATGTCTGGGTGCTGCCCTGCATCCGGGAGTTCGGCAACCGGGAGACCGACCCCGCGACCGGGATGGAGTTCCGGCTGAAGCGGGCCCTGTGGGGACTGCGCGAGGACTTGGACTTGGTGCTGATGGACGTCCCGCCCCGGCCGGGCGGGAAGATCGCCGGTGCCGCCCTGCTGGCGACCCGGAAGGTCATCATCCCGGCAACGCTGACCAACGACGGGTGGAGCGGCGCGGTCGAGGCCATCAGGACGATCGAGCACTTCAACGCCCCGGGCGGCCTGAACGAGGACCTGGAGGTGAGCTGCATCGTGCGGAGCATCGTCCCGCGCGACGGCGAGCTGCGGCAGATCCACACCGACTGGGAGAACCGCCTCATGGAGGACTTCGGCGACCTGGTGCTGCCCACTGTCCTGAAGAACTACGCGGTGCGCGAGGTCGCCCGCACCGCGTGCGCTCCGATCACCGCCGCGCCCGGCCGGGAGGCCAAGCTGCTCGTCACCGCGTACGGCGAGATCCTGACTCATGCCCTGCCTCACCTGAAGGGGAAGCGCTGATGCCGAGTTTCCTGGAGCAGTCGCGAAAGGCGCAGAGCCAGAAGCGTTCCGGACGGGGCGAGAAGGACCCTGCGGACCTGTCTGGGGCGCAAGAGCCCGACTGGGACAACCCCGGCTCCTGGGAGCAGGTCGAATCTTCTGCCAGCGATTCCGCAAGCGGAAATGCTGGCGATACCGCGGACGGGAATGAGGGCCAGGCGCCGGAGGCCGCCGAGCGGTCCGCCGACCCCTCACCGTCCGAGACGCAGGCCCGACGTGCTCCCCGGCGCCGAGGCCGGCCGCGCGGCCCGCAGCGGGTACCGCTGACCGTGCGCATCCTGACTTCGACAGACCGGAAGTTGACGGCCGCGGTCGAGCAGACCGGACTGAACCCGCAGACCCTCGTGGAGCAGGCCTTGGAAGCGCACTTCCGGCGGCTGAAGGTCGAGGACCCAGGTCCCGAGTCGCAGGGCGATGTCGCATGACGTCGTTCGACATCGAGTCTCTGCCGCCCGTCCTGACGATCGAGCTGCCCGCGATGTTCAAGTGGGAGCCGAACCTCCCTGGCGGCTGCCGGTGCGCCTGCGCCATCGCTCATCGGTCGCAGATGCGCCCGGCCTGTACGAACCCCGCCGAGCCCGGCATGCTCCTGCGGGTGCAGACGCCCACCGGGACTTCCCGGCCGCTGCCGATCTGCCTCGGCTGCTATCACGACCTGGTCCCGCTGTCCGTCTGAACACGGCTTTCCGCCCGCGTTTCCGCCTGCTTTTTCGCACGCGGTAATGCGGGCGGTTTGCTTCCCGGCGCCTGGTCGTCAGGGACGCATCCACCGCGAGGGCTGAGCCCCGGCCCCGCAACCTGGAGGGGGAGGGCATAGCGGGCGAGCGCGTGCGCGCTCGACGCCCCGGGTGCGGTTCTTGTGCGGGCCGCGCGTTCACCGGCGACGGCCGAACCGGCCGCAGCCGGCCTCCCGGCCGTCGCCGGGCGCGGCCCGCCATCTGCCGCCCGTCACACGCCCGACTGCGGCCGTGCGGCCCGCTGAGCGCTGCGGCCCGGCTGCGCAAGGTGGTGCCTGCCTTCCGTCCGCGAAGCGGCTTGAGACAGAAGGGGGCTGATCGGTGCCACCCAAAAGCGGGGCGAGGGGTTCGGTGGCTCGGATCGCGGCCGTCTGCGGCACGTCGGAGATCACGGTCTGTAGATCCGCAGTGCGGTTTGTACTGGTATGCGAGGGACGCAGGGACGCACTTTTCCCCGACATCTCTGTTCTCTCTCTCCTCTCTCTCTTCTCCTTGTCATTCCAACAGAGGTGAGGGGGTCAAGTGCGTCCCTGCGTCCCTCCAAAAGCTGCATAGCGGACACGGGGCAGGTCAGAGGCAGGGACGCACCAGGGTCACACCAGGGACGCACTGCGTCCCCAGGGACGCACTTTGCGTCCCCAGGGACGCACTTTTCACAGGTGCGTCCCCGGGTGCGTCCCTCCCAGAGGGCAAGTGCGTCCCTGTCGCCACTCACACAGCGTGAGCACCGGCTGTCGGTGGCCGGCGGTAGGCTCCGGACCGTCGGGTCAGAGGACCAGGAGGGGCGGGACGTGAGCGGGTTCGGTGCCTGGCTGAGGCAGTTCACGCAGGTCAGCAGCGCAATCGGCGACCTCGCCCGCGACGCGGCCGCAGACCCCGACTGGCCGGACGGACCGGACGATGTGGAGACGTACGTCGACCACCTCGAAAGCGTCGGCGCCAGCGAGGCCGCGCTGGAGACGCTGGCCGACGCCTGGGCCCGGTACGCCGCCAGCCGCTGAGCCCCCGTGCCCGGCCGCAGGCCGTCGTGCCCTCCCCTCCAGACGGATCAGCGTGGTCCTGCCGCCGTCGGCTGAGGTACCTCCGCACCACCGCCATCGGCGCCCCCGCCGCGGGGTCACCCTTCTGTGGCTGATCTGGCCAGGGGCTTTGCGGTCAATCTAGCTAGATAAGGCGCATCTCAGTGCGGGTACGCCGAACGCCCGCCGGTGCGGGGCACGGGCGGGTCGGCGGTAGCACGGGCACTACGCGGTGATGGTCTCCTGCACCGGGTCGGGCTGCTGCGACGGCTCGGTGGGACTGGACTTGGGGATGTAGGTGATGAACAGGGAGCGCCGCCCGTTCGACTTCGAGCGGGCGATGTCGACCCCGAGTTTGTCGAGGTCGGAGGCGACACGGTTGATCCGGCCGGACAGGGCGCCCGGTGTTCGGGGCCACTTGTCGTTGGTCATGCCGACCTGACTGGTCAGCTCGTCCAGCAGCTCGGCGGTGGTGCCGTCCCAGACCCGGGCGCCGTCCTCCGGGCGGGCCGGCATCCGCTTCATGAGGACCAGGAGCTGAGTGGCGACCTGGTTGGACTCCACCACCTCCTCCGCCAGCTCGGTGCGCTGCTGGAGGTAGTCGCGAAGGATCGACTTCTCCGGCACGCCGTACACCTCGTCCAGCGCCGCCATGATCAGGCCGTAGTCGGCCATGCGGGGCAGCGGGATCTCCCCGCGGTCGGCCTTCTCGCGGATCGCGGGGAGCTTGTTGAGCGTGGCGACCAGGAGGTCCAGGAGCGCTCCGAGGATGCGGGGGTGCGCCTCGTGGTACGCCTCCCACAGCGCGGTCTCGGTACGCCGCTGGGTGATCCGGTCCAGAGTTACGGGGATCATGCGGTCCGCGAGGTCGCCGCGCAGCGTGCCGACGTCGATGCCGTTGACGATCAGGACCCGGCGGAACTCCTGGACCGTCACGTCGCTGTCGCTGTAGAGCGTGCGCTTGACGTTGGCGTCACCCGTCGCGGCCCGGCACATCGCATCCGAGAGCCACTCCGGGATACGGGACAGGTTGTCCAGGCCGACCACCCAGGAACCCACGGCCGCGGTTGCCCAGTCGTCCGGGTCCTTCGGCGTCGACCGCGCCGGCGCCGCCGACGGATCGAGCAGGCTCACGAGCATCTTCGTCGCCGTCGTCTTCGCCGTGCCCTGCTCACCCGCGAGGAACAGCAGCGGGTGCGGGATGCCCGGCACGAGCCCAGAGACCAGCCACGACACCATCAGCGGCCACGACGCGTCCGTGACGTTCAGCAGCTTGCGCAGCTCCTTGAGCGACCCGCCGCGCACCGGCTCGGGCAGCGGCTGGGTGAGCTGGGAGCGCCGGAACAGCGGCTGACCCTCGGCGGCCGGCCCCACCGACCACCCGCCCCGGGTGATCGTGACGACCATGCCGTCCGCCCGGCCGAGGTCGAGGACCAGGCCGTCCTCCGGCCGCTTGCCCAGCGGGGCGACCCGCAGGTGCAGCGGCACCGGGTCCTCCGCCTGCGCCCGGCCCTCGATGGCGAGCATCGCGTCCGCCAGCGCCGACGACGACGCCGCCTTGTGGTGCAGCCCGTAGTAGGTCCGGGCCAGCTCCGCCCGCAGCGAGATCCGCCCGCCGCGCAGCAGACGCGCGATCCGCGGGCCGTCCTTCGGCACCGCGTACAGATCACCCGCATCCGAACTGCCGAACTCATACCGGCTGTCCGCCATGGCGATGATCTGGTCCGCCACGGACATCTTCTCGTTGCCGCCGGCGGCGCCCTTCCCCTTGCCGCGCTGGGCCGGGGGCGCGGCGCTGGTCGACTCCTTCCAGGCCCGGAAGGCCGCCAGTTCCTCGGCGCTTGGGGTCGCGTCCATCTCGGTCACGCCGCACCGCCCATCCGGCGGACCGGAGCGGTCTGCATCCGGCGCGGACGCGCGAGGCCGGCGGTCATGCCGGACCGGATCGTCTTCTCGATCTCGCGCGGGGTGTCGGTCCCAAGCCCGCACTCCTGCGCGGCCTCCGTCAGGTGCTCTTCGGCGACGGCCTGGTCCACGAGCCCGGCCGCCACCAGCTGGCCCGCGCGGTAAGCCGCGAGGTTCAGCCGGTTGTTGCGCCCGCCCGGCTTCTTCATCGCCGCCAGCTCGTCACACTCCGAGCGCAGGATGCCCGCGGCCCACCGCTGCTCGCGCGTGCCCTGCCGGGTCAGCTCCCGCAGCCGGCCGACCACATCGGCCCGACGCGGCGCTCCCCCGGCTTTGGGTGGCTCGGGTGCAGTCGTGACCAGGGTCAGCAGCCAGTCAGGCAGTGCCGCCGGTTCGGTGACGCTTCCCTCGAGGACATACGCCGCCCCGTCGACCACCGAGCCGATGCCCACGATGTATCCGCCGGCCGCGCGGGTGTCGATGCAGAACCCGATGGTCCGGGCGGTGTTCCGCACCGGCACTCCGGCCGGGGCCCGGTAGACCAGGTGACGGCCGCCGCTCGGCGTCCGCACGGTCATCGTCGGCGTGATCCGCGCACCCGGCGTGCGAGCCGCCAGGCAGTCGAGCATCGTCACGCCGTCGACGATCTCGGGGGAACCGGACTCCTGCCCCTCGTGCGGCAGGTCCAGGTCCAGGGCGACAAGCCCGGAGGGCCCGCAGGCGACACCGATGTTGAACGGCGCGCGGCCCCACGTCCGGCGGATAAGCTCAGGGTCGCGGGTCGCGCGCGCCTCCCAGTCCAGCCAGCGAGGCTCCTTCGACCCGATCAGCAGCGGGTGGACGTACATCCCGCGCTCGGCGTACCGCAGCGCGCTGACCAGCAATGTATTCCGAAGCGTCCGGATTACGTCCGTGTTGTTCCCGGGGCCATGTGGCACAGGCCGGGAGACTTCTCGTACCCTCATGAGAGAGCGGACCTCCAAAGCATTCGCTCGAACTTCGCCGGGACTGCCAATCCCGGCCTTGCAGTGCCGAGGCGCCCTGGCAGGGGCGCCTTCGGTGTTTCTAGGGTCGTTATCTTCTCGCGTCGCGCGTCGCGGGGATGACAGGGATGGAGAGTGGCTCTCCGCTGTCAACGATGAGCCTGCGATCAGAGTTGAGGATGAGGTTTGCAGGCCGTTGCCCAAGCCAGCCTGATTTGCGGTGGCTTGGAGCTTCGGTACGGACATGGTTGAACCCAAGCCGTTCGTAGTAGCGCTGGAGCCCTTGTGCGGTTCGCCAGCAGTCGATCCTGAGCCACCGCCGCCCCTCAAGCGAGGCAACACGGCACGCCCAGTCGAGGACGAGGCTTCCAATCCCAGCCCCGGCTGCATCCCGACTGATTATGAGTTTGTAGAGGTAGAAGGCCGTCTGCAGTTCGTCGGTCTCGCCCCAGAAGTCGCGGTCGGCGGGGCCGCGGCTGACGGTGCCCAGCACGGTGTCGGCCTCGTTGAGGATGGCCCATGTCCGGCCTTCCTCGATGTGCTGGTGCCACTTGGCGATCGCCCGGCCGCCGGTCTCTGGGTCTGACCACTGGTCGGAACCGATTTGCCGGAGCCAGTTCTCGGCGTCGGTCCGCAATGCCATGAGGACTGGCACGTCAGAGGGCTTGGCGGGGCGGATGCGGTAGTTCACTTGGGGCTCAGACTTCCATCTCGTAAACAAGGACGTGCCGGTCCCCTGGCGCGATGGTCATCATGACGCGCACTGGGCCGACTTCGCCGAAGCCGATCCTGACGTGCTGGGCAATGGGTGTACCTGGGGGGAGGGCGAGGCGCTCGGACTCCTCAGGGCTCGGCATCCGCACCGTGATCTCGTCACGCACGTGTCGTTGCGGATGGCCTATCGCCTGGAGGATGCCGCCCGGCATCGAGACGTCGCGTGGCTCCATCAGAGGTGTGCCGAGAGCGACAGAGCAGGGAAACCAGCTCGTTGAGAGCTGGAAGGGCTTGCCGTCGACGGTGCGCATACGGACGCGCTTCACGACCTGCTCCCCGGACTGGAGCTGAAGCCACGCAGCGACCTGACTGGGTGATGGCTCTGTCGTCACCGTGACGATCTGGGCCGGTTCGCGGCCGGCCTCCTTGATGGCAGTCGACCAGTCGTCCATGGACACCGAGTCCCGCCGCTTGCCCCGCTCGAACCGCGTGAGGTTCCAGACGATCGGGCGGTCGGCGCGTACCCGTCGCCGCCCGCCTCGCTCGCCGACGACGAGCCCTTCGACCTTGAGGATGTCGATCCCAGCGCTCACGGTCTTCGCTGTCACGCCGAACTGCTCAGACAGCTCTCGTGTGGTCGGGAGGGCTGCCCCGGGTGGCAGTTGACCTGCCCGGATCTGCTCTCGCAGGTCGTCTGCGATCGAGCGCGCGGTCGCTCGCTGATCGCGCTTCGTGGAGTCCATGGGCGGAAGAGTACCCGGTGAGTTGATGTTTGGTACACAACTCGCCCGGGATAACACTCAGTCAACTCGACTTGAGTACGCAACTCTTGACGGAGTGCCACCTAAGTCGGGTACGGTCATCCCCAGCGCCGAAAAGTTATGTACCAAACTCGGCGAGTTCAGTCATGCAAGAAGCCCCCGGCGCGGCTACGCCGAGGGCTCCCGTGTGAGGGCCGTTCCACTGAGAGGAGCACGACCCCGTGAACATCATCGTTGCAGGTCAGCGCATCGTTACGGCGAACGAGTTCGCCGAGGTCGCCATGGGCATCGACCTGGGCCTGGAGCCGGTCATCTTCGACACGGCGGCCGGCCAGGACGCGCTCGCGGACATCGTCGCCGAGCTGGAGCGCGAGGCCGACACCGACGTCGACGCCGAGGACCTCGCCCACTACCGCAGCCTGCTGGGCGGCCGCGTCGTGCGGCTCCCCCGACCGGCCACGACGCGCTTCGATCGGGGTGTCGCGGCATGAGGACCCTCGCCCACACCGCCCTGTTCGTGCTGACCGTGCTGGAGATGGCCCTTGGGCTGGTCGCCGGGACGGCCGCACTAGTCAGCGTCATCACCGAGATGGTGGCCCGCGCGACGGCCGCCGGCGGCGACACCTTCGCCCGGCGCTTCCGTCTCAGCCCCGTCTCCCCCCGACTCCGCACCGAGCTGGCGACCGTGCTGTCCGGGATCGCGAACCCGGCGGCTGGAGGTACCCGATGAGCTACCGCGAGGAGCGCCGCGCCGACCAGGCCGCCGAGCGCGCACAGAACCGTGAGGACATGCGCCTGAAGCTGGAGGCCCAGCTCAAGGCGAAGGAGATCGAGGCCGAGCAGAAGCGCAAGGACGCTGAGGCCAAGGCGGAGCAGGCCCGTAAGGACGCCGAGGCCAAGCGCCGCCAGGAGCTGGCCGACAAGCGGGCCCGCGCGCAGGAGAAGGAGCGCAAGCAGGCCGCCCGCCGGGCCAAGGTCGCCAAGGCCACCCGCTGGTTCAACCAGAACCCGGTCACGGTGTTCGTCGGCTTCGTGATGGTCTGCTCGATCGTCCCGGCCGTCATCTCCCAGGTCGGGGCGCTGGCACACGCCGGGGTGTTCGTCCTGCTGGCCGCGCTGCTGTCGGCGATGCTGGAGGGCACCGCCTGGGCGCTGACGTTCATGGGCAAGCAGGCCGAGGACGCCGGAAGGCCGGCGGGCAAGTACCGGATGGCCACCTGGGTCACCGCCTTCCTCGCGGCCGCGGTGAACTTCTGGCACTGGTCGCAGGCGCTGCCGAAGCAGACCTGGGTCGCGGTCGTGTTCGCCGCGTCGTCCCTCATCGCGATCTACCTGTGGGACATGAAGACCCACGGGTCGCACGGCAAGACCAAGGAGGAGCGGCGCCGGGAGAAGGCCCGCCGCCAGCACCTCGCCGACCGGCGCAAGCACCACAAGGACATCGCCGCCGAGGCCGACCGGCTGCTGTCCGCCCTGCCCTTCGAGTCCCTCTCGGAGGAGGAGGCGTTCGCCGCCGCCTGGCGGATCAAGAAGGGCGCCGAGCCGGGCCTGTCCGCCGAGATCTACGCGGACGCCACGAACGCCCGGGTCGCCCTCGGCGCGGCGTTCGAACTGGGCGAGCACGTCCGCCCCGAACTGGTCCGCGCGGGGATGCTCGCGAGCCTGTACAACCCGCTGCCTCACCGCCTCTCGGAGGGCATCCCGACCCTTGGTCCGACCCTTCCGCTTCCGGCTCTCCAGCGGCGTCCTGAGGGCGCTACAGCCCTTACGGGAATTGGGTTGTACGGCTCTGAAACCGCAAGCGAAAAAGCCCGCGAGAAGGCTTCCGGGAAAGCTGGCGATGACGCCAGCGGGAACGGTCGCCGGGGCCGCTCGGATGAGGAGCTGGAGGCGCTTCTGCCGGACGCGCTGACGGCCGCCGCCGAGCTCGTGGCGGAGGGCAACCAGATCTCCGCCGCCGCTCTGTCGAAGCGTCTGGGCATCCGCCGGGACGACGCGCGCCGGCTGCGGGACCGGGTCATCGCCGAGCGCAAGCTGAGGCTCATCGGAGGCGACGCCGACCAGCCGACCGCCGCCGTGGCGGGGGCCTGACCCATGGCCCGCCGGATCGCCGACCTGTGGGACCCGCAGGGGGAACGGCACGACGTGCCGACGTACCCCTGGGGTCTGGCCCCGGACGGCCTGGCGACCCGCGACCAGCTCATGGAGATGGGGCTCAGGCCCCGGGGGAGCGCGGTCGCTCAGGTGATGTGGTTCAGCCGCCTCTCGCCCAGGCCCCGGTTCGCCCGGCTCTACGAGATCGCCACGGCAACTCCGCCCAAGCCCCGGTCCCCGGGCCAGATCGCCGCCCTCGCGGCGGCGATGCGGGCCCGCAGGACCTGCCCCGAGTGCGGCGAGGTCAGGCCGTACTGCATCGCCACCTCGCTCGGGGTCTGCACTCCCTGCATGGGCGGCGGCTTCACCGCCGCCGCCTGATCGAACTACCGCCCCCCGAAAGCGGCGGGGCCCGGCGCTTCACCTCCGACAGTTGCCGCCGGGTCCCGCCTCTCCCGAAGGAGAAGTACCAGCATGACCGAGATGCCGACCGGCCGGGACCGTGAGCACGCGGACCTGGCCACCGTCACCTACCTCCCCAGCGCGAGCCCGGCCGCGGACACCGGCCACGAGCCCGCCGCCCCCGCTTTGGGTGGCACGAGGACCACCGACCGGGCCGCGGTCGTCGAGTCGGCCCGCCACGTCCTCGAAGGCCGCGTAGCCGCGGCCCCCGTCGACCTGGTCAAGAAGGGCAGCGTCGACCTGGACGCCTTCGACGACCGCCCGCTGATCCCGGCCTGGGCCAAGACGCCCGAGGGCTGGGCGATGTTCGCGGGCGTCGTCTACCGCTCCCGGCAGCGCGCCTTCCGTCGATGGGTCCGCCGCCAGCGCACCCACCGCGGCCACGCCGCCCAGTTCAAGCGCGGTGCCCGCCGAATCCAAGACTGGGTCGTCGGCTTCGAGGGCATCCAGACCCAGGCCCTCGCCCACCAGGCGCACATCGCCGCGAAGGACGCCCGCGCCGCAGCCCACGCGGCCCGGTTCACCCCTGCCCTGATGAAGAACAAGAAGGAGATCGCGCTGCGGGAGGCCGACCGTACCCAGACGGTCGCCATGCAGGCCGTTGCCGCACACAAGAGGGCCAAGAGCTACCGCCGCAAGCTGCGGGCCATGCGGGCGGGAGCCGCGTACGGCCCGCCGCTCGCCGCTCTCACCGGCGGCTACCTGGAGGCCGGATGGTTCGGCGCATCCGCCGGCGCCCTGGCCACCTTCGCCGGTGGAGCCTTCGCGGGCCGCCACCTGGTGGTGGAGGAGACGGACTGGTCCACCGACTGGCGCTCGCTCGGCGACGGCGACCCGATGACTGCGCCCATGCTGGACAGCGTCTTCCGCCAGGCCAAGGTCATCGGCGCGGAGGAGTCCCTGCACATCGTCCAGATGCCGATGCTCGATGCCCGCGGCGCCTGGTCGGCCGTGGTCGACCTGCCCCCCGGCATCCCCGCCAAGAAGGCCATGAAGTCTCTCGCGGAGATCGCCGGTGCCCTCGGCGTTGAGGAAGCGCAGGTCAGCCTGACCAAGCCGAAGGGCAAGGGCTCCCGCGCCGGTCGCCTGGAGATCTACGTCTCGAAGGATCTGCCGTTCACCGAGAGCGCCGAGGCCGGCCCCCTGCTGGCCCTGGAGAGCGCCGCCAACTTCTGGGGGCGCATCGCGGTGGGCCCCGACGTACGCGGCCTGCCCATCTCCATCTCCGTGGTCGAGCGCTCCGGCCTGATCGGCGGCGAGCCCGGCGCGGGCAAGTCCGCCAGCGGGAACGTCATCCTGCTCGCCGCCGCCCTCGACCCGCGCGTCATCCTCTGGCTCGCCGACGGCAAGGGCGGCGGCGACCTGGAACCGTTCGAGCCGCTGTGCGAGTACTTCGAGGGCGACGCCGACCCCGAGGCGTTCTACGAGATGCTCAAGGCCGCAGTCGCGGACATGCGCGACCGGTACGCCCTGCTCAAGAAGCTCGGGAAGAGGAAGGTCACCGAGGAACTGGCCAACAAGTACCCGCTGCTGCGGCAGAAGCTGCTGTGGGTGGACGAGCTGATGTTCTACACGACCGATGACGACTTCGGAAAGAAGATCACCAAGCTGCTCCGCAACCTGGTGTCGAGGGGTCGGGCGGCCGGAATCATCACCTTCTGCGCCACCCAGAAGCCCGGTTCGGACGTGGTCGACACCTCGCTGCGCGACCTGCTGTCCATCCGGTGGGCGCTGCGCTGCACCACGCCCGAGGCATCCGACACGATCCTCGGCAAGGGCGCGGCGGCGGCAGGCTTCTCGGCGAAGACCATCGAGCCGGAGATGCGAGGCGCCGGCCTGCTGTGGGCGGAGGGCTCCAACCCGGTCATGGTCCGCGCCGACTACTACACCGACGACCAGGTCGAGCTGCTGCTGCAGCGCGCCCACGACCTGCGCGAGGCCGCCGGCACTCTGCCGGAGGGCCCCAAGACCCTGTCCGACCAGCTCCGGGAGCTGGACGACGAGGACGCCGCCGTCCTCGCCGTCCTGGTCGACGTCTTCAACGCCTATGACCAGGCGGCGGAGGCCGGGGAGGAGTCGGCGGCCGTGGACTGGCTGCCCGGGTCCGTCCTGCTGGACGCACTGCGGGCCGCCGGCCTGGAGTGCACCGCCGAGAAGCTCGGCGCCCTGGTCGTCCGCACGGCGGAGGAGAAGCGGACCAAGAAGGAGTGGGAGGGCAGCCGGGTCAACGGCTACCCCCTCGCGGCCGTGGCCCGCACGGTCCAGGCGAAGTACGGCCTGACCGCCTGATCCACCCTGGACAGACCCTGGACGGCCGCCCGGTTTGGGCTGGTACGCCCCCGGACCGGGCGGCCGTCGACCTGGACGCCACCCCTGAGGACCTGGACGCGCACCGTCCAGGACAACCCGCCCCGCGTCCAAGACCCTCAACCCTGTGACCTGCGTAAACGCGCGCCCGTCCAGGGTGCGTCCAGGTCCGAGCACCACCACAAACCATGACAGACCAGACGGGACGGAGGGCGACCCCCATGCGCGAGAAGGCGGACCTGACACTGATCGGGATGGCGTACGTCGACGGCCGCGAGCTGCTGTGCGGCGGGTGCGGCAACGGCTTTTCGCTGGAGATCCACAAGCACGGCTTCCGAGAGGTCTCCCCCGCCTGGATCTGCTGCCTGTCCTGCGGCAAGGGCGAAGACTCCACGGTCGTCACCAACGGACTGGTCGACGCCGCCCTCACCGGCGGGGCCACGCAACAGACGGAGGAAGGCCGCGAGGTCTTCACCGCCGAGTGGCGCGGCATCGTCATGACCGGCGAACTGCGCCCCACATTCGACGTCCGCCAGCTCATCAACGCGGCCAAGGCCGTGCACGAGTACGTCGCGCCCGAGGTCACGGCACGGTGGCAGGCGAAGAAAAAGGCCGTCAAGGGCGCAGCCCGGTCGGTCACCGGCGCGGCCAAGGGCAAGGCCCAGGAGACCGCCGACGCAGTGAAGGAGCGGGCGGGCGATGCCGTGAAGACCGCGAAGGCCACCGCGCTCACCACGGCCTGGACGCTCCAGACCCGCGGGGCCGGCCCCGCGGCCAGCACCAGGCCCAAGCGCCAGCGCTGCACGGTCAAGGGCTGCCGCGGCGGCATGGTCACCATCTCCACCCGGATCCACTCCTCCACCGGGACAACCCGCGAGATCAAGATCCCGTGCGGCGTGTGCCACCGCAGCACCTGACCAACTTCTCACCGCTGACCTGCACAAACCCACCAACGCAGACTCCGAGTCTGCGAACCCCTGGACATGCAGACTCAGAGTCTGCATACTCGAATTACCGCAAGCGAAAAAGCAAGCGGCAAAGACAGCGAAAGAGCAGACAGGAGAGAGTCGTGCCGAACCGTCTGACCAGGTTCTTCATGGGCCTGATGGGCAAGTCGTGGGCCTACGAGTCCGTGGAGACAGTCCGCGAGGTTCTCGACAAGCAGTGCTTCGACACCCTCAAGGAGCGGGCCGAGACCCACGCCCAGGGCGCCGCCGACCTCAGCGACTCCTACGCCTTCCAGCCCGGTCTGATCGACCTGCACAACGAGATGCACGACACCTGGCACTACCTCACGGCCCTGGCGACCCGGGCCCGGGAGATCGGCTGCCCCGCCCTCGCCGGGCACCTGATCGCCGCCAAGGGATCCATCGTCGAGGTCCTCGGCCATGTGGCCGTGGCCGCCGAGGCGACCGTCCCGGCTCCCGAGATCCCGCTGACCAGGTAGACACGCCCCGGGGCGGCCGTCACCCGGCCAAGGATCGCCGGCCGCCCCGGGTCCCTGTCCCGCTCCGAACGGCAGCGGGGGGAAGCCCCATCGTCCCTCACCCGACCGAGACGGAGCCCCCATGAGCACCCGACCCGATGCCGAGACCCGCGCCGATGCCATCAAGCGGTTCCAAGACCTCAAGCAGGCCCGGGACAAGGCGCACGCGGAAGCAGAACAGACCAAGCAGGCCGCCGACGAAGTGATGTGGCAGAGCATCGCCGCCGAGCTGGACGCGGGCAACGCGCTTCAGACCGACGTGGTGGAGGCCACCGGCTTCTCCCGCGACCACGTCCTGCGCCGCACCAAGAAGTACCGCAAGAACACCTGACCACCAGGCCCCGGGCCGCGCCCGGGGGGCACATCTTCCCCAAGCCGAAAGCCGAGGTCACCGCCGTGAGCACCGAGAACGCCCACCGCCGTCCGCTCAGCGAGTCGGAGGCCGAAGCCGAAGCCCGCCGGATCATTGAAGGGCTGTGGAAGTCGGAGCCCATCGCGGCGGCGACCTCATTCCGCGACACCACGCCGACCCCGCCGTACGGCACCACGCCCCCGGTCCACCAGGACGACCACCGGATCGTGCCCGCGTGGGCGGCCGGGGTCGCCGTGGTCTCCATTGGCGTCGGCGCCGGCATCACGGGCATCGGGTGCGGCGTCTGGCTCGCCTGCCAGGGATTCGCCGCCGTGACCCTGACGTCCGTCCTGTTCGTCACACTGCCGATCGCCGCCGTGGCCACCGTGGTCGTCGCCGTGGGATCTGCCATCAAGGGCGTGAAGGCCACGAACTCCCAGACCCACCACCACTACTCCGGGCCCGTCCACCAGGAGAACACCACGCAGGTCACGAACCACGGCAAGTGGTTCGGCCGGTCCAACACCACCGTCAACCACTGAGGAGAGCACCGCCATGGGCAAGGCCAAGCGCGAAACGCACAACACGGCAAGCACCATCCGCGGCACCGTCATCCAGACCGGAGACATCAACGGCGACGTCACCGTCGCCCCCGCCCGCCACGGCGACATCCACGAAGAGACCCACGTCAACACCGTGGTCATCAGCGGCACCGGCTCGATCGTCGTCAACGGCGACGCCGGCGGCATCACACAGACCTTCCACTGACGATCCCCCGGACCGGCACGGTCCACCAGCACGAGGGCCCGTGCCGGGCGGAGGACCGGACAGCACGCTCTCCGGCCCGAACCCGAACAACAGACAGGGCGCGCCCACCAGCCTCCACAGCAGAACGGGCGCGCCCCCGGATCCCGAAGGATCACCATGCCGACCTTACTTCGCCGCGCCGTCTGCTGCGCCTGGCAGTGCCTGATCTGCGGTAACTGGACCGACGCCACGTCCTGCCCCAACTGCACCGCCGCCGTCCCGAGCAGCCGGGCCCTGTCCCGGCCCTGAAGGCATCAGTTCCTCGCTGCCGGGGCGGGCCCCGTCCCGGCAGCGCCCACACCGCGCACCACACGAGACGGAGCAACCCGCCATGACGCAGCCGTTACCGGACACCGCAGAGATCCTCACCAACGCCCGCGAACACCTCCAGACCTACCGGGCAGCCCTCGGCCACGGTCCCGACTCCCCCACCGCCATCACGGCCGGCTGGCACCTGCACCGGGACGTCGACGCCCTCCTGAGGCTCACCGAGCAACTGCTTGCCGCCCCCCAGCAGACGGCCAGGTGACACCGATGGCCCTGTGGATGAGCCGCGCCGACCGCCGCCGCTGGAAGAGCGCACGAACCATCGCCGACCTCGGCGAGCTGATGGCCCAGTGGCTGGAGGGCGAGATCGGCTCCCGCCCCGGCTACCAGCCGGGCTTCGGCCCCGATGAGGAGACCGCGCACCTCGTGCCCACCCTCGCCGCACTGTGCCGGGCCGGGTATGTCACCACCTGCTCGCAGCCCGGGTTGGTCGGCACCGGCGCAGACGGCCTGTGGTGGGAGCAGCGTGCCGCGGTCGAACTGGTCGTCACTGACGCCGACCTGGTCCACCGCCTGGTCGACGCCGCGAGCGCCGCCGGAATGCTCGTGCGGATCAACGACTACCGCCGCGGCGGCGGCGCCCAGGAGCAACCCGTGGTCGCTACGACCCGCGACGGCGAGCCGGTCACCGCGTTCGGCGGCCGAATCAGCCGGGCGGACATGGCCATCCAATGGCCCGGCCTGGACCGCCGCCTCTACGACCAGGTCTCGCACGGCACGTACGTCTCGATCGTGGCCCCGGAGTACGGCCCCGCCGGCGAACGCCTCTGGACCCTGCTCGACCACCTCACCGGTCTGCGCCGCGAGGACCCCGCGAACCCCTGGACGAGCACCGCCGCCCAGGCCCCGAAGGAGAGCTGACGGCTGCCCGCGGCCCCGGCGCCCGCCGCCGGGGCCAAGGGGAGTCGGACAGTCCCGTTCGGCTCCGCACCCAGCGACAAGAGGAGACACCGCCTCATGGCGAAGTACGTCGTCACCGCCACTTCCCGCACCGGCCAGAAGGTCAACGTCGTCACGGGTGGTCCGAGCGACCAGAAGGCGATCTACAGCGACAAGGAGTTGCGCGAGTTCAAGGCGGCCGCCGCCGCCGACCCGCGCGACCTGGACATCACGGTCCGCCCCCTGGGCTGACCCGCCCAGCTCTGCCGGAGCGGCGGGTGGCACCGCCGCTCCGGCCCCTCGAAACCCAGACGCGCGAAGAAGGGCATCACCCCGTGATCCGCATCATCTCCTTCCGCTACGGCCACGGCGCAGCTCCGACCGCCGATCTCACCTACGACCTGCGGGCGCTGCTGCGCAACCCGCACCACGACCCCGCCCTCTGCCACATGACAGGGCTGGACCAGGCCGTCTACGACCACGTCATGGCCACCGACGGCGCCGAGCGGCTCGCTTTCAACGCGGTCGCCACTGCTCGTGGACTGGCCCAGGACACCGGCGCCGACGTCACCGTGGCCTTCGGCTGCACCGGAGGCCGGCACCGCAGCGTCGGCCTCGCTCGCCGAGCCCACGAGCTGCTGTCCACCGTCGGCGACGCCTCCACGATCGAGCACCGCGACGTCGGCGAAGGCCTTCTGCCGCCCGGCATCCACTCCGGCGCCCGCCACGGGGAAAGGGAAGACGGCCGGCAGGCCAGTGAAAAGCTTGCCGAGCTGCAGAGTGACAACGAGCTGATGCGGTCGGCGCTGGACGAGCTGTGGGTCCGCATCGACGACGCTGGCAGCTTGATGAGCACCAGGTACGTCGCGGACGCCATTAAGAGCACCCGTCGGCAGGAGAACGGAGGCTAGAGCCGCATCGTATGCAGCGGCCGTAGGACACTCGACCTACCGACTGAAGGAGAAGCAGTGAGTGCCCAACCCGAACACCCGGCTCCGGACCCCAGGGTCCGCCCGATCCCGCACACGATCAACGCCATCGGCGACGCCCTGTCCGCCGAGAAGCGCCTCGCGTTCTACGCCGAGGTCCTGGCCGCAGAGGAAGGCGAGCAGATCAACACCGTCATGCGGAAGTGGTGGATGGAGGCGATGTTCGACCGCCGCCCCGGCCGCCAGCAGCGCCTCGCCGATGCCACGGCCGGCCGCCGCCTGGTCCCGCTGCCCGACCTCGCCGGCGGTGAGGAGTGAGCGAACGCGGCTGGACGGTGTTCTGCAGCGAGGACGCCGCCAACGTC
>JBEHXI010000137.1:0-19184 GCA_048498775.1 Actinomycetota bacterium | reverse complement strand
CGGAGCCCGTCGTGTCGGAGGCCGTCGTGTCGGAGGCCGGAAGTCTCCTGCTTCCGCTGCCACCGAGCCGGGACTTTGCCTCACTGGCCACACTTCCGGCGCGACCATGGCAGGCAGCAACCAAGCGGGGGAGACATGGGTTCTGAGGCTGTCGGTTCGGAGCAGGTGACGGTCCGCGGCGTCGTCCGCGCGGTGGTCGCCCAGTTGGAACCGGGCGAGGTGACGGCGCTGGACGGGCTCCTGCGCCACGACGACGAGCAGGTCCGGCGGTGGCTGGGCGGGCGGCGCCGCGGCGGCGGGACGATCGGTTTCGGACTCCACGACGTGGTCCTGTTGCTGACGCCGGTGGTGTGGATGGCGGTCGATGAGGCCATGCACGAAGTCGTCGGAAAGGGAGTCGACAAGGGCGCCAAGGGCATCGGACGGGTGCTGCGCCGCGTCTTCCGGCGCCGGCGCGCACATGTGAGCACCCCACCCGCCCTCCCACCCCTCGACGAGGACCAGCTGTCCCGGGTGCGGGCGATCGTCGCGCAGTCCGCCAGGCGGCGCGGTGTCCCGCAGCGGCGCGCGACCGAGATCGCCGACCTGGTGGCTACGCAGCTGGAGCGCCGCGATGGCCGACGGGAGTGACAGCGGCCCGGCGTCCAGGGACATGGACGCCGGGTCCGGTCCCCGGGTCGACGAGCAGGCCCTGGTCGCCGGCACCACCCTGCGGTTCGTGATGCTGGTGGTCCTCCTGCTCACGCTGAGCGCCCAGATCGCACTACCCGTCGTCTCGCAGTTCCAGACCACGAAGCCGGACTACGTGGGGTGCCAGCTGGCCGCGGGCGTGGATCCCCGGCATGCCGGGGACGCGTCCAGTTACGCACAGGAGATGTCCCAGGAGGTGCCGTTCGCAGCGTGCCTGTCCAAGTACGCGCCCCAGCTTCCGCCGTGGACTCTGGTCGTCTGGCCGGTCGGGCTCCTGGTCATCGCCGGAGGGGTGTTCGCGGGGCTGCCGGTGGTCATGCGCCGGCGGCGGCACGTGGCGCCCTTGCCGCCACCCGACGACGAGGGTCAGCCGCAGGCGCTGCTGGAGGAACTCGCGTTCACCGCCGGCCTGCGCCGTCCTCCGGTCGTGGTGCTGGACATGGCGGCGAAGTCGCGCGGTGCGGAGGTGTTCGGCAGCGACCGCCGGCCGATCGTGTCCATCCCGAACGGGCTGCTCGAGTCCGCGGACCGGGACGGGGCGCGGGCCGTGCTGCTGCACGAGTTCGCCCACATCAAGAACCGCGACGTCACCGTGACCTACGCGACCGTCGCCCTCTGGCGCGTGTTCGCCGCCGTCGTCCTGCTGCCCTACGCGGTGTGGGAAGGCGATCAGATCTACCGGAACACCGGCCTGTGGCAGTGGCCGCCGACCGTGACGCCGGCCCTGGCCCGCGCCGTCCTGATGCCCGTCGCCACAGTGGCGCTGGTCTACCTCGCGCGGTCGGACGTGCTGCGGACCCGGGAGCTCTACGCCGACCTGGCCGCCGTGCGGCACGGCGCCACCAAACGCAAGTGGGAGGTCGGAGAGCCACCTCCGCAGGCCGGCAGGATCAGGGCGGCCTGGGCGTCGTTCACCGAGTTGTGGCGGACCCATCCGCGATGGGAGTTGCGGCGGCACGCCCTCGACGATCCTGCGCCGCTGTTCGGTATCCAGGTGCTGCCGACATTCCTCGTGGGCGTCGTGGCAATCTTCGTCTCCGCCGCCCTGCTGGCGTACATGGTCCCGTTCGCCTACCGGATGAGCATGTGGCTGGAGCAGGCGATGGCCCTGGTCCCGGCGCTGGTGGTGACCGGGGTGGTCGGCGTCGCGCTCTGGCGGGCGGTCGCGTTCGCGGAGTCGACCGAGCGCCCGGCGCCGTCCGGCATCCGGGTGGGTTTCTGGCTCGGACTCGGGATGGCCGTCGGTGACCTGCTCGTCGGGAACTCCTCCGGCAGCGGCTCGGAGTGGTGGCCGACCCGGCCGGCAGCGCTGCTGCTGATGCTCGGCGCGGGCATGGCGGTCATGTGGTGGGTCGCGCAGTGTGCGCGATTGGCGGCAAGGACGTGGCGCGGCCGCAGCCTGCTGGTCCCGATGGCCATCGGCCTGACTGCGACCTGCCTGATCCTGGTCGTGTGGCACAGCTGGTGGACGCTGATCGGCGTGGCCGTCGCCAACGGGTACTCACCTTCGACCACCGGGCTGGAGGCCAGCCTGACATCGCTGTTCTCCGCCTCAGGACTCGGGCATTCCACCACCCTCACGGCGACGGCCGAGGTGTTCCCCTGGCTGAACTTCCTCTTCCTGACCCCTCTGGTCCCGGTGGCCACGGTCCTCGCGTGGGCCGTGCCTGCGGCTGCGTGGGCGGCCGGTCCGGCCGGCGGCGTCCCGGGGTGGATGGCTCGGGTGCGGATCGGTCCCGGCACCGGGCGGCGACGGCCGCTCACGGTGCCGCCCCTGCGGCGCGTCCTGGTCCCCGGCCTCGTCGGCGGTACCGTCGGGACCGCCGCGGTCCTCGGGATCCAGGCGTACCTCCACCACTGGCAGCCGCGGCCGCCGCACTCCGGTCACTTCGCGTTGGCCCAGGTGGTGTGGATACTGCTCGCCCTGGTGGCGGGCGCGGCGGGCGCGGCGGTGGCGGCCTTCATCACCGCCGGTGGTTTCCGGTTGCTCGCAACCCTGATCGCCGCCGAGACCGCCGCCCTGGTGGGGATCTTCGGAATGTCCCTGGTCGTCACCACGGACGGATGCCTGCCCATGGTGAACACCATGGGCAGGGGCTGCACATGGCAGCCGCCCTGGGAGCGATGGCACCAGCAGATCTTTCCGATGCTGCTGAGCAGCGTGGTCGTGACCGTCGCGATCCTTGCCGTCGTCGTGGCCGCGGCCGGATCCCTGGTACTGCGCATGGTCGGGCACCAGGACGACAACAGCAGGCTGCCGGGCTTCCGCTCGCCGTCCTCCCCACCCACGGGTCTGACACGGCTGCGCCTCGGACTCGGCGGCGTCACGGCGGTGGCCGTGGCGATCGCAGTGGGGCAGATGGCGTTCCTTGAGCACACGTACACCATGACCACCAGGCCGGCCGACGTTCAGGCGGCGACGCGAGGGTCGGTCCTGGTACCCACGACGCGGGCTGATGTCCGTCTCCTGGCCGACCAGGTCCACGCCTGGGACCGCCTCGGCGGGCTGTGGATTCTGAACCATGCCACCGCCGACTCCCGCCGGCTGACCGGCCGGATCAAGACCGATCTCGCGACCAGGAGGACAACGTGGTCCGCCATGGGCCCGATCGGCATGACGTGTGCACAGCTGGGCCGGCTGGCACCCTGGGCGAACGGCACCTACTTCCGCGTTCCCGACGCACCGGCCGCGCTGTCGTTCGCGCAGTTCGGGTTCGAGGCCGCGAAGGGCGGCCTGGACTGCCTCCGGGGCCTGAACCAGAAGAACGCCACCCTCTTCGGTCAAGGACTGCGCGAGCTGTTCCAAGCCGGGAAGGACATCACCGCGACCAGGAGCAGAATCGACGTGGTATTGCGCGCCGGCGGGTATCCGGGCCTCGGCTGACCGGGGCGCCCTGGTGGACGACGCCGGGATGGTGGTGAGCGAGGTGGCCGCCCATGCCGCAGACCTTCGTCATCGCACCCGACGACGGGCCGTGCGGCCGGGCCCCGCGCCGTCACGCGCCGGGCAGCGTGATGTCGTGCCGTACCTCCCCGCCGGAGGGGCCGACCAGCAGGAACTCGGCGCGGGGGGCGTGGGCGGGGCCGGAGGCGACCAGGGTGTAGCCGCCGGGGGCCAGGTCGGGGATCCGGTAGTGGCCGCCCGTGGCGCGGACCATCGCGCGGCGCTTGCCGCGGTCGGTGACCACGGTGATCCACGCGTCGCAGCCGCCGGGGTGCGCGGCGCAGTGCAGGGCGCCGCTCACGGTGGTGGTCGCGGCGGTGGTCTCGGTGGGCCCGCCGGCCGGGCGGGCCGGTGCCGGGGGTGCGGGGCGGCCGGCGGTACGCACGGTGACCGCCCCCGGTTCCGTACCGCCGGCGCCGCGCCCGGCCGGCGTGCCGGTGACCGCCGCGGGCTCCGGGGCGGTGGCGACCTCCAGGCCGCGGATGTCGGCGAGGCTGGCCAAGACCTCGTCCAGGGCGGCGAGTTCGTCCAGGGCGGTCTGGAGCCGGCCGGCCCGCGGTCCGTCCGGGCCGTGCAGCGCGGACTGCAGTTCGCGGATCATCGGGCTGACGCGGACCCAGGTGCCGCCCGGTTCGTCAGTGGCCAGGTGCCGGTCCAGCGCCCGCAGGGAGCGGGCGAGGACGTCGGTGATCCGCTCGACCCGCTCGCGCAGCGGCGCCGCCAGGTCGATGTCGATGTCCGCGGCGGCGGCCAGCGCGTGGGCATGCCGGGTGGCGGTGCCCAGCAGGGCGAGCAGGTTGTCCCCGCCGCGTCCGCGGACGCCCAGCGGCATCCGGACCAGGGGCCGCACCACGCTCTGTACCTGGAGCAGCGCCGCGTCCACCGCGCGGGCCGCGCCGCGCAGCCGCACCGGTGCCTCCGGGTCCTTCCAGCGCGTCGCGACCCGGGCGACCAGGTCCTCCAGCGCGGCCAGGTAGCCGCGTTTGGCCTCGCGGGCGACCCGGCGGGTGGAGACGGGGAAGACGACCGCGGCGCAGCCGGTGGCCACCAGCATGCCGAGGGCGTTGTCCAGCAGGCGTTCGGTCAGCAGCCAGTCCATGTCGCGGGCCGGCACGGTCAGCGCGTACATCTGCACCAGCGCGGTGACCAGGCCGACGACCCAGTAGGCGTAGGAGCGCTGGATGCCCCAGGAGCCGAAGGACAGGGCGATGAC
Source organism: Actinomycetota bacterium (assembly GCA_048498775.1). GTDB lineage: Bacteria > Actinomycetota > Actinomycetes > Streptomycetales > Streptomycetaceae > JBEHXI01. Next base: position 14,337 of record JBEHXI010000137.1, on the reverse strand, counting down.
GATCACCGCGAGTGTCGCGTAGGCGTGGCCGGTGCCGATCAGGCGGAGCAGGGCGATGCCGAGGACCGCGCCGGCGACGGTGCCCACCATCCGGTGGCCGAGTTTGCGCAGCCGCTCGTGGGTGGTGTTGGTGCCGAACAGGGTGATCATCACGCCGACCAGGCCCCAGTAGAAGCGGGTGCCGTTGATGGCGTCGGCGATCGGGCAGACGAGGGCGGCGGCGATCCCGGCGTGCAGCGGGGCCCGCAGGTGGGGGACGGCGCGCCGCCAGCCGCGTCCGGCCTGGGCGTCGGCGACCCGCTGGGCGGCCGGGCCGGTGCCGGCCGGGCGGTTGCGTTCCAGGGCCACGGTGGGCTGGAACGGTACCCGGGCGCGGGCGGTGGGCGAGTTCCAGCCCAGGCTCAGCCAGCAGGCCAGGGCGTCGGCGAAGGCGTCCAGCAGGTCGCCGACGCGGCGGGCCAGGGCGCGGACCTCGGCCTCCTCGGCGCTGATGTCCTGCGGGGCGTCGGCGGCCTTGCGCCGGACGAGTTCGGCGGCCGGGCGCAGCGCGTCGGCCCGGCCCAGGTGCGCGTCCCGGGCGATGACGAGCCCGACGACCAGGGCCTCGCGCAGCCGCGCCGGGACATGACGGCCCGTCATGCCGGAGACGGCCTGGCCGATGCCCTGGAGGGCCAGTTCGGCGTCGAAGAGGTACTGGTGCAGGAGTTCGGCCATGTCGGGGTCGGCCGCGACCTCCGGCTGGGCGAGGTGGCCGTCGATGGTGACGGTGGTGATGTTCAGCCGGCGCAGCGCGCGGCGCATCCGGTGCACCGCGGTGGCCTGCGCGGCGTCCGGGTCCAGGGCGGTGGCGGCCGCCTCCAGGGCGCGGCGCGCCTCGACGAGGAACGCCCGCTGGGTGCGCAGCAGGTCCCGGCGCGGCATCGGGTGGCACAGCAGCAGCCGGGCGGCGAGCACGGCCACCGACGTGACCAGGGCGATGGCGAACAGGTCGCCGCAGTAGCGCAGCGGGATGTCCGTCATCACGCCGACCATGAAGGCGTTGAACATCATCATCCCGGTCAGCAGCCCGAGCGTCCCGAAGCGCACCAGGAAGAACGCCAGGGCCAGGGCCATGACCATCAGGGACAGTTCCAGCACCCGGTCGGGGTGGAGGACGGAGGTCAGCGGCAGGACGGCGGAGTACGGCAGCGGCATCCACAGGATGGCGCGGGCCAGGCGCCCGGCGGTGTTCTCGGCCACCGCGAACGCGCTCATCAGGCCCATCATGCCGGCGACGACCATGCCCAGCATGGCCGGAACGCGCAGCGCCTCCGACATCCCGTAGCCCACGGCGAGCGAGACCGACATCGACACCAGGGAGCGCCAGCCCGCCTGAAGGTTGCCGAGTCCGGGATCGGCGGCGATCACCCGGTCCCACCAGCGCCTGGGCCCGCCGGCCCGGTGGGGGACGGGCGCCGGGACGGTTCCGGCGGCGTGCGCTGTCGGGGTCGAAGCGGTGGGGGTACCCAGAGCGGGCGTGGTCAAGTGGCCTCCGGTACGAAAGCGTGCAGCAGGGTGCAGACGGCCTCGCGGGCGACTGCGACGGTGTGTTCGGGGTCGTCGACGCCCGCGCGCAGGGCCTCCAGCAGGGCGGCGGCCATCCGCTGCCGGGCCTGTTCCAGCAGTTCGCGGCCGAGCGGCGTGATGAACGCCTCGACGGCGCGCCGGTCCTGGGGACAGCGACGGCGTTCCACCAGGCCGCGCTCCTCGAGTTCCTGGAGCACGACGGTGACGCGCGGCTGGGTCAGCCCGGTGGGCCGGGTCAGCTCGGTGACCCGGTGCGGCCGGTCGTCCAGGGCGTCGAGCGCCGTGGCGTAGCTGCGCGGGATGCCGAACTCGCCCGCCTGGAACAGGGCCCTGGAGAGCCTGCCGATCCCGCTGAGCAGGCCGCGGGCGGCCTGCTCGACGCGTTGCGCCTCGGGAGCCGGCGAAGAATGCATAGTACAAACATATAACCCGCGTATGAAACACCGTGCACCGGACGATCACTTCCGGCCTGCGTTGACTGGGCGTCAGATAGCGTCGGGCGGAGCCGGAACCAGATGGCAGGAGGCCTGGTGACCGGCGTCCGGGGACGCGGACAGCATCGCGGGCGGCACCTCGCGGCAGATGTCCTCGGCGATCGGGCAGCGGGTGTGGAAACGGCACCCGGGCGGCGGCGCGAGCGGACTGGGAATCTCCCCGCGCAGCACCACCCGGGCGCGGCGGCGCTGTTCGGCCGGGTCGGGCACGGGCGCCGCGGACAGCAGCGCCCGGGTGTACGGGTGGCGGGGATCGGTGAAGATCTGCTCGCGGGTGCCGGTCTCCACGATCCGCCCCAGGTACATCACCGCGATCCGGTCGGCCAGGTACTCCACCACCGACAGGTCATGGGTGATGAACAGGCAGGAGAAGCCCATGTCCCGCTGCAGGTCCCCGATCAGGTTGAGCACCGACGCCTGGACGGAGACGTCCAGCGCGGACACCGGCTCGTCGGCCACCACCAGCCGGGGCCGCAGCACCAGGGCGCGGGCCAGGGCGACGCGCTGCCGCTGCCCGCCGGACAGCTCGTGCGGATACCGCCCGGCCGTCTCGGCGCGCAGCCCCACCCGTTCCAGCATCGCGGCCACCCGGCCGGCGGCCTGCCGCCCGCCGGCCACCTTGTGCCGCAGCAGCGGCTCGGCGACGATCCGGCCCACCGTGAAACGGGGGTTGAGCGAGGAGAACGGGTCCTGGAAGACCATGTGGGCCTCGCGGCGCAGCGGCAGCAGGGCGCGGCGGGACAGATGGGTGATGTCGCGCCCGGCGAGCCGGACCGTCCCGGAGTCCGGCTCCGTCAGCCGCAGCACACAGCGGCCCAGGGTGGACTTCCCGCTGCCCGACTCGCCGACCAGCCCCAGCACCTCACCGTGCCCCACGGTCAGCGACACCCCGTCCACCGCGTGCACCACCCGCCCGCGTCCCGGCCCCGGATAGTGCTTGACCAGGTCCGTGACCTCAAGCACCGGGCCGTTCACCGGGCACCTCCGGCCGGACGCGTCAGGGCCGCCGGATGGAAGCAGGCGGCGAGATGGTCCGGGCCGCGGGCCGCGAGGAGCGGACGGGCGGTCGCGCAGTCGTCCTTCGCGCCCGGACAGCGCGGGCGGAAGGCGCACTCGTCAGGATCGGTGAACGGCGGCGGCACCATGCCGGGGATCTCCGCCAGCCGCCGCCCGCCGGCGCCGCCCACCGCGGCCGACGGCAGGGCGCCCATCAGCCCCACCGTGTACGGGTGCGCCGGGCGGGCGAACAACTCGTCGACCGGGGCCTGTTCGACGGCCCGGCCCGCGTACATCACCACCGCCCGGTCGGCGATGTCGGCGACCACCCCCAGATCGTGGGTGATCAGGACGACGGCGGTGCCCAGCCGGTCGCGCAGGTCGCGGAAGACGTCCAGGACGCCCGCCTGGATCGTCACGTCCAGCGCGGTGGTCGGCTCGTCGGCGATCAGCACCCGCGGCGAGCAGGCCACCGCGATCGCGATCATCACCCGCTGCCGCATGCCCCCGGACAGCTGGTGCGGATGCTCGCGCACCCGGCGGGCCGGGTCCGGCATGCCCACCAGCTCCAGCAGTTCGACGGCGCGGGCCCGGGCGGCCTTCCGGGAGGCGCCCTCGTGGCGCCGCAGCACCTCGGCGATCTGGAAGCCGACCGTGAACGCCGGGTTGAGGGAGGTCATCGGCTCCTGGAAGACCACCGAGACGTCCTTGCCGCGCACCTGGCGCATCTCCCGCTCGGTCAGCGTGGTCAGCTCCCGGCCGGCGAGCCGCACCGAGCCGGACAGCCGCGTCGTCTCCGCAGGCAGCAGCCGGGGCACGGACAGGGCCGTGACGGACTTGCCGCACCCGGACTCCCCGCACAGCGCGAGGATCTCGCCGCGTTCCAGGGACAGCGAGACGCCCCGGACGGCGTGCACGATCCCGTCCTCGGTGTCGAAGTCCACGGTCAGATCGGTGATGTCGAGGAGGCTCATCGGCCGCTCCGGGGATCGAGGACGTCCCGCAGGCCGTCGCCGAGCAGGTTGAAGCCGAGGGTGGTGACCGCGATCATCACCCCCGGCCAGACGGCGAGCCAGGGCGCCTGGTCGAGGAACTGCTGGGCGTCGGTGAGCATCACGCCCCACGAGGGTGTCGGCGGCTGGACGCCCAGGCCCAGGAAGGACAGGCCGGCCTCCCCGATGACGGCCGCCGGGATGGCCACCGTGGCCCGCACGATCAGCGCGTCGGACGCGGCCGGAAGCACATAGCGGAACAGCACCCCGGCATCCGTCACGCCGTCCACCACGGCCGCCGCCACATAGTCGGTCTCCGCGGCGGCCAGCACCTCGCCGCGGGTGATGCGCACCACCGCCGGGAGCTGCGCGACGCCCAGCGCGATGATGACGTTGCGCAGTGACGGGCCGAGCACCGCCGCCATGCCCACCGCGAACACCAGCGCCGGGAAGGCGAGGACGACATCGGTCAGCCGCATGATCACCGGATCCAGCACCCGCCGGTACCAGCCCGCCACCAGCCCCAGCGGGATGCCGGCCGCCAGCGCCAGCGCCGTCGAACCCAGCCCGGCCTCCAGGGAGGTCCGCGCGCCGTAGCAGATCCGGGTCAGCACATCGCGGCCCAGGTCGTCGGTGCCCAGCGGGTGGGAGCCGGACGGGGGCGCCAGCGTCGCCGCGTAGTCCTGGGCCGCCGGATCCCCGGTGACCAGCGGTCCGACGAGCGCCAGCAGCAGGAAGAAGACCACCAGCACCAGCCCCGCCATGGCCATCGGGCGCCGCCGGAACCGCCGCCACCGGCGCCGAAGCCGCTCCCAGGGGCTGGGAGAAGGGGCAGAGGCGGGCCGGGCCCCCCCGGCCGCCGGAAGCAGGACGCGTTCGCTCACCGGGCACCTCCCGCCAGCCGGATCCGCGGATTGAGCAGGCCGTACAGGATGTCGACGCAGAGGTTCACCAGGATGTAGCCGGCGACCGTCACCAGCACGACGGCCTGGATCACCGGGTAGTTGCGGTCCAGGACCGAGTCCACGGTCAGCTTGCCGAAACCGGGGATCACGAAGATGGACTCGGTGATGACCGCGCCGCTGATGAGCTCACCGAGTTGCAGGCCCAGGATGGTCACCACCGTGGTGAGGCTGTTGCGCAGCGCGTGCACGCCGATGACCCGGCTCTCCGCGACGCCCTTGGCGCGGGCGGTGCGGGTGTAGTCGGCCGACAGCTGCCCGAGCATCGCCGCCCGGGTCTGCCGCATCAGCACCGCCGCGAACCCGGTGCCCAGGACCAGGGCCGGCATCACCATCCGGCGCAGGTTCTCCACCGGATCGTCGGACAGGGCGGTGAAGCCGGACGCCGGCAGCCAGTGCAGGTCCACCGCGAACAGCCAGATCCCCAGCAGGCCCAGCCAGAAGTGCGGCACCGACAGGCCCACGAGTCCGAACGCGGTCACCGCGTAGTCGGCGGCCCGGCCGCGCCGGGCGGCGGCCACCACACCGAAGGTCACGCCGGTGAGGACGGCCACCGCCATCGCCAGCACCGACAACTCGGCGGTCACCGGCAGCCGTTGCAGCAGGATGTGCGAGACCGGCAGGCCGTCCTGCGTGGAGCGGCCGAGGTCACCGTGGAACAACCGCCCCAGATACGACAGGTACTGCATCGGCAGCGGCCGGTCGAGACCGTAGGACCGCCGGATCGCGGCGACCACCCCCGGTCCGGCCTCCTGCCCGGCCAGCACCCGGGCCGGATCGCCGGGCAGCGCCCTGATCCCGCAGAAGACCAGGACGCTGGCGAGGAGGAAGACCAGGACCGCGGAGCCGGCCCGGCGGAGCACGAAGAGCGCCACCGCGGCCGCCTACCGCCCGGCCGCCGCGTACCCGGCGGTCGCGAACCTCGGTATGCCGTCGGCGTAGTAGGCCACCCCGGCGACGGACTTCGACAGCCCCAGGTACAGCTGCGCGTGGTACAGGTAGATCAGGCCGCGCAGTTGGCCGAGCCGGGCGATGGCCTGGGCGTACAGCGCGGCGCGCTGCCCGGTGCCGGTGACGGCGGACGCCTGCCGGATCGGCCCGTCCACCCCCGGGTCGGAGGTGCCGCTGTAGTTGATCGCGCCGCCGGTGGTGACCAGGCCGGACAGGTCGCCGTCCGGGTCGATCCGCCCGGACCAGGCGTCCAGCAGGGCGTCGAAGTTCCCGGCGGCGCCCTGCGCGAGCTCGGTGGCGAAGTCGATGGGCCGCACCTGCACCGCGAAGCCGGCCGGCTTCTCCATGGACTGGATGACCTGCGCGAGCCGGGTGTCCACGGCGTCGTCCGGCACCGTCAGGGTGACGGGGACGGGCGTGCGCGCTCCGGACGCGGTGACCAGCGCCTTCGCCTTGGCGATGTCGTGCGGGGTGCACACCGTCTTCGTGCGGTACGGGCTGTCCATCGGCAGCGGGCTGCAGTCCGGCTGGTAGAGGCCGCTGAAGACGGCCTTGTTGATGGCGTCGCGGTCCAGCGCCAGCTCGAACGCCTGGCGCAGCTGCGGGGACCTGCCCAGCGGGGTGTTCACCGGCCCGGGCTTGCTCGTCGAGCCGTGCGCGTTGCCGATGTTGATCTCGATGTTCTCGTAGCCCAGGCCGCCGCCGGCGACCACCCGGACGGCGCTGTCGGACATCAGGCCGCCCACCGAGGTGGTCGCCAGGTTGTCGGCGGCCTGCACGTCGCCGGACCTGAGGTTGGCCGCCCGCACATTGGGATCGACGATGATCCGGTAGACGATCCGGTCCAGTTTCACCGCGGAACGGTCGTAGTAGTACGGGGACTTGCGGACGACGATCTCGCTGCCCGAGGTACGGCTCGCGAACGCGAACGGGCCGACGCACACCGGGGCCGTCCCGAAGTTCGCGCCGAGCCGGTCCAGCGCGGCCGGCGACATCACCATGCCCGCCCGGTCGGCGAGCTGCGCGGTCAGCGGGGTGAACGGCCGCGACAGCGCCAGCCGCACGGTGTGCGGATCGACCACGGTGACCTGGCTGACGGCGGCCAGGTCCGCCTGGCGGGCGGACTTCGGCCAGGTGCGGTCGCGGTCCAGGGACTTCTTGACGGCGGCGGCGTCGAACGGCGTGCCGTCGTTGAACCGGATCCCGGCGCGCAGCCGGATGGTGGCCGTCCGGCCGTCCGCCGACATCGTCGGCAGGGCCGCCGCCAGCTGGGGCACCAGGTGGGATCCGGCATCGATGTCGTACAGCTTCTGGCAGACGCTCGCGAAGATCTCCCGGCCGACCAGCGTGGTCGAGGTGGTCGGGTCGAGCGCGTCGGGGTCGGCCGCCAGCGCGACGGTGAGCGTTCCGCCCGCTCTGACGGGGCGGTTGTCCACGGTGGCGCGGGACGGCGCGGGCGTGCCGTGACCGGAGCCGCCGCCCGAGCACCCGGCCAGGGCGAGCGGGGCGGCGAGCAGCGCGGCGGTCAGCCGGCGGAGGGAGCGGTGCATGCGGGCCTTACTCCTTTCGACGGGCGGTCCACGGCCGGTTCACGGGCGGCCCCGGTGAGCTCGGGGCCGCCGGCGAACCGGCCGGGCGGGTCACGGCGCGGAGCGGTGGAAGACGGCGGGGTTGACGGCCGACGGCGGCCGACGCGCCCGCGTCGCCTGCTCGTAGTCGTAGGCGTAGCCGAGCAGAGCGGGCTCGCTCCAGGCGCGGCCGAGGAAGGCGATGCCGAACGGCGCCCGGTCGGCGGCGCGGTATCCGGCGGGCACGCTGACCGACGGGTAGCCGGCCCGGGCGCCGAGCAGGGCGCTGCCGGCGCCCGCGAACAGCAGGGCGTCCAGGCGGTGTTCGGCCATCACCGCGTCCACGCGATCCCGGCTGGAGGCCAGGTCCCGGGCCCGGTCCTCGCGGTAGCGGGCCGTGTCGGCGCTGCCGGGGGCGAGGTCCTTCGCCTGCGCCGCCAGCGCCAGGACCTGGCCGAACTTCAGGGCCCGGTCGTCGTGCGCCGCGTTGTAGGCGATGACGTCGGCCAGGGTGCGCATCGGCGCGCCCTCCGGCAGCCGCGCCAGATAGCGGTTCAGGTCGCGCTTGAACTCGTAGGACAGCACGGTGGAGCCGTCCGCGGCGTCACCCGAGGTGTCGAGGTCCACGTCGACCAGGACGGCACCGCGCCCGGCCAGCACCGCCACCGCGGCGTCCCACAGCGCACGTTCGCCCCGGTCGGCGGCCGGGACCTGGTCGGCGGGCACGCCGATCCGGGCGCCGCGCAGCGCGGTGGGGGAGAGGCCGGCGGTGAAGTCATGCCCGTCCAGCGGGGACTCCGCGGTCGCGGGATCCTCCGGGTCGCGGCCGGCGATCACGGTGAGCAGCGCGGCGGCGTCGGCCACCGTACGGGCCAGCGGGCCCGCGGTGTCCTGGCTGGCGGCGATCGGCAGGATGCCGGTGCGGCTGACGAGCCCCACCGTCGGCTTCACACCGACCGCGGAGTTGGCCACCGCCGGGCTGAGGATCGAGCCGCAGGTCTCGGTGCCGACCGTCACCGCCGCGAACCCCGCCGCGGCCGCGACCGCCGAGCCCGCGCTGGACCCGCTGGGGGTGCGGCTGGTGTCGTAGGGGCCGAGCACCTGCCCGCCGAGCGAGCTGTAACCGCTCGGCATGCCGGTGGTCAGGTAGTTGGCGAACTCGGTGAGGTTGGTCTTGCCCAGGACGACCGCGCCGGCTCGCCGCAGCCGGGCCACCAGCGGGGCGTCCTGCCCGGGGTACGACCCGGCGAGGGCCACCGAGCCCGCGGTGGTCGGCAGGCCCGCCACGTCGATGTTGTCCTTCACCAGCACCGGGATGCCCAGCAGCGGCCGGGACGCGGCCGGGGCGGTCGCGTCGGCGGCGGCCGCCTCCGCCAGGGCGGCGGGGTCGAGCAGCCGCACGGCGCCCAGCGCCGGCCCGCGGACGTCGAGGGCGTCGATCCGGGCGAGGTACGCCTCCGTGAGCCGCGCACTGCTGAGCCGCCCGGAGCGCAGTAACCGCAGCAGTTCGGCGACGGTCGCGGTCTCCAGGTCGACGGGCAGGTCGGCGAGGGGGTGGGCGGGCAGGTCGGCGAGGGGATCGGCGAGGGGATCGGCGGGCGGGCTTCCGGCACTGGACGGGCGTATGAACGGCTGGCTGTTGATGCAACGCTCCCTGCATAGTCTCGGGCCGGCACCGATGGCCGCCATCGAAGTAGCGCTGTATATCGGCCGCGTTACCCACGCGGGGCGTTCCTGTTGCTCTTGGGGCTCCTGCTGTCTTTACCAGTCCCCGGGCGGTTCGTGAAGACTGTATGCACCGCCCGTTCCGATGCCGCCCGGCGCTCGGATGCCGCCCCTTGCCCGCTCGGAGACGACGTCAAACACCGTCACCGCGCGGTTCGTTCATGCGTGCGGACCTGCCCCCGGCCCGCCGGTGCGACCTTGACAGCCCGCCCCGGACGGCACGACGATCCTCGCTCCGGCCACACGCGGACAGGCCGCTGACAACGATGTCAGAGGGAAGGGGAGCGAGCCGTGACACACCGTAGGAGACGAACGGTCTTCCCGGCACGCCTGCGGGCGCCGCTGGTCGCCGCCGTGTCGGCGGCCTTCTTCATGGGCGCGCTGAGCCCGGCCGTCCAGGCCGCACCCGCGGCGGGCGGCGAACTCACCTCGTACGTCAACCCGTTCATCGGCACCAAGGACGAGGGGAACACCTACCCCGGAGCCGCGGTGCCGTTCGGCATGGTGCAACTGTCGCCCGACACCGGCCACAACACCGGCTACGACTACAACCAGAGCACCATACGGGGGTTCAGCGCCGTCCACCTGTCCGGCGTCGGCTGCGGCCTCGGCGGCGACCTGCCCACCCTGCCCACCACCGGCGACATCACCTCCACCGACGACGCGGTCTACGCCGCCTCCTACTCCCACACCGGCGAGCAGGCATCCCCCGGCTACTACCGCGTCGGCCTGACCTCGTACGGCGGGATCACCGCGGAACTGACCGCGACCACCCGCACCGGCCGGCAGCGCTACACCTTCCCGGCCACCACCAAGGCCAACGTGCTGCTCAACACCGGGCAGGCGCTGCACACCGTGGTCTCCAGCACCGTCACCGTGCTCGACGACCACACCGTCGCCTCGTCCATCACCGGCCGCGGCTTCTGCCAGGACACCCGGCCGTACACCCTCTACACCGTCACCCGCTTCGACCGGCCCTTCACCGCGCACGGCACCTGGAGCGGCGCGACCGTCACCGACGGCTCGGACTCCTCCACCGGGTCCGGCCGCCGCGGCGCCTACGTCCGCTTCGACACCACCGCCGACCACACGGTCACCGCCACCACGGCGATCTCCTACGTCAGCCTGGACGGCGCCCGCGCCAACCTCGCCAGGGAGGGTGGCGGCACCTTCGACGCCACGGCCGCCGCCGCGCGGCGCACCTGGGAGGGGTGGCTGGAGAAGGTCCGGGTGCAGGGCGGCACCGACGACCGCCGGCACGCCTTCTACTCCTCGCTGTACCGCGCGCTGCTCTCCCCGAACACCGGCAGCGACGTCGACGGCCGCTACACCGGATGGGACGGCCGCGTCCACCAGGCTAAGGGCTTCACGTACTACCAGAACTGGTCGCTGTGGGACACCTACCGCACCCAGGCGCAGCTGCTGTCGCTGATCGCGCCGGGGCAGATGCGGGACATGGCGCTGTCCCTGCTGCGGGTCGACGCGGAGGGCGGCTGGCTGCCCAAGTGGGGCTACGCCACCGCCGAGACCAACATCATGACCGGCGACCCGGTCACCCCGTTCCTGGTCAACGCCTTCAACCAGGGTCTGCTGGCCGGGCACGAGGAGGAGGCGTACCAGGCGCTGCGGAAGAACGCCGACTCGGTGCCGCCGGCCGCCTCGCAGTACGAGGGCCGGGGCGCCAACCCCGCCTACCTCGCCGAGGGATACGTCCCGCTGGACACCTCCGCGCCCCACAAGCCGGGCGACTTCGACTACGACCACGGGCCCTCGACGACCCTGGAGTACGCGCTGTCCGACGCCGCGCTGGCCACCATGGCCCAGCGGCTCGGGCACCGGGCGGACGCCCGCCGCTACCAGGCGCGCGGCCAGAACTACCACAACATCTTCGACCCGCGGACCGGCTTCTTCCGCGCCCGCGACACCCAGGGCGTCTTCACCGGCCCCGCCGACCCGGCCAACAGCGCCGGCTTCCACGAGGGCACGGCCTGGCAGTACATGTGGCTCGTCCCGCAGGACCTGCCCGGACTGGTCGGGCTGATCGGCGGCGAGCAGGCCGCCAACGCCCGGCTGGACTCCTTCTTCGCCTACGACCAGCTGGTCAAGGACCCGGCCGGGACCGCCCGCACCGTCTGGGTCAACGGCCCGTACTCGTACTACAACCAGGACAAGTACAACCCGCAGAACGAGCCCGACCTCATCGCCCCCTACACCTATCTGTCGACCGGTCAGCCGTGGAAGACCACCGACGTGGTGCACGCGGCCCTCACGCTCTTCACCGACCAGCCGGACGGCATCACCGGCAACGACGACCTGGGCACCATGTCGTCGTGGATGGTGCTCTCCGCCATCGGCGTCTTCCCGGTCTCGCCCGGCAACGCCGTCTGGGGCCTGAGCACACCGGCGTTCAGCCGGGTGGATCTCACCCTCGACCGCCGCTTCTACCCGCGCGGCCACCTGACCATCACCGCGCCGGGCACCTCCGACAGCGCCCGCTACACCCAGGCGGTACGCGTCGGCGGCGCCGCCCACTCCGCCACCTATGTGACCACCGCCGACCTCAGGGCCGGACGGGACATCGCCTTCACGGTGGGCACCGCACCCTCCACATGGGGCACCCGCGCGGCGGACGCGCCGCCGGCCACCGACCGGGTCTACGTGCCGCAGCACCACCTGGCGCTCGGGGTCTCACCGGCAACGGTGCCGGTGACCGCGGGCGGCAGCGCCACGGTGACCGCGGACGCGGTGCTGACCGACCCCGGCACCGCGATCGGCACCCTGACCGCCACATCCCCGGCCCCGCTCACCGCCACCCCGGCGAGCCAGGCGCTGCGGGTGCGCTCGGCGGGCCTGCCGGCCACGGTGGAGGTGCCGGTGCGCATCGACGTCCCGGCGGGCACCCCGGCCGGGACGTACCAGGTGACGCTGCGGGCGTCGGACGCCGCGGGGCTGGCGGTGACGCGCACGGTCACCGTGACGGTGACCGGCTGAGCGCCTGAGGGGGCAGGAAAAGAGTCCGGCCGGTGTGCGGGCGGCGCGCCGTGGCGCGCCGAGCACCAGGTCAAGCGCTGTCAGACTTTTTCAGACCAGGTCAGGACCGGTCACACCAGGACGACGGCGAAGATCAGGACGAAGATCACCACGATCCCGATGATGATCCAGATGGGGAGCCCCGGGCCGGGGCCTTCCCGGTTCGGCGCCGGGGGGCGAGTGGTGCCGGGCTCCGCCGGCGGCGTGCCGCCCTGCCGGGCGTCACGTTCCTGGGGCAGGCCGGTGCCCTGTCCCTGCTGCTGAGGGCGGTTCGTCATGGCGTCTCCCTAGAGCCGTGTGCCGAGATCGGCGCCGGGCTCGGGCGGCAATCGCCGAACTCCGTGCCACGGATTGCTCACTCCTGGCGTATACCCGGGTTCTCCGGTTTATCCGGTCTTCGTGGTGATTTCTGCGGGCTCCTCCTGGGCGCTCGGCGTGGGCGCCGAGCAAGGGTGCCGGATGGGGCGGGTACCACGCGACACGAAGATCAAACTGGGCCGGCCGGGTGGCACGCCCCCGAAGCGGGGGCTGCGCGGATCGAGAGCACCATCGGCGCCCGGACTGCTGTCCGAGGCGGATTCACCGCCTGGGGTGGTGATATGCGGTGATGGGCGCGGTGTGGGGGTGTCGGGTGTCGTACGCGGGGATTTGTCCGATGGGAGACCCGGGAAAGGACATGCATGCCCTACGCCGCCGCCTTCGGCCGCCACGCGGCCCGACGCGGCGCGCGCCGGCTCCTGCTGGCGGCCCTGCTGGGCCTGCTGATCGCGATGTTCACCCCCGGATTCACCCCGCCGGCCCAGGCGTCCGGCCGCTGCGCGGCGATCGCGCCGGCGGACGGCGTGGACGGCGTGGACGGCGCGGACGGCGCGGACGGCGTGGACGGCGACGGGTCCGCAGGCCTTCCGGGTGACGGCGGTCCGGCGGGTCCTGCGGTCGGGGGTGACGGGGGTCCTACGGGCCTGCCGGGTGACGGTGCCGGCGGCCCGGGCGGTGTGGTGCCGGGTGCCTTCAGGGCCGTGTCAGGGGCGTCGGCGGTGCCCGCTGCCTCCCTCGCGCCCGCCGTGACCGGGTCGTCCGGTGTCGGCGGTCCGGCCTGCGCCGTGCCCCGGGCGGTCGCGGTGCCCGCGGCGGACCCCTCCGGGCATCACGGGGGCGGCGGTCACCACGGCGGCGTGCGCCGCATCTGCGTGGCCTCGGCCTGCCACCACCGCTCCCGGTTCGCCCCGCTCGGCGCCCCCGAGGCGGCCACCGTGGCCGGTGCCCTCGCCGGAGACGGCGGCGCCCGGCTGGCCACGCCCGCTGAGGCGTTCCGGTCCCGCGGACTCAGGCTTTCCTCCCGCACCGTCCTGCGCTGCTGAGCGGCCCCGGCCGCCGCCTGTCCCCGTGCCCCCGCGGCGGGCGCGGGGATGCCGCGCGGCCCGACGCGTTCCACGGCATCCGTCCGAGCGTCCCGACGCGACTTCCACAGCGCAGGAGTTCCGCCATGCCCTTCGACGTCCATGCCGCCATCGCCGCCTGGGTGCGCGCCGAGGCCTTCCGGCAGTCCGCCGACTCGTCCACCGAGACACCCGCCGGGGGAACCTCCGGCGCGGCGGTCGCTTCGCAGGCCGTGCCCGAAGCGGGGGTGGCGGCTTCGGCGCCGCCTGGCGTTCCGGGTCCCGGGGGGTCGCCGGGCCGGGTTCCGGTGCGGCGGGGCGCCGGCGGTGGCCGCAGGGGGCTGCGGGCTGTCCTGGCCGCGGTGCTGCGCGGACGGTGAGCCCCGGGCCGGTCCTGGGCCGGTCCCGGGCGCGTCGGGATGCGTCCGGGACGCGTCGAACGCGCCCGGCCGACAACGCGACCCGCCGGGGGAACCTCCGGCGCGGCGGTCGCTTCGCAGGCCGTGCCCGAAGCGGGGGTGGCGGCTTCGGCGCCGCCTGGCGTTCCGGGTCCCGGGGGGTCGCCGGGCCGGGTTCCGGTGCGGCGGGGCGCCGGCGGTGGCCGCAGGGGGCTGTGGGCTGTCCTGGCCGCGGTGCTGCGCGGACGGTGAGTCCCGGGCCGGTCCCGGGCCGGT
>JBEHXI010000136.1:0-19517 GCA_048498775.1 Actinomycetota bacterium | reverse complement strand
AACCGCCTGCTCCTCGAGCATCTCCGGGCGCACCCGGAGGACGGCCCGGCACCCGCCCCGGCTCCCACAACGCCCCAGGGCGGGTGACCGGCCCGGGCAATCGCACGGCGTGCCGCCGTGCGATGCCACGACCCATCCGGCGTCCGGCCAAGAGCTCCTAACGCGCCGGCGCCCAGACCGCGCCTGCGGCGCCGCGGGCGGTGGCCGAGAAGGAGAAGCTGGTGGTGGCCAGGCCCTGGCCGCCCTGCCAGATCTCGAAACCGGCCTCGGCGTCGATCAGGTAGTGGGCGGGGTTGAGGGAGCCGCGTGCCACGGCGTCGTCGATGAGCGCCTTGACGTCCAGGTTGGAGACCGAGGTTCCGCCGCCCTGGAGCACATAGGAGATGATCTTCCAGGACGTCTGCTGCCCGGTCCACACGTTCCACGTCATGCCGTCCAGGCCGGCGGTGCCGGTCTTCGAACCGAACGGCTGCACTCCGCCGCGGCTGTTGAGCCAGATCATCAGCTCGGTGCCGTCCGGCTGCCCGGAGGTGGTGGGCGTGGAGTTGAACCAGATGTCGTAGGCCACGTCATAGGCGCCGGAGGACGGCTGGGTGGTGGACCAGGAGGACGTCGCCGAGGCCAGCGAGCCGACCTGGATCGGCAGGCCGCTGCCGGTGGTGCACACGCCCCAGTGGCAGCCCTTGTAGCTGGAGGGGTAGGTGGCCGGTGCCCCGCCGGTCCCCTGGCCGAAGTTCGCCTGGGTGATGGTCCAGGCGCCGGTGGTGGGGTCGACGGCGGCGCACTGGGTGGCCGTGGAGTTCCATTCGTTCTGCTGGTAGAGGTACTGCCCGCCCTGCAGGGAGGTGGTGCCCCACTGGGTGCAGTCGTTCACCGTGGCGGCGTAGGCGGGGTGGGTGCCCAGGCCGAGCGCGGCGAGCAGCAGCACCACGAGGGCGCCGGTCAGCGCTCCTGCTCGCAGCCGGATCCATGACGGCGGCATGACGGTGTCCCTTCTTCCCCCGGTGTGCGGTCGGATGCGGTGTCAGGTGAGGAGTCGGTTCAGGGCTCGGTGCCCCAGACGAGCGTGCCGCCTATGTACGCGGTGACCTTCGCGGAGTCCGCGTAGGAGGTGTTGGTGCCGTAGCTGTAGTCGTTCGTCTCGTCGAAGGCGGACCAGTCGGTCTTGTTGAGCCGGCACTGGATGTCGCCGGTCGAGGCGCCGGCGGCCAGGCTGCCCGCGGCGCTGCCGAAGCCGACCTGGAGGTAGTGGTCCGCTCCCGGCCGGGCGGACGGCAGCGCCACCACCTGCTGGGTGATGTTCGCGGACCCCAGCGCCGCGTAGTCGACGTTGGTGGTGAAGGACGTCGCGCCGCCGTCGCCGGTGAACCAGTACCGCAGGGTCACGGTGGACAGGTCCAGTGCGGCGCTGCCGGTGTTCACCAGTTGCAGACCGGGTTTGATCTGGCTGTCCGACGGCGCGGAGTCGTTGTTCTGGTAGCGCACCTTCACCGTCCCGGTGGCTCCCGAACCCTGCTGTGTGGTGGCGGTGACCGCGCTCGACGCCGCCGAGACGTTCCCGGCGCCGTCCACGGCCTTGACGGTGTACGCGTACTTCGTCGCCGCGCTCAGCCCGGTGTCGGTGAAGGAGGTGGTGGCGGTGGTGCCGGCCAGGGTCCCGTCGCGGTACACGTCGTAGCCGGTCACCGCGGTGTTGTCGGTCGACGCCGTCCAGGACAGCGACACGCTGCTGCTGGTGGTCGCCGTCACCGTCACCCCGGTGGGGGTGCTCGGCGGGGTGGTGTCGCCGGAACCGCCGCCGCCGGCCAGCAGCTCCCCGTAGACCGCGTACGCCATGGCGATGTCCGCCTGCGCCCAGAAGCGGTGATAGGTGAAGCTGGGTGCCGCGCCACCGTCGAGATACGCCTGCACCTTGGGGAAGTCCGGGTCCTTGGAGTACCAGGAGCGGATGGACAGGAAGGTCGCGCCGGGCGCGATCGGGTCGCCGTTGGGCATCTTCCCCGACCAGCCGGCGGGCACGTACACCGGGTCGGAGAAGCGCTTGTAGTCGGTGCGGGTCTCCGGCACGGCGATGCCCTTGCCGTCCGCGAAGGACGTCATGGCGTCGAGGAGCTTCCCGGCCAGGGCGGCCGACGCGGTGTCACCGGACTTGGCCGCGTAGTACGTCAGCGTCTTGACGTACGCGGCGGCGACGCCGACGTCGGTGCCGTAGTCCGCCACCGACACGTGCAGTCCGGTGTTGCCGCCCGGGCTCGCCGGGTTCCAGGTGTCGGGCTGGCCCGACCAGCTCAGCGTGGCGGGGATGGTGAAGCCGCCGGCGGTGGTCGTGGTCTCGGAGGCGGCCCACGCGATCCACTTGTCCAGCAGCGCCTTGGCGGTGGCGTCACCGGTCACGTAGTAGTACTCCGCGACGCGCTCCATCGACCACGCCTGCATGCCGAACCAGTTGTTGCTCGGCGGGTCGTGGTAGACCGGCTGCCAGTCGTAGGCCATGCCGTAGAAGGTAGGGGTTCCGGCGGGCGGTGTGCCGTACTGGCCGTTCCAGCTGTTGGTGCAGCCGCCGGCGATGGCGCCCTCCGCGGACTGCAGCCACCGGTAGAACTCCAGCTGCCGCTTGAGGCTGCCGGACCAGTCGCTCTGCGCGGTCGGCGACTTCGGCACCAGGGCGGCCACGCTCGACATCGCCCAGGCGGCCAGCGGGTTCTGGTACCCCTGGTGGGAGGCGCCGTCGCCGATGCGCCAGGCCCAGCCGCCGCCCGGTTCCGCGCCGCCCCACGCGTAGTACCAGGCCAGCAGGGAGTGCTGGGAGCCGCGGCCGGTGCCGGCCGGGCAGCCGGTGGGACTGGTGCAGTTGCCGATCTGCTTGAAGTACTTGTCGAACAGGGCGTAGCGGAGGTGGTCGCCCATCTTCGCGGCCTTGGCCACCGACGCGGAGACCTGGCTCGCCGCGCCCTGCGCCGAGGCCCAGCGGTACGCCCAGTAGGCGGCCTGGACGGCGCGGGCGTCCGCGTCGGGAGCGTTGGTGTACTTCCACTGCTTGGAGTAGCTGCTGTCCTTGACGAACAGGTCCAGGTACCCGTTCGGGCCGCCGTAGGCGAACAGGTCGGTGCACGGCTGCGGGATCGTCTCCCACACCGACTCCTGGGAGCCGCGCTGGTAGCTGTTGATGTACGACGGGCCGGAGGCGGTGGGGCCGTTCTCCGCGCCGGTGCCCGGGGTGTTGCCGTAGCCGTAGGTGTTGTCGACGTCCATCAGCCAGTGCATGCCGTAGATGTCGGGGGTGCCGTAGGTGGCGGACAGCTCGCCCGCCAGCGGGTCCTGGCCTGCGGCGACCGAGGAGTCCAGGGCGCTGGGGTAGTCGCTCGGGTCCGGCCACTCGGGGGCGTAGGTGGCGGGCTTGGCGGCGTTGTAGGAGCTGTTGGTGGGCTGGTCGGCGTGCTGGGGGATGATGTACGTCTCGGCGGTCGTCCAGGCGTTGTTGAACGCCGTCCAGTCGCCGGTCACCCGGCCGTAGGTGGCCTCCAGCCAGAACCAGAAGCTGAACGCCTCCGACGTCGTCTGGTGCCCGTGGTCGGGGGCTTCGACGATCAGGGTCTCGACGCAGTGGTAGGGAATCCCCTGCGGGCTGAAGTAGCCGTTCGCCGGATCCTTGATCTTGTTGTACTGGGTCAGGAACTGCTGGGTGTACGGGTCGGTCGCGGCCTTCGGCGCGGCGGCCCGGGGAGCGGCGGTGCGGGCACTGGCGGCGGAGGGGGCGGCGACGGCCGCCGCGAGTGCTCCGCCCAGGGCGACGGCGAACCGCCGCCGCGATAACGAGCCGGACATGACGGGTCTCTTCTCCTCGGGGGGACGGGGACGTGCTGCGCGGGACGGGGCGGGGCGGCGGGTGCCGGGACCGTGGCCCCGGCACCCTGGGCCCCGCGGCCCGCCGGGCCGCGTCAGCCCGCTGCCGCGGGGTGCGGCGGCACGGCGGCGGCGTGGAGCGGCGCGGTCACGACACCGCCGGGTAGGCGTTCCTCACCAGCATCTGGAACTGGTACGGGAACCACTGGCCGGCCGGGACGTCGTAGCCCGGGATGGCGTCGGTCGGGTAGGTGCCGCCGTTGCCGTCCGTCTGGGTGCCGTTGGGGTCGCAGTGCGGGTCGCCGTGGGAGTGGCTGGCGGTCGGGTAGTCGCCGTCGGACTCCCCGGGCGGCTTGATCCACACATACGCCTGGATCGGGTCGCT
The DNA here is from genome assembly GCA_048498775.1 of Actinomycetota bacterium. Classification (GTDB taxonomy): domain Bacteria; phylum Actinomycetota; class Actinomycetes; order Streptomycetales; family Streptomycetaceae; genus JBEHXI01. The sequence goes on along the minus strand of JBEHXI010000136.1, from coordinate 15,289 downwards.
CGCCCCGTACGGCTGGACGGTCGGGCGGTAGCCGAGGCCGGCGCCGTTGACGTTGCACCAGTCGCCGCGGAACGGCCGCTGGTCCACCTTGTTGGCGGCGACGTAGTCGTTGACGTTGGTGGGGCTGGAGTTGAGCGAGGTCGGGCGGCCGGCGCCGCCCCAGCCGTTGCGGGAGGTGTCGATCAGCATGCCGACCGAGCCGGGGAAGCCGGCGGAGACCAGGGCCGCGTGCATCGCCTCGTCGTAGCCGTGCTCGTCGAAGTACGGGTTCCACTGGTAGAAGTTCGCCGACTTCACCGCCTGGCCGCCCACCTGGAGGTCCGGGTTGGTCAGGAACGGCTCCTGGGTGGGCGTGTAGTTCGCGGTGTCGGAGATGAAGCCGTCCACGCTCGCGAAGCCCGCGGTGGTCGCCCGCGCCACCTTGGCGTACTCGCTCGCCGCCGGTCCCATGTTGCTGGACCAGCCGAGCCAGGCGGAGTGCCCGATGTCGAGGTAGTCGTAGACGTTGGGGATCGCGTGCAGCTTGTTCAGCGCGTACTCGATGCCGGACTCGTAGTACGGGGTGGCGGTGGAGCACGCCGACTTGCTCTGGTTGGTCACCACGTTGGGCAGCGAGTCGGGTTCGATGATCGCGGAGACGCGCAGGTTGGCGTACTTGCTGTTGCCGAGCAGCGCCGCGATCGGGTCGACGTACTGCGACTCGTACTCGGTCAGTCCCGCCGAGGTCGCCGGGATCTCGCCGTTGGAGGCGAGGGCGGCGCAGTCGCGGCCGGGCAGGTCGTAGATGACGACCTCGAAGAGCACGGGCGTGGAGCTGGAGGCGGCCTGTGCCTCGGCCTTGTCGAGCTGGGCCTGCAGGCCCAGGTGGGTGCTGTCGCCGGCGATGGCGCCGATGTGGTCCATCCAGATGGCCGTCTGGTAGCCGGCCACCGTGGCCTCGGCGCTGCTGCCGTCCGCGGCGGCCTGGGACTTCACCTCGGCGACGTAGTCGGGGTTGAGGTAGGGCGTGGCGCCGACGTAGGGGTTGGCGACCCGGGTCGCGGCTGCGGCCGGGTGGCCCGCGGCCGTCGCGGTCAGGGCCGCGGCGAGGACGAAGGCCGAGGCTGCGGCGAGACCGCGGCCTAATCGGGTCCGGTGTTCCCTGCGGATCTGCATCGAGATTCCTCCCAGTGCGGTGTGGGGTGGTGGGTCGTGGGTTGTGGGGGGCGGGTGTGTTCCGGTGTGTTTCTCCTTCCGTCCGGGGCGGCGCGGTGGGCCGCGGGAATCGGGCGGCTACCGTGCGCCGGCGCGGGCCGGGGCGGCACTCGCGGTGAAGAGGGGCGCCTTGACCGAGGTGAGGTAGGAGTCCTTGACGGTGTCGACCGTGCTCCAGTCGTTCTGGAGGATCCCGCCGGTGTCACCGGAGTTGGGGTTCAGGCACCAGAAGGTCCACTGGAAGCTGTCGGCGCCGTACTGCGCGGTGGGCCGCAGATAGGCGGTCAGTGCCTTCAGCCAGGTCTGGTCGGTCGCCGACTGCAGCGTCGTGCCGAACTCCCCCACCCACACCGGCGCGACGTTCTCGTTGAAGAGGTAGCCCCAGTTCTTGTCCCAGATGCCGGGCATGTTGGCGGGGAAGGACGGGTCGCTGAACCAGGGCTGCGAGGCGACGCTGGTGGCGTAGTCGTGGGCCGAGTAGACCAGGCGGTTCGCCACGCTCAGCCGGACCGGGTAGGTTCCGGCGCCCTGGAGGTTCCCGCCCCACCAGGTGGAGTTCCCGTTGTAGGTCTGCACGCCCTCGACGAAGACCAGCAGGTCGGGGTTGACCGACAGCACGGCGTCACCGCCGCGTTCGGCCGCGAGCCGCCAGTCGACGGCCGGGTCCCCGCAGCCCCAGCAGGCCGGGTCGTGCGGCTCGTTGTGCAGGTCGATCCCGACGACGGTGGGGTTGCCCAGGTAGCGGCCCGCCAGCGCCTTCAGGTCGGCGATCCAGGTGGATTCCGGGACGGCGCTGGTGTACCAGAGCGCGGACTGGCCGCCGGCGTCCGGGCGGTGCCGGTCGAGGATGACCCGCAGGCCGATCTGCCCGGCGTACCCGATGATCTTGTCCAGGACGTGCAGCGAGTCCAGTCCCTGGAGGTCGGTGTTCTTGCCGCCGGAGAAGTCGATGCTGTTCGGGACGGTTCCCGGCTTGAGGATGTCGTCGGAGTAGGGCAGCCGCAGGGTGTTGTAGCCCAGGGAGGCGATCTGGTCCAGGACGCTGCGGTAGTCCCGGGTCCACAGGCCGTGGACCACGTTGTTGCTCGTCTCGAAGCCGAACCAGTTGATGCCCGCGATGCGCACCGGCTGCCCGGTGGAGTCGAGGATGCGCCGGCCGCTGGTGTGCCAGTAGCCGGAGCCCGTCGAGGCGGCCCTCGGGGCGGCGGCGGGGGTGGCGCGGGCCGGTCCGGCGCCCGGGAAGAGCGCGAGAAGGACGAGCAGGACCAGGGCGGCCGCGGCGGCCGTCCGGCTTCTTCGCCCACCGGACGATCCCGGTAATCCTGTCAGTTGCATGACAATCACTCCTCTCTGCCCTGCCGTCGCCTCCCACGGGAGGCGCGGCCACGCTTCGGGGACCACCGGGGCCCGGGAAGCCGGCCACGATCGGTTGCGGTGGTGCGAGAGACGCCGCCGGCCACCAGAGCTCCGCGAACAGCGCGTTCGGTGAACGCGGGGGTTCCGGAGGCGGGGCGGCTGTGCACCGGCGAGAACGCCGGACGGAGGGTGTGGGAGCGCTCCCACGCTGCCGAGGCTAACAGCTCGGCACCCCCTTGGGAAGACCGGCCGTAACCTCGCGTCACCCGATGTTCACGCGCCCGCGGGGCTGCTCCCGCCACCCCGGGACGCCCGCCTCCGACGGCACCACGCCCCCGGCATATGCGACAGGGCAGGCCCGGCGGGCGGCCGCCGCGCTCCGGTGTGGCAGCCCCCCTCCACCCCTGGGAGGATGAGATCGCAAGGTGTGCTGGCGCGGGCTCCGGGCCGCTCAGTCACTGCTCGGGTCACCGTGGGAATCAGTGTGAAGCTCATCCGTGGTCCTGCCGCGTCCCGGCCGCCGCTCGTGCTCGGATCGGCTCCCGGCAGAAAGGGGCTCAAGGCCGGCGCCCTGGGACTGCTCTCCTCGGTCGTCATCGGCCTGGCGTCCACCGCCCCGGCCTACAGCCTCGCGGCCACCCTCGGCCTGATCGTCGCCGGCGTCGGCCTCCAGGCGCCGATCATCACCGTCCTGGCCTTCGTGCCGATGCTGCTGATCGCCTACGCCTACAAGGAGCTCAACGCCGACGACGCCGACTGCGGCACCACCTTCACCTGGGCGACCCGCGCCTTCGGCCCGCGCACCGGCTGGATGGGCGGCTGGGGCATCATCGTCGCCGACGTCATCGTCCTGGCGAACCTCGCCGAGATCGCCGGCATCTACGGCTTCCGGCTGGTCGGCTTCGAGGCGCTGGCCGAGAGCCGGCTGTGGACCACCGTCGCCGGGATCGTCTGGATCGCGCTGATGACCGCGGTCTGCTACGCGGGCATCGAACTGTCGGCCGCCGTGCAGCGCTGGCTGCTGTGCATCGAGGTGACGATGCTGGTGGTGTTCGCGGTCACCGCGCTGGTCCGGGTCTACACCAGCCCGCCCGCCACCGCCCTCCCCGTCTCCGCCTCCTGGTTCAACCCCTTCGAGGTGCCGTCCGCCCGGGCGCTGACCGCCGGCGTCCTCGCCGCGGTCTTCGTCTACTGGGGCTGGGACACCGCCGTCACCGTCAACGAGGAGACCGCCGACAGCACCCGCATCCCCGGCCGCGCCGCCGTCATCTCCACCGTCCTGCTGCTGGTCCTCTACGCGCTGGTCACCACCTCGGCCCAGGCGTTCGCCGGCATCGGCACCACGGGGATCGGACTCGGCAACCCGGGCACCTCCGGGGACGCGCTCTCCGGGCTGGGCACCGCCGTCTTCGGCAGCCGCGGTGCCGGACTGGTGCTGACCCGGCTGCTGATCCTCATGGTGCTGGTCTCCGCCGCGGCCTCGACCCTCACCACCATCCTGCCGATGGCCCGCACCGTGTTCTCCATGGCCGCGCACAAGGCCGCGCCCGCCCGCTTCGCCCGGGTGCACCGCAGGTTCCTCACCCCGACCTGGTCCACCATCGGCATGGGCCTGGTCTCCATCGGCATCCTGGTCCTGCTGACGGCCATCAGCCGCAACATCCTGGCGGACACCATCGACTCCGTCGGCCTGGCGATCGCGTTCTACTACGGTCTGACCGGCTTCGCCTGCCTGTGGTACTACCGCAAGGTCCTCACCCGCAGCGGCCGGGACTTCGTCTTCCGGGGCCTGCTGCCGGGACTGGGCGGGCTGATGATGCTCTTCCTGTTCTGCTACGCGGCCTTCTTCGTCTACGCCGCGCCGGAGTACGGCACCACCTCCGTCGAGCTGCCGCTCGTCGGACGGGTCGGCGGTGTGGTGGTCCTGGGGCTGGGCGCCCTGGTGCTCGGCGTCCTGCTGATGCTGGTGATCACCCGAGAGCACACCGCCACCCTCAAGCTACAGCGCAGCCTGCTGCCGCAGACCCTGCCGCCCCAGACGGCCGTGGACCTGGCCAGCCGCTACCTGCCCGCCGACAGCCGCACCGGGGTCGGCGGCGACTGGTTCGACGTCATCGAACTGTCGAGCCTGCGGGTCGGGCTGGTCGTCGGCGACGTGCTCGGCCACGGGCTGCGGGCCGCCGCCACCATGGGCCGCCTGCGCACCGGCGTGCGGGTCCTCGCCCGCCTCGACCTGCCGCCCGACGAGCTCCTCGCCCGCCTGGACGACCTCGTCGTGCAGAACGCCAGGGACCGCGGCACCAACCACCGCGGCCGCCCCCGGTCCGAGGACGAGGCACGGGGGGTGACCTGCCTGTACGCGGTCTACGACCCGGTCTCCGGGCTGTGCAGCATGGCGCGGGCCGGCCATGTGCCCCCGGCGATCGTCCGGCCGGGCAGCGGCACCGCGGAGTACCCGGACCTGCCGCCGGGCCCGCCGCTGGGCGTCGGCGGGCCGCCCTACCAGTGCGTCGACTTCACGCTGCCGGCGGGCACCCTGCTCGCCTTCTTCACCGACGGCCTGATCCAGGCCGCCGCCGACCGCGGCGCCGGGATGCGCCTGCTCGCCCACACCCTCGCCTGCGAGCGGCGCCCGCTGCGCGGGATCTGCGACGTGGCGCTGGCGCAGCTGCTGCCCGGCCCGGTCGACGACGACGCGGCGCTGCTGCTGGCCCGGACCCGGATGCTCGGCGAGCACCAGGTGGCCGTCTGGGAGCTGCCCGCCGACCCCGCGATGGTGGCCCGCGCCCGCACCCTGGTCACGGAACGGCTCACCGCCTGGGGGCACGAGGAACTGGCGTTCACCACCGAGCTCATCGTCAGCGAGCTGGTCACCAACGCCATCCACTACGCGGGCGGGCCGATCCACGTCCGGCTGATCCGGGACGGGACCCTGTTCTGCGAGGTCTCCGACCCCGGGCACACCTCACCGCACCTGCGTCACGCGACCGGCGAGGACGAGGGCGGCCGCGGGCTGTTCATCATCGCCCAGATGGCCCAGCGGTGGGGCACCCGCTACACCGCCGAGGGCAAGACCATCTGGGTGGAGCAGGCGCTGCCGCCCGCCGGGGAGCGGTGAGCGCGACCCGGCCCGGCCCCCGGCCTCCCCCCCTCATCCGAGGCAGTCGGCGACCGCCTTTCGCACAAGCTCCAGGAGCCGGGAATCGGCCTGCTCTCCCGCGACGCGCTCCGCCTCGCCGAGTGCCTCCCGGACGGGGCCCTCCGCACCGCTCGCGGAGCGCAGCCGCGCGCCGAGCACCAGCGACTGGACGAGGACGACCGCGCTCCCCCCGGGGAGCCGCCGGTGCAGGTCGCGACGGAGTGCCGTGGCCTCGTCCACGGCCGCCAGCGCCTCGGCCGGTCGGCCGCCGAGACGGTGCAGCGCCGCCGCGAGGTTGTGCAGAGCCCCGGCGAGCGCGGGTTCGATCACGTCAGGCTGCGCCGCGGCCAGGCTCCGATAGAGCAGGACCGCCTCCTGCAGGGTGTCAACGCTCTCGGCCGCGCGCCCCTGCCGCGCCAGGAAGGCCCCGCAGTTCGCGAGCGCGAGCGCGAGTTGCGGGTTTTCCGCATCCGGGCGCGCCTCGGCGAGCTCCCGCCGCAGGCCGATGGTCTCCCGTGCGGCCGCCACCGCCTCGTCCAGCAGCCCGAGTGCGTCCCGGCGGTTGGCAAGGCTGGTCAGCGCCATGGCGAGCCTGGGACGGTAGCGCTCGGGCAGCGCCGCGACCAGGTCCCGGTAGATCTCCACGGACTCCTCGGCCGACGCGAGGCTTTCCCGCCGGAGCCCGCACCCGGCTTCGACGATGGACTGGCTGTTCAGCGCGGAGGCCAGATCGGACCTCGCCGCGTCGACTCCCGTCGCGACGAGCTTCCTGCGGACGTCCACCGCCTGCCGTACGAGCGGGAGTGCCTCGCGGGCACGCCCTTGGACACCGAGGGCGGCCGCGTGGTGGTTGAGCGAGGAGGCCAGCAACGGCAGGTACTTGTCCGGGAATTCGTCTGCCAGCCGCTGCGCGAGTTCCACCGCCTCGGCCGCCGCGGCGGCGCTCTCCGCCGTCCTGCGCAACTGGCCGTAGAGGGAGGACATGTTGTTCAGGGCGGTCGCCAGACTCGGCTCGTACTGCCCCGGGTGCGCGCGGACCAGCTTGCGGAAGGCCTCCACGGACTCACCGCGCGCCGCGACGCTCTCCTCCCACCGGCCGAACTCGGCGAAGTCGGCGGAGAGCACGTCGAGGGAGAGGGCGAGTTCGGGCAGGTAGGCGTCGTCCGACGCCAGACGCCGGCGCAGCGTCACCGCGCGTCCCATCGACGCCAGCCCCTCGGCGAACGCGCCCAGGTCGCTCTGCAGGACTCCCACGGTGTGCGCGCATCTGCCCAGCTCGGGCAGGAAGGCGGCCGGGTCCTGGCCGGCCAGGCCGGTGAACAGGCTCTCGGCCTGCTGCGCCGCCTCCAGGGCCTCCCGCCGCCGGTTGACCTGCCGCAGGTGGTGCGCGTGCCGCAGGAGCAGATAGGCGGTGGTGCGAGGGTTGATGTCGGCCCGCTGCCGGGCCCTGTCCAAGGTGAACTCGGTGGCCAGCACGGCGAGGTCGGCGAGGGCGTTGGTCTGGTCCGGGAGAAGGCCGAGGACCTTCTCCACGGTGGCGGGCTCCGGATGGTCGCGCACCGTTTCGACCAGGGTCTGGGCGAGTGCCCGGGGCTCGTCCAGTTGCGGCGCCACCGACATGCCCAGCGGAAGCAGCCGCTCCGTGTCGCGTATGAGGAGATCCCGCACGGCGTCCACGGCCGCGGAGTGCCGGGGCGCCGCCCGGCCCAGCACGGTGACCGCCCGGAGCAGCTGGGTGTCCGAGACTTCCGGCAGAGCCTCGGCGGCCAGCTCCGGCCGGCGTTCCAGGGCCCAGGCGACGTGGTCCTCCCCGAGCCGGTCCGGGCGGAGCGGATTGAGTGCGGCGGAGCCGGGATAGATCTCGGCGGACCACCGGAGATAGTCGCGCAGCGTGGACGCCCGCATATTCCGGAAGGGGCCGAGCCGGCCGATGAGCCGCACCGCGTCGTCGTGCCCTGGCGCTCCGTAGAGCGTCGCCGCCGCGACGAGCGCGTCCACTTCTTCCCCGGGCCGGGCGGGCAGCCCGTGGCGTCCCAGGGAGCGGCGCCAGTAGCGGCGTTCGTGCGCCAGCACGCGCCGCACCGGGTCGCTCTCCGGCCCGGGCGGCCGTGCGACGTCCAGGTCGAGGAGCGCCGACAGCGCGGCGGCATGCACGTCCAGGGCCCGCTCGTAGCGGCTGCTGTCCAGGTCGGACGGCGGCACGGCCACCGGCGGCCGGTCCAGCCGGTGCGCGAACGCCGCCATCGCCCGGGTGAATTCCGACCTCCTGCCTTCCGGGGTCCCGGCGAGCGGTGCGAGCCGGTGCTCGGCCGCGGCCTCGAAGACCCGGGCCAGGTGGTCGTCGGCGTCGTTCGCCAGGTCACGCTGCCACTCTCCGGCGGCGCGGGTCAGGAGCAGCAGCCGGGCCGGCTGCCCGCCCCGCTCCCTCCCCAGCAGCCCCTGCGCCGCGGCGCGCACCTGCTCGACGCGCGCTTCCGCGTAGTCGAAGACCAGCAGCACCGGCGCGCCGACCTCCAGGACCTTCCGCAGCAGCCGCGGCTCCGCCTCCTCGTCCACCATCCCCGCGAGCCAGCCCTCACTCGACCGGCGCTCGCACCACCGACGTGCCAGGCGGGTCTTGCCCTGCCCGCCGGGACCGGTCAGCAGCCGCACGGCCAGCGGTGCCCCGGCGCCGCACCACGCGTCGAAGTCGTCCTCCTCGCGCCTCCGGCCCTCGAACGGGACGACGCCGTACTCGGCCCTGAGCAGCATGCTCGGCGCGAAGTCGGCCGGGAGCGCCTGCGGCGGCGTGAAGACGTCGCGGGCGAAGAGCTCGGGATTGGTCCTGGCCAGCCGGTCGAGGAGCTCGTCGAGGTTGAGGCGCTGATAGTGCATCCGCACGTACTGCTTCCGGGTGATCTCCCGGATGTCCTCGGGAAGGTCGGCGGGATCGGGCATGCGGAGCCGGGTGCCGCCGTCCACCAGGATCGGGATGATCCTCATGCCGAGCCCGATCGCGGTGCGCAGTTCCCGGCGCACCCAGTCCTCGTCGAGGCTGATACGGGGACGGCCGCCGGCGTCCCGCACGGAGAGCCAGTCCCGCCCGATGAGGGCCAGCAGCACGGAGCACCGTTCGAGACCCTCGGGAAGCGCCTGGGCGAAGTCATCGCCCGCGTCGATGCTGCGGCTGGCGAAGAAGACCTGTTCCTCGCCGAAGCGCTCCCTGAGCAGGTGGGCCAGGAAGGCTGCCTCGTTCTCGCAGTCGCCAACCCGGTAGTTGACGAAGATGCCGGCTTTCACGTGCGTTCCGTCCCGTCGCGGTGGCCTCGCGCCCCGGCAAGGCTAGGGCAGGCACCGTCCGGCTGTCCGCCGGTTCCGCGGCGGCGCCGGTCCCGGGGCGGGGTTTCCCCCAGCCCGCGCGCCAGGCCCATGGGCAACCCGGGGGATTCCGCGCCGGGTGGTGCCACGCTTGGTCCGTCGGTGACGGAGCCTCAGGAGGGGTGGGCGATGACGCGGCGCAACGAGACGGAGTCCGGCGCCAGGGCGGGAGCGGGCTCGCCGCGTGCTGCCGGTGGCCGTTTTCTCGTCCTCGTCGGGATCGACGGCAGTGGCAAGACCAGTCTGCTGTCCGCTCTGGCGGACCTGGGGATGCTCACCGGGAGCTGGCGGGACCTGAGGGACCACGACCTCCCGCAGGCCATGGCCCCGGACGCCCCCACGCAGATCAAGACCCGGCTCAATCCGATGCCGCGGACGATGTTCGTGGGCGGACACCTGGTGGCGCAGTACGAGTACCTGGTCCGTCCCGCCGTCGAGGCGGGCACCGACATCCTGCTCGACTCCTACTGGTACAAGGTGCTGGCGAAGGAGCGCCTGCTGGGCCGCCTGCACCCGAGCCTCACGGAGCTGTGCCGGGCCCTGCCGGTCCCCGACGCGGTGGTCTTCCTGGACGTCGATCCCCGTGTCGCGCTCCGGCGCAAGGGCGGCCGGGTCACCGCCTACGAGTGCCTGGGGGCTCCCGGCGACGAGAGCTTCCTGCGCTTCCAGACGCTGCTGCGGCAGGAGATCATGGCCGATCTGGCCTCGGTGCCGCAGGTCCACCGGGTGGACGCGGACGCCGACCCGGGCGCCGTACTGGACCAGGTGGTCGCTCTCCTGGCCGGCTGCCGCGGCTCGCTGGTGGCCCAGGAGGCCCGATGAGCCGCCCCGGCCCCGCGGCGCCGGGCCGCCGCGTCCTGGACGATCTGTGCGCGCTGCGGCTGACGGACCGTCAACTCGACGCTGCGGCAGCCTGCCTCGACGAGGTGCGCCGGTGCCAGGAGAGCACCCGGCTGCTCCTGCTCGAACACAAGGCCGTCCTGCCGGCCGACCACACGCTGCGGCAGCTGGCCGCCCGCCGGGGCGGGGACCGGCCGGAGCAGGAGCAGGAGATGCTGGGCGCGTGGTTCCGGCCGGAGGTGGACCGCCAACTCGCCCACCGGCGCCTGCTGGCCGCGGAGCTGGACGGCCTGCGCCGGATCTCGGCGGAGCGCGGGCTCCGGGCGACCGTCATCAAGGGCGTGAACAACGCCCGGTTCTACCAGGACCCCTATCCCCGCTGGAGCCGGGACATCGACCTCTTCCTGCCCACCTGGCGGGAGACCTACGAACTGCTCACCGCCCTCCGGCGGCGCGGGTACGTGTTCGACGAGCGGGAGTGCCCCTGGATGAAGGCCGAGCCCGCGCGCGGCCGGGAGGAGTACGGGCAGCTCTTCCTCATCCTCCGGACGGACGCGGGCACCGCCCGGGTCGACATCCACTTCGGCACCTACTCCGTCGGCTCCGGCGAGTACCTGAGATGCGGGCTCGCGGACTTCACCGAGCCGCTGCCGCAGGCGAGCGACGGATTACTGGGCCTCGATCCGACGGGCGCGCTGCTCGTGATGTCCGCCCATGCCCTCTCGGACGGGTACGTGTCGGTCAAGGACGTGAACGACACCGTGGAGATCGCGCGCAACCGCCTGCCGGTGGACTGGGAGCGGCTCGCCCGCGAGGTCGAGGCCCACGCGCTGGGTCCGCAGGTGCGGCTGCTCGGGGAGTATCTGGAGCGGCGGTACGAGACACCGACCGTCCGGCAGTTCGGGGGGCGGCTGACGGCGGCGGCACGGTGCCGGGGACGCTCCCTGTGGGCGGTGCACGACCGTCGCTGGGCTCGGCGGGCGGCGCTGAACGCCGGTCACGCCTTCCGGGCCGCACGCGCCACCGGGCGCGGAACACCCGCGGCCTGCCGCGGAGCGGTGCGGTGCTATGTGCACTACGTCCGGCGGCTGACGGTGGACACCGGCCGCAGGTCCCTCGCGGACCGGCTGCTGCTGCGGCTGATGGCGCGGGCCGACCTGACCCGCTGGCGGCTGCGGCCGGACGCCTGCCCCACGCTCGTGCACTCCGAGCACCCGGCGCTCGCCGCGGCCGCCGCGGTCCCCCCGCGGCGGCTCCCGGCGGGAGCGCGGCCGGGGCTGAGGCCGACCGGTCTGCCCGGCGTCGCCGTGGGGGGCAGCTTCCCGGACGCCCAGATCGTGGCCATCGGCGATGACGTCTTCGCCTGCTCGTGGGACCAGCATGTGACGCAACGTCAGCTGGCGATGCTCCGGCGCCTCGCCTCCACCCGGAGGGAGGGGAGCGGGCATGCACCCTGCTGATGTGTCGGAGCGTGCGGCCGGTGCCGGCTTCCGCCCCCTGGCGGACTCCTCCGGCTTCTTCGACTGGGCGTCCACCAGCCCGCTCGCCCGGTCGGCGGTACAGGCGATGGCATCCTTCCGCGCGTCCGCCGCCGACCAGCCCTGTCCCCCGGAATGGCAGCGCACGGCCACGGCGGAGGTGACGGCGGCGGTGCGCGCCGAGGTCCTTCGCTGCTTCTCAGGCGCGGCGGGCGGGGACGTCGTGCTGGTCCGCAGCGTCGCGGAGGCCGCCTCCCTGCTGGCCGCGGGGCTCTCCCCGCCCGCCGGGGCGGAGCTGGCCGCCGGCGCCGCCGATCACCCGGCGGCGGTGCTCCCGTGGGCGCGCCTGTCCCAGGAGCGACGAGACCTGTGCCTGCGCACTCTCCCCTGCGACCCCGGCGGGGTGCTCGACCTCGACGCGGCGGCCTCGGTCATCGGGCCGCGTACCGCCGTGGTGGCGGTCGGCCTGATGACACACCTGGACGGGGTGGTGCAGCCGATCGGCGAACTGGCGCGGCTCGTCCGGGAGCGCTCCCGGGCCCTCCTGGTCGTGGACGCCGCGCAGGCACTCGGCCGGATCCCCGTCGACGCCGCCGGGCTCGGTGCCGACGTGCTCCTCGGCACCGGGCGCAAGGCGCTTCTCGGGCCGCTGGGCGCCGGGTTCATGCTGCTGCGTCCGGGTCTCGCCGACCGGCTGCGTCCGGCCGTCCTCTCCACCCGCAACGCCGTCGCGGAGCCGGGCGCGGACGGCACCTGGCCGGCCGTGGTGGCGCTGCGCGGCGGGCCGGTCCGGTTGGAGGGGAACCTCCCCGACCTCGCCGCCCTCAGGGGACTGCAGGCGGCGCTGTGCGCCTACAGCGCGGTGGGGGCGGAGGCGATAGCGGCGCACTGCCGCGAACTGCACGGGCAACTGGCCGACCTGCTGCCGGGGTCCGGGGTCCGGTTGTTCCGGGCCGGCGCCCGGAGCACGGCGGGGATCGTCCGCCTGCGCATACCCGCCGCGGCCGACCACCGCTCGCTCGCCGCCCGCCTGCGGCGCGGGGGACTGGGGGTCGCCGCCTGCCGGGACTGGGTGCGGGTCAGCCTGCACCTCTTCAATTCCGCGGCCGACGTGCGGCGTCTGGTGGGCGCGCTCGGAACGGCGGCACGGCCGGCGAGGAGGAGTGATGGCTGAGCAGGACTGGATCGTGGTGCACGGGCGGTTCCAGCCCTTCCACCGAGGGCATCTGGACGGCCTGGTGACGGCGTTGCGCCGCAGCCGCCCGGTGGTGGTCGGCATCACCAATCCGCACCCGGCCCGGCTTGTCCGGGAGGATGCCTCCGCCCACCGGCATCTGCCGGACGCGAACCCGTTCACCTACTTCGAACGCGCCGAGATGGTGCTGCGATCGGCGGCGGAGGCGGCCGCGACGGCGGCGGCCCGGGACCCGGTCGTACGCGTGGTGCCGTTCGACGTCTCGGATCCGCCGTCCTGGGCGGCGGTGCTGCCGCCCTTCTGCCGGCACCTCGTCACCGTCAACGAACCGTGGGACGAGGAGAAGGCGCGCCGCTTCCGGGCCCACGGCTTCGCCGTGGAGGAGGTGGCCGGCAACCCCGGCCGCGTGACGGGCACCGAGGTGCGCCTCCGCATGGCCGCCCGCGGCGACTGGCGGGTCCTGGTGCCCGCGGGTACCGCGCGGGTCATCGACGAATACCGACTGGCGGACCGGCTCCCGGCCGCCGAGAAGACAGGGAAGTGACAGCAAGGTGACGGTGACGTCCCGAGAGTTCTGGGAAGCCAAGCACACGAAGTACCGGCGGGAGCAGTGGATCAGCCGGCCCACCTACTTCGCCGAGGAGCAGGGTCCCCGCTTCCCGCCCGCCGCCCGGGTGCTGGACGCGGGATGCGGCCAGGGGCAGGACAGCCTGTACTTCGCCCGGCTGGGACACACGGTGACGGCGATGGACTTCGCCGAGGGGGCCCTCGACACCTTCGCCGCCGATGCCGGTGCCCTCGGCATCGCCCAGGTGAGCCACTCGCTGGCCGACCTGCCCCACCCCTTCCCCGACGCGGCCTTCGACGTGGTCTACGCGCACCTGAGCGTCCACTACTTCGACAGCCGGACGACGCGGGCGATCCTCTCCGAGTTCCACCGCGTCCTGCGGCCCGGGGGCCTCCTCTGCCTCATGGTGAACTCGGTGGACGATCCGGAGCGTGGCGAGGGAGTCCGCCTGGACGACGACTTCTACGAACTGTCGCCCGGAGACCGCAAGCGGTACTACTCCGGCGACACGCTCCGGGAGGCCATCGACGGTCTGTTCACCGCGGAACTCGTCGAACAGCACGGGAGGACCCGCAAGGACCCCCACACCGCGTTCGTCCGATTGGCGGCCCGACGTGCCTGAGACCATCGCGCACCGCAACGACATGGCCCCGGAGGACAGCATGTCCGTGCAGGTCGTCGCCTCCAGGAAGACCCCGTTCGGCGAATGGATCGCGGTGGACACCCGGACCGTCAGGCTGCCCGGCGCCCAGGAGATCGACGTGCACGTCGTCCTCTTCCCGGCGATCTCCCTGGTGGTCGCCGTGGACGGCGACGAGGTGGTCCTGGTGCGGCAGTTCCGGTTCCCTCCGCACACCTGGATCCTGGAGGCCCCGGCCGGCAGGGTCGAACCGGGCGAGGACCCCGCGACGACGGCGCTGCGGGAACTCCACGAGGAGACCGGCTACCGGTGCGGAAGCCTCACCCGCCTCGGCGGCCTGCGCATCGCCCCGCACCTGTCGGACGAGATGACGCACGTGTTCCTGGCGCGGCAGCTGACGGGCGGGGACCCGAAGCCGCAGAAGGGGGAACTGCTGGAGACGAGGCGGGTGAAGATCTCCCGGCTGCGGTCGATGATCGCCGGCCAGGAACTCGTCGACGCCAAGACCATCGCGGCCTTCGCCCTGGCCGGGCTGCTGTGCCCGCCGTGAGAGCCGGGGAGAGGGGGGCTGCCTGATGGGACGCCTGAAGCGTGCTCTGGCCGATCTGCGGCTGCTGCACTACATGGACGCCTACCTCGGCTGGCTGCTGGCCGTGCTGGTGGCGGGCGTGGAGATCGTCTCGGCGTTCGGCGCGCCGCGTGGCTGGGTCGACACCCTGGTGGCGGCCACGACGGTACTCCTCCTGGGCGTCATCGCCCTGGCGACCGCGGAGATCCGACGGGCCATCTCGGAGATCCCGAGCGCGGGAGGCGCCCGGCTGTGGCGGTTCTTCCCCGACCGGGACGAGCTTCCGCCCCTTCAGCAGCAGATGGCCCGGTCCACCCGGCGGGTCGAGATCTTCGGGCTCCAACTCGGCCTCATAGTCCACGGTCTGCTGCCGGCGGTCGAGGAGCGGGCACGGGCGGAGTGCCGCGTCCGGCTCGCGCTGCTCAGCCCCGTCGCCGAGAACGGCACCCCCATCCTCTGGGTCACGCCGCTGGGGTCGGTCCACGACTGCCCCAACCTCGACGAAGTGCTGCGCACCAATCTGAGACAGCTGCGCCACTGGCACACGAACCTGCCGCCGCAGATCCGCAGGTACGTGGAGATCCGGGCGTACACCAGCATCCCGACCGCCTCCGTCATGCTCTTCGACGCCGACCGCAACGGTGGTTACGCCCACGTGGAACCCATCCTGCACGCATTCCCGACCGCGGTCCGCCCCTCGTTCTGGATACGCGAGGCCGACCATTCCCGGCTCTTCCACCTGCTGGTGAGCCACTACCGGCAGGTGTGGGAGAGCGCGATACCGCTGGCGGACCTGGCCCTCTGACCGCCCCGCCCGTGGCCGGATCCGGACCGCGGCCATCGCGGCCATCCGAGCCGCGGCATCCGAACCGAGGAGAAAACGATCATGAAAGTCCTTGCCCTGGAGTCGCTGCGCGGCGAGCACCGCCCCGACGTGGGCGGAAAGGCCGCGGC
>JBEHXI010000135.1:0-19549 GCA_048498775.1 Actinomycetota bacterium | reverse complement strand
GACGGACAGGACCCTCGGCCCCAAACAACACGGGACATCGCGGGCGCTCAGCCGCCGTTCAGGGCCTCATCGGGCCCGGCGGCCGAAGGCGGTCATCGGGCCGGCCCGTCGGCCGCCCCGGGCCCGGACGACCCCGTTCCGGCGCCCGAGGGACGGGACAAGGCTCTGATCGCGGTGGCGCCCAGGGGGCGGCGAGGCGCCCCGACGGCCGCCCGGCGGACCATCGGCCGCGGCCGGCGCGGCACCGGAAGCGCCAGGACGGGAGCACCGGCGCCGGAACGCCCGGTCTTCGCTGCCGCCGGGGAGCGCCGCTGCCGTGGCGCGGCATGTACCGGCAACACGCTCAACGTCCACCCGCCTGCCGCGAGACCCTGTTCGACGGGGCCGGAGCGCGCGGGCTGCAACGCCACCCGCAGCACCGCCCACCACCACACCAGCCCCAGCAGCAGCGCGGCCGCCCAGCGCACCGAGGACAGCGCGCGAAGCTCCTCTGCCTGACGTCGGGTGTTCATGGCCGCCTCCCTCATCCCCGAGGCTGCGGCGAGAACCCGGAGGGCTCCCAGTACAAGATCGGTTCCCTGTACCGGTGATCGATATCCCTCTTTCGACGGACAGGCGTCACCTTCACCCGTTCGGGTTAAGGAGCCATCGCCCCGCCCGACGGGCCGTCGCCCCCCGCTCGGCTCACACCGAGACGTTCTCCGCCTGGAACATCCAGTGGTGCTTCTCCAGGTCGGCGGTGACCGTGATCATCAGGTCCTGGGTCACCGGATCGGGCTCCTCCGTCGACGCGACGCGTTCCCGCATCCGGCGCACGGTCTCACCCAGCGCGGCGACCAGCGTGTCGACCGCGTCCTTGTCGTTGATCCAGCCCTCGTTGACCTGCTGGATGCCGCTGGTCCGGGCGACGGTGTCGGCCCGGCCGTCCGGGTTGATGCCCAGGGCGGAGGCCCGCTCGGCCACCGTGTCCATGTGCGTACGGGCGCTGGCGACGACCTCGTCGAGCTGCAGATGGACCGAGCGGAAGCGCGGGCCCACCACGTTCCAGTGCACCTGCTTGGCCACCAGGGACAGATCGATCAGGTCCACCAGCGCGCCCTGCAGGGCGTCCGCGACGATCTTCCGCGCGTCGTCCGGAAGCGTGCTCTTCACCACACCCATTCCTGCTCCTCCTGAGGTGAGTCCGTGTCGTCGGGTATCGCCTGCCCGCTGCCGCCCGCTCAAACCCGGGCGGTCGAGGCGGCGCCGCCGCCCGGCACGGCCGGAGGAGCACCGGGCAAGGACGCCGAAAGGAACGGGAGATGGGCCGGGGGGATGGGCCGGAGAAGGACCGGAAAAGACCCGGGAGGGACCCCGGGAGGGACCCGGGAGGGACCCCGGGAGGGACCCGGGAGGGGCCGGCCCTGCTCTTCGCCCCCTCGGCCGGCCGGCCCCGGGTGTCGCCCCGGGTGTCATCGGCGGTGTCTCGTCGCGGCCGGCGGAGACGACGGCACAGCGAAGCCCCCGGCCGGTCACGGGGACCGGCCGGGGGCGCGGGTTCGCTGGGATCAGGCGGCGACCACGTCCACGGCCTCCGCGGGCGCCTTGATGGTGACGCGGTTGCCCGGCACGTGGGTGATGGTCTCCAGACGCGGGCGCACCGGCGCCGCGGCGGGCTCGGCGGCCGCGGACTGGGCCAGCTCCGCGAGCGACAGCTCGTCGCTGACCTCGCGCATCACCTCGGACATCCGCACGTCCAGCGCGTCGCAGATCGCCGACAGCAGCTCGGAGGAAGCCTCCTTCTGGCCGCGCTCGACCTCCGACAGATAGCCCAGGGAGACCCGGGCGGACGCGGAGACCTCGCGCAGGGTGCGGCCCTGACGTTGGCGCTGCCGACGCAGCACGTCACCCAGCAGGCGACGGAGCAAAATCATCGGTGGCTCCCTCCTCGGACCGCTCATCCGTAAGCTTCTCGCCCCCACCGTACCGCCTTCGGCCTCGACCGTGCGGGGAGCGATGACGTGTTCACTCAGGGCTGCAAACATCAAAACTGCCCGCCCTGTTCCGTATCCTGTCCCCTCGCGTTCACGGCATGCGCGTCCCGCTGGTTCACCGCGGCGTCCTGGGCGGCGGTCAGCGAGCCGAGCAGCAGATCGAGGGCGGCGGACACCGTCGCGGCCCGGATCGCCGCCCGGTCGCCGTCCAGCCGCAACGAGACCACCGAGGTGCTCTCCGGCCCGCAGACCGCCACGTACACCGTGCCGACCGGCTTGCCGTCCTGCGGGTCCGGGCCGGCGACACCCGTCGTCGCGAGCCCCCAGTCGGCGGCGAGACGGCGCCGCACGCCGCCGGCCATCTCCTCGGCGACCAGCGCGTCCACCGCGCCCCGGGCCGCCAGCAGGTCGCCGTCCACACCCAGCAGGTCCCGCTTGAGCTCCGTGGCGTACGCCGTGACCGATCCGCGGAAGGAGCGCGAGGCGCCCGGCACCGCGGTCAGTTCGGCCGCCAGCAGGCCCCCGGTCAGCGACTCGGCCACCGCGAGCGTCGCCCCCCGCTGCTCCAGCAGCCGCAGCGCCTCGCCCGCCGCGCTCATGCCTCCCCCTCCGGGGCCTCCCCGGCCGGGGCGGCCGCCACGGCGGTGCGGCGCAGCACCACGGCCTGCCGCACGTAGTCCAGGCCCGTCACCACGGTCAGGGCCACCGCGACCGCCATCAGCCAGGCCCGCAGGTCGGCCAGCGGCCCGGTGAGCACCAGCACGTACATCCCGACCGCGACGCCCTGGGTGAGCGTCTTGAGCTTCCCGCCGCGGCTGGCCGGGATCACCCCGAGTCTGATGACCCAGAAGCGCATCAGCGTGATGCCGATCTCCCGGAAGAGGATGACCGCGGTCACCGCCCAGGGCAGGTCCCCGAGCGCGGACAGCCCGATCAGCGCGGCGCCCATGATGGCCTTGTCGGCGATCGGGTCGGCGATCTTGCCGAAGTCGGTCACCAGGCCGTGGCGGCGGGCCAGCTGGCCGTCGAACAGGTCCGTGATCATGGCTATGGCGAAGGCCGCCCAGGCGAAGGAGCGCCAGGCCGGGTCGTGGCCGCCGGCGTGCACCAGCAGCAGCACGAAGACCGGTACGAGCAGCAGCCGCGCCATGGTGAGGATGTTGGCGATGTTCCACAGCCGGACCGGGCGGCGCACCGGGGCTCCCGCGTCGCCGGCCTGGCCGGCACCGCCCGCGGCGGGCGCGTCGGCCGGGGCGGCGGCGCCGCCCGCGGGCCGGTGGCCGCCCGCCGCGGGTACCGGTACTCCCGTCATCTGCCCGCCTCCTGCCCATCCGCCGGTCCCAGCGGCTCGGCGATCAGGTCGACGCCCTCGGTGGCCACCACCTTCGCCACCACCAGCTGCCCGGGCTCCAGGCCGTCCCGCCACGTCAGCAGCGTCTGGCCGTCGGTCTCGGGGGCCTGGTGCGCCGCGCGGCCGGCGATCTCGCCCTCCTCGGCGTCCACGGTCTCCACCAGGACCTCGACGGTCTCCCCGCAGCGCTCCTCGGCGCGCTGCGCGGTGAGCTCCTCGGCGAGCCGGGAGACCCGCGCCAGCCGCTCGGCGATCACGTCCTCGTCGAGCTTGCCGTCGTATCCGGCC
This sequence comes from Actinomycetota bacterium, assembly GCA_048498775.1. Lineage (GTDB taxonomy): Bacteria > Actinomycetota > Actinomycetes > Streptomycetales > Streptomycetaceae > JBEHXI01. Next base: position 15,937 of record JBEHXI010000135.1, on the reverse strand, counting down.
GCCTCGGTGCCCTCTTCGTCGCTGTACCCGAAGACGCCGATGGCATCCAGGCGCGCGGCGGTCAGGAAGCGCTCCAGTTCCGCGACGTCCTGCTCGGTCTCGCCGGGGAAGCCGACGATGAAGTTGGAGCGGACCCCGGCCTGCGGGGCCTTGGCCCGGACGCGGTCGAGCAGTTCGAGGAAGCGGTCGGTGTCGCCGAAGCGCCGCATGGCCCGCAGCACGCCGGGCGCGGAGTGCTGGAAGGACAGGTCGAAGTAGGGGACGACCTTGGGGGTGGAGGTCAGCACGTCGATCAGGGTGGGCCGCATCTCGGCGGGCTGCAGGTAGCTGACCCGGATCCGCTCGATGCCCTCGACGGCGGCGAGTTCCGGCAGCAGCGTCTCCAGCAGCCGGATGTCGCCGAGGTCCTTGCCGTAGGAGGTGTTGTTCTCGCTGACCAGCATCACCTCGCGCACGCCCTGCCCGGCGAGCCAGCGGGTCTCGGCCAGCACGTCGGAGGGCCGCCGGGAGACGAAGGAGCCCCGGAAGGACGGGATGGCGCAGAACGCGCACCGCCGGTCGCAGCCGGAGGCCAGCTTGACCGAGGCGACCGGGCCGGAGTCCAGGCGGCGCCGCAGCATCGGGCGCGGCCCGGACGCGGGCGCCACGCCCTCCGGCAGGTCCTCCGGGGCGGGGGCCGGCTCCTGTCCGTGTCCGGGCAGGCTGACCGCGGCCTGCTGCCGCTCGACCGGGCTGATCGGCAGCAGCTTGCGCCGGTCTCTGGGGGTGTGCGGGGCGTGCCCGCCTCCGGAGAGGATGGTCTGCAGCCGCTCGGAGATGTCGGTGTAGTCGTCGAAGCCGAGCACGCCGTCGGCCTCGGGGAGGGCCTCGGCGAGTTCCTTGCCGTAGCGCTCGGCCATGCAGCCGACCGCGACGACGGCTCTGGTGCGCGCCCGGCCCTTGAGGTCGCCGGCCTCCAGCAGGGCGTCGACGGAGTCCTTCTTGGCGGCGTCGACGAAGCCGCAGGTGTTGACGACGGCCACGTCGGCCTCGGCGGCGTCCTCGACGAGCTGCCAGCCGTCCGCCGCCAGACGACCGGCGAGCTCCTCGGAGTCGACCTCGTTGCGGGCGCAGCCGAGCGTGACCAGAGCGACGGTACGGGGTTCGGGCATGGCCTCAGCCTACTTTGTCCGAGGCCGCGCGTTTCTCGCCAGGTCCCCACCCGGTGGCGGGGCGGGAACGCGACGGCCCCCGCCCGGCACCGCGGCTTCGGGGCCGTCGGTGCGGGGCGGGGGCCGTTCGGGGCCGGTCAGCCGGCCTGGGGGTCGCCGGGGGTGAAGTTGGTGCGCAGCAGTTGCCCGTCGGCGCCGGCGATGCCGAGGTCCTTGCCGTTGACGTACATCCGGACGGCTCCGGCGTTGCCCAGCACCAGGGAGATCCGCTTGGCGTCGGTGAACGTCTGCGACTGCCCGTTGTCCAGCAGCCCCTGGTAGAGGCTGTGGCCGTCGTCCGCGGTGGCCGAGACCCAGCTCCTGCCGTTCTCGGCGACCAGCTTCACGGTGACCTTGTCGGCGGGGGCGGCGGCGATCGCGCTGTTGCTGGGTGCCGGTTCGGCGGCCGAGGAGATGGTGGGCGCCGGGCTGTGCGCGGGCGGCCGGGAGGCGTGCGCGGTGGGCCGGGAGTCGGAGGCCCGGCCGGCCACCGGCTCGCCGGTCCGGCCACCGCTGAGCAGCGTGAAGCCGACGAAGCCGACGACCACGACGATCGCCGCGATCATGGCGGCCGACCAGTTCGGCCGGCGTGGCTCCGGCCGGATCCGTTCGGCCTCGTAGACCGGCGCGACCAGGGTGGACGGCGCGGGGCGTCCGCCGTGCTCCGCGTCGTACTGGGCGACCAGCGGTTCGGGGTCGATGCCCACGGCCTTGGCCAGGCTGCGGATGTGGCCGCGCGCGTACACGTCGCCACCGCACCGCGAGTAGTCGTCCTGCTCGATCGCCTGGACGATCGGCACTCTCACTCGGGTGGCGGCGCTGATCTGGTCGACGCTCAGACCGGCATGGTGACGTGCCTGGGCCAGGGCCCGGCCGATGGGCACCGGCGCATCGGAAGGGGGTGCGTCGGGGGGTGAGTTGCCGATGGACACGGGGGCGCCTTTCGAGCGTGTAGCCACCTGCTGGAAATTCAGTTTAGGGGCGGCCGGCAAACATCGGGCAAGCGGACCATGGCACGTTGTCCGCCATCAGGAGGGCCTTCGGCAAGAACGTTCCTCCTGCCCCCATGTGACGTCCGAACAGGGGAAAGGGTTGCCTGCCGTCGCCCGGCCGTTTCCCCCTGCGGGGCCTGGTCCGTCAGGAAGGAGACTCCCCGCGGATCGTGGCGAGTACTCCCTCCAGTTCGTCCGGTTTCACCAGCACGTCGCGCGCCTTGGAACCCTCGCTCGGGCCGACCACGCCGCGCGACTCCATCAGGTCCATCAGCCTGCCCGCCTTGGCGAAGCCCACGCGCAGTTTCCGCTGGAGCATCGAGGTCGAGCCGAACTGGGTGGTGACCACCAGTTCGGCGGCCTGGAGCAGCAGGTCCAGGTCGTCGCCGATCTCCTCGTCGATCTCCTTCTTCGGGCCGCCGGTGCCGGTGACGTCCTCGCGGTAGACCGGGGTGAGCTGGTCCTTGCAGTGCTGGACGATCCGTGCGATCTCCTCCTCGGTGATGAAGGCGCCCTGCAGCCGGATCGGCTTGTTCGCGCCCATCGGCAGGAACAGACCGTCACCCTTGCCGATCAGCTTCTCGGCGCCCGGCTGGTCGAGGATCACCCGGCTGTCGGCGAGCGAGGAGGTGGCGAAGGCGAGCCGGGAGGGCACGTTCGCCTTGATCAGGCCGGTCACCACGTCCACGCTGGGCCGCTGGGTGGCCAGGACCAGGTGGATGCCCGCCGCGCGGGCCAGCTGGGTGATCCGGACGATGGCGTCCTCCACGTCGCGCGGCGCCACCATCATCAGGTCCGCGAGCTCGTCCACGATGACCAGCAGGTACGGGTACGGGGCCAGCTCCCGCTCGCTGCCCGGCGGCGGGGTGGCCTTCCCGGAGCGCACCGCCGCGTTGAAGTCGTCGATGTGCCGGTACCCGTAGGCGGCCAGGTCGTCGTAGCGCAGGTCCATCTCGCGGACCACCCACTGCAGCGCCTCGGCGGCCTTCTTCGGGTTGGTGATGATCGGGGTGATCAGGTGCGGGATGCCCTCGTACGCGGTCAGTTCGACGCGCTTGGGGTCGACCAGCACCATCCGCACCTCGTCCGGGGTGGCCCGCGCGGTGATCGAGGTGATCAGGCAGTTGATGCAGGACGACTTGCCGGAGCCGGTGGCGCCCGCGATGAGGATGTGCGGCATCCGGGCGAGGTTGGCCGTCACATAGCCGCCCTCGACGTCCTTGCCGAGGCCGACCGTCATCGGGTGGTCCTCGCCCACCGCCTCCGCCGAGCGCAGGACGTCCCCGAGGTTGACCATCTCGCGGTCGGTGTTGGGGATTTCGATGCCGACCGCCGACTTGCCCGGGATCGGGCTGATGATGCGCACGTCGGGGCTGGCGACCGCGTAGGCGATGTTCTTGGTCAGCGCGGTGATCCGCTCGACCTTCACGGCCGGTCCGAGCTCCACCTCGTAGCGGGTGACCGTCGGGCCGCGGGTGAAGCCGGTGACCCGGGCGTCCACCTTGAACTCGGTGAACACGCCGGTCAGGGAGGCCACCATGGCGTCGTTGGCGGGGCTGCGGGTGCGGCCGGGGCCGCCGCGCTCCAGCAGGTCCAGGGAGGGCAGCGCGTAGGTGATGTCGCCGGACAGCTGCAACTGCTCGGCGCGCGGCGGCAGCGCATCGCCGGCCGGCGGCGGGGTGTGCTTGGTCAGGTCGGGGACGCCGGAGTCCTCGGCGGCGGCACCCCGCTTCCGCCGGGCGCCGGGCGGCGGGACGTCGGGCGTCTGCTCCTCGGGGGCGGCCGCGGCCTCTGCGGCCGGCGGTGCCGCCTTGGCCATGGAGATCCGGCTGGTCAGGTCCGCGACCACCGGGGAGGGGTGCACCCCGTGCAGCACCGCGCCGTCCAGCGCGGCGGCCGCGGCGGCGGCCACGTCCACGGCGTCGGGCCCGCCCGCCGTGCCGGGCTGCGGATCCTTGCGGCGGCGGGTGCGGCGCTTGGCGATCTCGGCGGCCTCCGGGTCGCCGGCGGGGGTCTCCCGCGGCCCCGCGGCGGAACGGCGGCCACGGCGCGCCGGGGCCGCCCCGGTCTCGTCGTCGTGCGGTTCGGAGCCGTACGGTTCCGCGTCGTACGGCCCGTACGGGTCGGCGCCGGCCGGGGCCGGGAGGCGCTCCTCGTACAGGCCGAGCCGGGTGCCCAGCTGCCGAATGCGGCGCGGGATGGCGTTGACCGGGGTGGCGGTGACCACCAGCAGGCCGAAGACCGTCAGCAGCGCCAGCAGCGGCACGGCCAGGGTCGATCCGACGGTGAAGACCAGCGGCTTGGACGCCGCCCAGCCGATCAGCCCGCCCGCGTCCCGCATGGCCTGGGCGCCCTGGCCGCGGCCCGGGGAGCCGCAGCCGATGTGGACCAGCCCCAGCACGCCGATGACCAGGGTGGACAGGCCGATGACGATGCGTCCGTTGGCCTCGGGCTGTTCGGGGTGGCGCATCAGCCGCACCGCGATGGCGGCCAGCAGGACCGGCACGATCAGGTCGAGCCGGCCGAACGCCCCCGTGATCAGCATGCTGACCAGGTCCCCGACCGGGCCGCTGAGGTTGGACCAGGTGCCGGCGGCCACCACCAGGGCGATGCCGAGCAGCAGCAGCGCCAGGCCGTCCTTGCGGTGCGCCGGGTCCAGGCCGCGGGCGCCGCGGCCTATCCCGCGGAACAGGGCGCCGACGCTGTGCGCCAGACCCAGCCACAGCGCCCGCACCAGCCGGAAGATGGCCCCGGTGGGGCTGGGGGCGGGCCGGGGCGCCGGCTTGGCGGCGGCCTTCTTGGCGGGCGCCTTGCGCGCCGGGGCCTTCCTGGCCTGCGGCGGCCGGGCGGCCTTGGCGGCCGGGGCCTTCTTCGCCGTCCCCGCGCCACGACCGGCGCGGGGTCCCGCGGCTCCGGCGGAGCCGCGGGAACCCTTGCCGGACGTACGTGAGGCCATGATGGTGAGATTACCGTCGCGGGGCCGGTGCGACAGGTGCGGCGCGGAGTACACCCGTTCGTGTCGCGACGCGCGGGGCGGGCCGGTCACCGGGGGTGACGCGGCATCACCCCCGATAACCCGTGGCTGTCAGCCCTGTGGGGGCACCGACGCCGGCCCCGGACCCGATCCCGGCTCCAGGGCGTCCAGCGCCCGCCGCAGCCCGGTCAGCTTGCGCTCCAGGTGTGCCGCGGTGGCCACGGCCGCCGCGTCGGCGGAGTCGTGGAGCTGCTTGGACAGCGCCTCGGCCTGCTCCTCGACGGCCGCGAGGCGCGCCGACAGCTCGGCCAGCAGCCCGGCGGAGTCCCGGGCGCCGTCCGCGCCGCCCTGGCCGCCCTGCGCGCCCTGGTCCAACTGGAGCCGCAGCAGCGCCGCCTGCTCGCGCAGCTGGCAGTTCTTCATGTACAGCTCGACGAAGACCGAGACCTTCGCGCGCAGCACCCACGGGTCGAACGGCTTGGAGATGTAGTCGACCGCGCCCGCCGCGTACCCGCGGAAGGTGTGGTGGGGGCCGTGGTTGATGGCCGTCAGGAAGATGATCGGGATGTCCCGGGTGCGCTCCCGCCGCTTGATGTGCGCGGCGGTCTCGAACCCGTCCATGCCCGGCATCTGGACGTCGAGCAGGATGACCGCGAAGTCGTCCGTGAGCAGCGCTTTGAGCGCCTCCTCCCCGGACGATGCCCGCACCAGCGTCTGATCGAGCGCGGAGAGGATGGCCTCCAGCGCCAGCAGATTCTCCGGCCGGTCATCGACCAGGAGGATCTTGGCCTTCTGCACCATGGCCCGTCCTCCTCGTCCCGGCAGTGCGCCGGGCGCCGCCCCCAGGGACGACTCCTGTACGCCGCCCGCCCTTGTGCCGGTCATGGTAGCCGCACCTGTCGTTCGCCACACCCTGTCACCGCCATGTCACTGTGCACGTAGCAGAAACGTAGCGGGAGACCAGAAGGTTCCCTGAATCCCGCCGTCTCACACGTGATCGCACACAACGAGTTACGAGCTGACGCAATCCCATCCCGATCTCATTCGGACTTTACTCGGTCATTTCCGGTGCGAACTCGATCAACGAGCCCGCATCCACTGCTGCATCACGGAGAGCAGGTGATCGGTGTCCACCGGCTTGGTGACGTAGTCCGACGCACCCGACTCGATGCTCTTCTCCCGGTCGCCCTTCATCGCCTTCGCCGTCAGCGCGATGATCGGCAGCCCCGCGAACTGCGGCATCCGGCGGATCGCCGACGTCGTGGCGTACCCGTCCATCTCCGGCATCATGATGTCCATCAGCACCACGGCGACGTCGTCGTGCTGCTCCAGCACCTCGATGCCCTCCCGGCCGTTCTCCGCGTACAGCACGGTCAGTCCGCGCTGCTCCAGCACGCTGGTCAGCGCGAAGACGTTGCGGATGTCGTCGTCGACGATGAGCACCTTCTCACCGTGGAAGCCGCCCTGGAAGCCCACGTGCTCCACCGGCGTCTCCTCCGGCCACACCTCGGCGCCGGACTGCTGCCCGGACGGCCCCGGCAGGGCGGCGCGGTCCGGCGACGGCAGCGCCCGCCGGCGCAGCCGCGACAGGCCACCGGCGCGCCCGTTCGGCGTGCCCACCGACCGCACCCGCTCCTGCGCCGCGTCCGCCTCCGCGTCGGCGTACTCCAGCTCGCCTCCCGGCACCTGCTGGTCCGGCGTCTGGTCGCCGATGCTCAGCGGCAGGTACAGGGTGAACGTCGAACCGCGGCCCGGCTCGCTGTCCGCGTGGATCTCGCCGCCCAGCAGCCGGGCGATCTCCCGGCTGATGGACAGGCCCAGACCGGTACCGCCGTACTTGCGGCTGGTGGTGCCGTCCGCCTGCTTGAACGCCTCGAAGATCACGCGCATCTTGCTCGCCGCGATGCCGATGCCGGTGTCCGTCACGGAGAACGCGATCATCTCCTGGTCCGGGTCGCGCAACGCGCCCGACTCCAGCAGGTGTTCGCGGATCGCCACCGGGATGTCCTTGCCCGCCGGCCGGATCACCAGCTCCACCGCGCCGCTGTCGGTGAACTTCACCGCGTTCGACAGCAGGTTGCGCAGCACCTGCAGCAGCCGCTGCTCGTCGGTGTGCAGGGTCACCGGCAGCTCCGGCGAGACCCGCACCGAGAAGTCCAGGCCCTTCTCCGCCGTCAGCGGCCGGAAGGTGGCCTCCACGTAGTCCACCAGCTGCACCAGCGCGATCCTCGTCGGGCTGACGTCCATCTTGCCCGCCTCGACCTTCGACAGGTCCAGGATGTCGTTGATCAGCTGGAGCAGGTCCGAGCCAGCGCCGTGGATCGTCTCGGCGAACTCCACCTGCTTGGGCGTCAGGTTCCCGTCGGCGTTGTCGGCGAGCAGCTTCGCCAGGATCAGCAGCGAGTTGAGCGGGGTGCGCAGCTCGTGCGACATGTTCGCCAGGAACTCGGACTTGTAGCGCATCGAGACCGCGAGCTGCTCGGCGCGCTCCTCCAGGACCTGCCGGGCCTCCTCGATCTCGGTGTTCTTCACCTCGATGTCGCGGTTCTGCCGCGCCAGCAGCTCGGCCTTCTCCTCGAGTTCCGCGTTGGACGCCTGGAGCGCGCGCTGCCGGTTCTCCAGCTCCGCGGACCGCTCCCGCAGCTGCGCGGTCAGCTCCTGCGACTGCGCCAGCAGCTTCTCGGTCTTGGTGTTGACGCTGATCGTGTTGACGCTGACCGCGATCATCTCCGCGATCTGGTTGAGGAAGTCCTTCTGGATCTGGGTGAACGGCTGGAAGGAGGCCAGCTCGATCACCCCGAGGATCCGGTCCTCGAACAGCACCGGCAGCACGATGACATTGGCCGGCGGCGCCTCCCCGAGCCCCGAGGAGATCTTCAGGTAGCCCGGCGGCACGTTCTCCACCAGCACCGTGCGCTTCTCCACCGCCGCCTGACCGATCAGCGACTCACCCGGCAGGAACGACGTCGGCATGGTGCTGCGTGAGTAGCCGTAGGCGCCGATCAGCCGCAGCTCGTACGGCGCGCTGTCGGCGCCGCCGATCGACCCGCTCTCGCCGGTCTCCATCGCGAGGAAGAACGCGCCGTGCTGGCCGGAGACCACCGGCGTCAGCTCGCTCATGATCAGCTGCGCGACGTCGTGCAGATCGCGGCGGCCCTGCATCAGACCGGAGATGCGGGCCAGGTTGCCCTTGAGCCAGTCCTGCTCCTTGTTGGCCAGCGTGGTCTCGCGGAGCTTGACGATCATCGTGTTGATGTGGTCCTGGAGCTCCAGGATCTCGCCGGCGGCGTCCACGTCGATCTTCAGGTTGAGGTCGCCGCGGGTCACCGCGGTGGCCACCTGGGCGATGTTGCGCACCTGGCTGGTCAGGTTGTTCGCCATCAGGTTCACCGACTCGGTGAGGTCCTTCCAGATGCCGGACACACCCGGCACCCGCGCCTGACCGCCCAGACGGCCCTCGGTGCCCACCTCGCGGGCCACCCGGGTCACCTCGTCACCGAACGCCGACAGCTGGCCGACCATGGTGTTGATGGTGGTCTTCAGCTCCAGGATCTCCCCGCGGGCGTCCACGTCGATCTTCTTCGACAGGTCGCCGCGGGCCACCGCCGTGGTGACCATCGCGATGTTGCGGACCTGGCCGGTGAGGTTGGACGCCATCGAGTTCACCGACTCGGTCAGGTCCTTCCAGGTGCCCGACACGCCCGGCACCCGCGCCTGACCGCCCAGACGGCCCTCGGTGCCCACCTCGCGCGCCACGCGGGTGACCTCGTCACCGAAGGCCGACAGGGTGTCCACCATCGTGTTGATGGTGTCGGCGAGCTGCGCGACCTCGCCGCGCGCCTCCACCGTGATCTTCTTGGTCAGGTCGCCGTTGGCGACCGCGCTGGCGACCGCGGCGATGCTGCGCACCTGGCTCGTCAGGTTGTTCGCCATCAGGTTGACGTTGTCGGTGAGGTCCTTCCAGATGCCCGAGACGTCCCGGACGCGGGCCTGACCGCCCAACTGGCCCTCGGTGCCCACCTCGCGGGCCACCCGGGTCACCTCGTCACCGAACGCGGACAGCTGGTCCACCATCGTGTTGACGGTCGTGACCAGCGCCAGGATCTCGCCCTTGGCGTCGACGGTGATCTTCTTGGACAGGTCGCCCTGCGCGACCGCCGTCGTCACCTCGGCGATGTTCCGCACCTGGTTGGTGAGGTTGTTGGCCATCAGGTTGACGGACTGCGTCAGGTCCTTCCACGTCCCCGACACGCCCTGCACGTCGGCCTGGCCGCCCAGGATGCCCTCGGTGCCCACCTCGCGCGCCACCCGGGTGACCTGCTCGGCGAACGACGACAGCTGGTCGACCATCGTGTTCAGGGTGTTCTTCAGCTCCAGGATCTCGCCGCGGGCGTCCACGTCGATCTTCTGCGACAGGTCACCCTTGGCGACCGCGGTCGCCACCGACGCGATGTTGCGGACCTGCGCGGTCAGGTTGCCCGCCATGCCGTTCACCGAGTCCGTCAGGTCCCGCCAGACGCCCGCGACCCCGGGCACCTGCGCCTGGCCGCCAAGCCGGCCCTCGGTGCCCACCTCACGTGCCACCCGGGTCACCTGGTCGGCGAAGGCCGAGAGCTGGTCGACCATCGTGTTGATGGTGTTCTTCAGCTCCAGGATCTCCCCGCGCGCGTCGACCTCGATCTTCTGCGAGAGGTCACCGCGCGCCACCGCCGTCGTCACCTGGGCGATCTGACGCACCTGACTGGTCAGGTTGCCCGCCATGAAGTTGACGGAGTCCGTCAGGTCCTTCCAGGTGCCCGAGACGCCGTCCACCCGGGCCTGACCGCCGAGCCGGCCCTCGGTGCCCACGTCCCGGGCCATCCGCGTGACCTGCGCCGCGAACGACGACAGCTGGTCCACCATGGTGTTCACGGTGTTCTTCAGCTGGAGCATCTCGCCGGAGACGTCCACCGTGACCTTCTGCGACAGGTCGCCGTTCGCCACCGCCGTCGTCACCTGGGCGATGTTGCGCACCTGGCTGGTGAGGTTGCGGAACGCGGTGTTGACCGAGTCCGTCAGGTCCTTCCACATCCCGGCCGCGCCCGGCACCTGCGCCTGGCCGCCGAGTTCACCGTCCGCGCCGATCTCCCGCGCCACCCGGGTCACTTCGGAACCGAACGCGGACAGCTGGTCCACCATCGTGTTGACGGTGTTCTTCAACTCCAGCATCTCGCCGGAGACATCGACCGTGACCTTCTGCGACAGATCGCCGTTCGCCACCGCCGTCGTCACCTGCGCGATGTCCCGCACCTGACCCGTCAGGTTGCGGAACGCGGTGTTCACCGAATCCGTCAGGTCCTTCCACATTCCCGCCGCACCGGGCACCTTCGCCTGACCGCCGAGCTGGCCCTTGGCGCCCACCTCGTACGCGACCCGCGTCACCTCGTCGGCGAAGGTGCGCAGCGTCTCGGTCATGCCGTTGATGGTGTCGGCGAGCTGCGCGAACTCGCCGCGCGCACCGATGGTGATCTTCCGCGTCAGGTCGCCGTTCGCCACCGCCGTCGTCACCTGCGCGATGTCGCGCACCTGCGCGGTCAGGTTCCCGGCCATCAAATTCACCGAGTCCGTCAGGTCCTTCCAGACCCCGGCCACCCCCGGCACCTGCGCCTGGCCACCCAGCTCGCCCTCGGTGCCCACCTCACGGGCCACCCGGGTCACCTCGGAGGCGAACGAGGACAGCTGGTCCACCATCGTGTTGACGGTGTTCTTCAGCTCCAGCATCTCGCCGGCCACGTGCACCGTGACCTTGCGGGACAGGTCGCCCTTGGCCACCGCGGTCGTCACCAGCGCGATGTCCCGCACCTGCGCGGTCAGCCGGGACGCCATCGTGTTGACGGACTCGGTGAGGTCCTTCCACGAACCGGACATCCCGCGCACCTGGGCCTGGCCGCCCAGCTTGCCCTCGGTGCCGACCTCGCTGGCCACCCGGGTGACCTCGTCGGTGAACGCCGACAGCTGGTCGACCAGCCCGTTGACCGTACGGCCGACCTTCAGGAACTCCCCGCGCAGCGGATGCGCCGAGCCGTCCGAACTGAGCGAGCGCAGGTCCATCCGCTGCTCCAGATCGCCCTCGGCGACCGCGGACAGCACCCGGCCCACCTCGGAGACCGGCCGCACCAGGTCCTCCACCAGCGCGTTGGACGCGTCGATCGCCGCAGCCCAGGAGCCCTCGCAGGGCCCCATGTTCAGCCGCTCGGTGAGCTTGCCCTCACGGCCCACCACCCGCCGCACCCGCGCCAGTTCGCCGGTGAGATGCTGATTACGGTCCGCGACCTCGTTGAACAAGGCCGAGATCTCCGCCATGACGCCGTCGCCGGAGACCGTCAGCCTCTTGCGGAAGTTGCCGTCCCGCATCGCGGACAGCGCCGCTAGCAGTCTGTGCAGCGCAGCCGCCTCGACCTCTACGGTCCCGTTGGCCCGGGCACGCGCGCTCTTCGCGCGCGTGGCCGCGCCACGCGCCGGTGCACCAGACTCCACCCTGTCCCTCCCGGAGGGTTGATCGTCGTCCTGACCCTGGCCGTGCCCCCGCCCAAGGCCTTCCCAGTGTTTCACCATGGCCGCACCCGGCCATAACAGTTCGGCAGCTTCAACGAGAACCCGCGGCGCAATCCCGGCGTAAAACACCCGCAACCGGCGCACACACCGCCTTGGTGGGTAAGTAACCTGGCAGCGGTTGCCCGCCAGACAACAGCCGGGCGTACACCTGGGCAGCGGAGGGGTGCCGCGAGACGATGCGCGAGCAGAGCGCCGAACGGGGACCAGCCGCCTCGGCCACCGCCGAGGCGGCCAACCGTACCTGGCTACCCTACGTGGGCGAACAGAGAAGCAGCCAGGAGCCGGGTGACCCGCAACACACAAGGAGCCACGTGATCACCGCGCGCGCAGCCGCCACCTTCGAACCGGTCGGGCGCTCGGTCGCCACGGCGCGCGCCTTCGTCCGCGACACCCTCCAGGGCTGGGGCTTCGCTGACATCGTTGACGACGCCGTCGTCCTCACCAGCGAGCTGGTCACCAACGCCGTGGTCCACGCCGGCACCGCCGCGGAGGTGATGTGCCTGCGCTACGCGGCCGCCGTCCGCGTCGAGGTCGCCGACCACTACCCCGAGCGCGAGGTCCCCCTCCTCGACATCGCCGACCACCAGGTCAACCCCGACCACGAGGGCGGCCGCGGCCTGGTCCTCTGCTCGGCGCTGGCCGGCCGCTGGGGCGTGGAGTACACCTCCACCCACAAGCGGGTCTGGTTCCAGCTCGACCTGCCCGACCGGCCCGCCGGCACCCGCTCGGCCGGCCCCGCCCTCCCCGCCGCCGCGCTGCCCGTCGCCGACGCCCAGGTGCGCGTGGCCGTCGTCCAGGTCGAGGCGAGCGGGGTCATCACCGGCTGGAACGAGGACGCCCAGGCGCTTTTCGGCCACCTGGCCGAGCAGGTCGTCGGCAAGCCCCTCACCGACCTCACCGCCTGGCCCCAGACCCCCGGCACCGGCTTCGGGCTGGCCGAGGCGCTGCGCCTGTCCCGCTGGGAGGGCAGCTACGGCCTGCGCGGCGCCGACGGCCGCATCCAGCCGGTGTACGGCTCCCACCTACGGATCCGCGACTCCTCCGGCGAGCCGTCCACCGTATGCCTGCTGGTCCGAGAGCAGGAGCGGGCGGTGCTGCAGAGCCACCCCCGCGGCCCCGCCCAGGACAGCAGCCCGCTGGACCGCGGCAAGGCCAGCGACGCCTTCGACGCCTTCATCGGCTCCCCCGCCCCCGACGACCTCGACGGGCTGCTGCAGCGCACCGTGGAGCGCGCCCGCGACATGCTCGACGGCGACGCCGCCTACCTGCTGCTGGCCACCGACGACGAGACCGAACTCGAGGTGCGGGCCTCCACCGGCCTGCCCTCGGCCCGGCAGCGCTTCGCCCGGGTCCCCGTCGAGGCGGGCACCGGCCGCTACGGCAGCGCCCGCATGCCGGCCGTCCACGAGGACCTCACCGCCGCCCCCGGCGCCGTACCGCTGCTGGCCGGCACCGGGATGCGCTCGGTGGTCACCGTCCCGCTGAAGGTCGAGGGACGGCTCACCGGGTCCCTCGGCGTCGCCTCCGAGTCCCCCGGCCGCTACACCAACGAGGAGGCGCTGCGGCTCCAGTTCGCCGCCGACCGCATCGCCCTCGCGGTCGAGAGCGCCCGCCTCACCGAGCTGGAGCGGCTGCGCCGCGGCTCGCTGTCCTTCCTCGTCGAGGCGTCCGACCTGCTCGCCGGCACCCTGGAACGCGACCAGACGCTGGCGCTGATGGCCCAGATGACGGTGCCGACCCTGGCCACCTGGTGCGCCGTCTACACCATCGCCGACCAGTCGGAGCCCGAACTCGCGTTCGTGCTGCACGAGGACGAGGACCGCATCGACGGCCTCAAGGCGCTGCTGGCCCGCATCGACCCGCCCAGCCCCGACCCCACTCCGGGCGCCCGGGTGTGGAACGCCCCTTCGGAGTTCGCCCACTCGATGGCCCTGCGCGCCTCGCTGCGCAGCCTGGGCCTCGGCGAACCCGGACGCGTCGCCACCGGCCCCGGCACCGCCCACGCCACCGCCTCCGCGGTCGGCGGCGAGACGGTGGTGCTGCCGCTGGTCGCCCGCAACCGCGTCATCGGCATGCTGACCCTCGGCAAGCCCTCCGACGAGCGCTTCCGCCAGGAGATCCTGGAACTCGCCGAGGACCTCTCCCGCCGCGCCGCGCTCGCCCTGGACAACGCCCGGCTGTACTCCGAGCGCACCGCGATCAGCCAGTCCCTGCAACGCAGCCTGCTGCCCCCGGAGTTGCCGCACATCCCCGGCGTCGAGGTGGAGGTCATCTACCGGGCCGCCGGCGAGGGCAACGAGGTCGGCGGCGACTTCTACGACCTCTTCCCGATCCGCGAGGACTGCTGGGGCTTCGCGATCGGCGACGTGTGCGGCACCGGCCCGGAGGCCGCCGCCGTCACCGGCCTCGCCCGGCACGCGCTGCGCCTGCTCGCCCGCGAGGGTTTCGGCGGCCCCGCCGTACTGGAGCGCCTCAACGCCGCGATCCTCGACGAGGGCGCCCGCAGCCGCTTCCTGACCCTGCTCTACGGGGAGTTGTGGCCGCAGCCGGACGGCCGCGCCATCCTCAAGGTGGTCTGCGCCGGGCACCCGCTGCCGCTGCGCCTGCGCCAGGACGGCAGCGTCGAGCCGGCCGCCGAACCGCAGCCGCTGCTGGGCGTGCTGGACGACCTGGAACTCGTCGAGCAGACCATCACCCTCGACCCGGGGGACGTGCTGCTGTGCGTCACCGACGGCGTCACCGAACGGCGCGACGGGCCGCGGATGCTCGGCGACGACGGTCTCGCCGACGTCCTGGCCCAGTGCACCGGTCTGACCGCCGGCGCGGTCGCCGCCCGCATCCAGCGGGCCGTCGAGCGGTTCGCCGCCGACGCCCCCTCCGACGACATGGCGATCCTCGCGATGCGGGTGCCGGAGTTCGAGGACCGGCCGGCCTGACCGGCCCCGGACACGGCGAAGGCCCCCGCCGGACGGCGGGGGCCTTCGTCATCACGGAGCCCCAATACGGAATCGAACCGTAGACCTTCTCCTTACCATGGAGACGCTCTGCCGACTGAGCTATTGGGGCGAGCTGCCGGAGAAGATCGTAGCCCATTCGGGCCGGTGCCGAAAATCCGTGCCCACCGCTCTCAGAGCAGCCCGCCCAGCGCGTTGCACGCCGCGACGACCCGCTCGACCTCCCGGCCGGTCAGCAGCGGCTCGACCGGCAGGCACAGCGTGTGCGCCGCCGCCTCCTCGGTACGGGGCAGGTCCACGGCACTGCGGTGCTCGGGCCGGCGGTGCACCGGCGTGACCACCGGGACCGTGGCCCGCACACCCCGCGCCGCCAGGGCCCGGGCGAAGGCGTCCCGGTCCGGCCGCCCGTTGCCCGGCACCCGCACCGTGTAGCTGCCGTACACATGCCAGGCGCCCGGCTGGACATACGGCACCAGCACACCCTTGAGCGCCGAGTCCAGGATCCTGGCGTGGGCCCGCCGCCGGGCCGTGACGCCGGCCATCCCCTCGATCGCGGCCCGGTGCTCGGCCGCCCAGTCCTCACCGGGCAGCGCCTCGCCGGTACGGGCCTGCCGCAGCGCCTGCGCCAGGCCGGGATCCGCGGTCACCACGCAGGGCCCGAAGACCGCAGCGGTGCCGAACGTGCCCACCGGGCGGCCGTCGATGGCCGCGTTCACCGCCTCGGAGGCATCCTCCAGCAGCACCAGCCCGTGCCGGTCCGCCACGGCCTCCAGAGCTCCCATCGCCGCCGGGTGACCGAAGCGGTGGGCGGCGAGGATCGCCGCGGTACGCGGACCCACCACGGCGGAGACCGCCTGCGGGTCCAGGCAGAAGGTGTGAGCGTCGATGTCCGCGAAGACCGGGGTGGCGCCCACCAGTTGGACCGCGTGCGCGCTGCCCGCCGGCCCGTAGGAGGCGACGATCACCTCGTCACCCGGCCCGATGCCCAGGGCCCGCAGCGCGACGGCCAGGGCGGAGCCTCTCTCGTCCACGGCGACGCAGATCCGTCCGCCGACGAGCTGGGCGAACTCGGCCTCGAAGGCGTCCACCAGGGTTCCCTCGACCACGCTGCCGCTCGGCTTCACGGCCCACCTCCCGTCGGTTAGGCCGCCAGAGTGACGGCCCCCGACGATGACCGGCCGAGCGCCGGGTGAACAGCACATGATCGGAACGCGAAAAAGCCGTGGTCCCCTC